>NZ_JBEXJT010000039.1:0-81725 GCF_040609255.1 Kitasatospora sp. NPDC004723 | reverse complement strand
CGTCGAGGAAGGCGCGCACCTGGTCCCGGGTGCGGCCGACCAGGGGAGCGGTGGCCTTGCTGTAGACCCCCGTCACCCGGTCGCGGACCTCGCTCCGGTGCGGGGCCCGTTCGCACGGCGGGCGCGGGGTCAGTGCTGGTGGCCCGCGCCGTCGTGACCGGCCGGCGCGGTGGTGGGCACCTCTGCGCTGGGCGCCCCGGTGGCGGCGGGTGCCGGGGTGCCGCCCACCGGGAGGGTGAACGCGGCGGTGTGCACGGTGCCCCGGTGCTGGAAGTCCAGGAAGAGCCGGTACTCGCCGCCGCTGGGCGCCGTGGTGGTGAAGGTGATCGCCGGACCGCCGGCCGTCGCGGCGCCCTCGGGCAGGTGGCCGTCGGGGTGGACGTGCAGATAGGCGAGGTCCCCGGCGCGCAGCGCGACCAGGTGGCCGGCGGCGCCGAGGTAGGGCTGGAGGTCGGTGACGGGCCGGCCGTCCCGGCCGACGTTCAGCGTCAGCTGCCCGGCCCGGCCCGGGGTGAGCTCGCCGTCCAGGGTGACGGTGTAGCCGTCGACGGTGACGGTCCGGCCGGTCGCCGGCAGCGGGGCCGGGCGCAGTTCGCCGGCGGCGTGCAGGTCGGCGCCCAGGGTCAGGCCCTCGGCGGCGTCGGCCGGGGTGAAGTCGGCGAACACCCGGTACTCCCCGGCGGCCGGCAGCGCGACGGGCGCGCTCCAGGTGCCGTCGGCGGCGCGGACGGGGTGCAGGTGCTGGAAGGTGGCGAGGTCGCGCGGAGCGACGATCAGGTGCAGTTCCTTCTCGTGGGCCGGGCGGTAGTCGGTGACCGGGCGGCCGTCGGCGCCGAGGACGCGGAACCTCAGCTCGGTCGGGGCGCCGGCGGTGACGAAGGGGTTCTCCAGGGCCAGGGTGTGGCCGCGTTCGGAGACCTGGAGGCCGCCGGGTAGCTGTTCGGCGGCGGCTGCCGCTCCCGCGCTCGCGGCGGGGGCCGGGGTGTGCCCGGCGTGCGCGGCGGTGGTGGGGCGCGGGGCGGGCTTCCCGTCGCCGGTCAGGTGGCCGACGCCGTACGCGGCGCCGAAGGCGGTGGTCACCCCGGTGGCGAAGGCGGCGATCTTCAGTGCGGTGTTCATGGCGGACTCCTGGCGGCGCGGGCGTGGGGGCGGACGGGCTGGACGAGTTGGACGGGGCGGGCTCGGCGGGTGCGCCTCAGGCCCGCATCAGGCGGGCGATCGCCTGCGAGGCCTCGGCGACCTTGGCATCGGCCTCGGCGCCGCCCTTGGCGATGGCGTCCTGCACACAGTGGCCGAGGTGGTCGTCGAGCAACTGGAGTGCCACCGACTGGAGCGCCTTGGTGACGGCCGAGACCTGGGTGAGCACCTCGATGCAGTAGCTGTCCGAGTCGACCATCCGCTGCAGCCCGCGGATCTGGCCCTCGACCCGGCGCAGTCTGCGCTGTACCTGGTCCTTCTCGTGGTGGTAGCCGTTCATGGGAATCTCCCCGGATCGTCGAGCTGGTCCTCCGATGCCCTCGATTAGATACCCCCGGGGGGTATGACGTCAAGGATGGCCCCCGGCGGTCGAGGGCTTGCATGACATACCCCCCAGGGGTATAAAGGAGCCATCGCAAGGGGATACCCCCACCGGGTATCTCCCGGATGCTACCCACCTCATGGAGGAACCCATGTCCTGCTGCTCCGCCGACGGCACCTGCTCCACCGGCGCGACCGTCACCGTCGACCCCGCCGCCGTCACCGCCGTGACCACCGTCTACGCCGTCGCCGGGATGACCTGCGGCCACTGCGAGCAGGCCGTCGGCAAGGCGGTCTCCGCCCTCCCCGGCGTCACCGCCGTGCGCGTCGACGTCCCGGCCGGCCTGGTCACCGTCTCCGCCGAGGCGGAGCTGGACGAGGCGGCCCTGCGTGCCGCCGTCGACGACGCCGGTTACGAGCTCGCCGGCCGGGCCTGATCACCCGGCGGGCCCGGGGCCCGGCGCCCCCGCCGCTTCACCCGCCCGAACCCCCTGGGGGTATCGGGCCCCGGAACCTCGACCCGCCCCCACCGCCTCACCGACGACCCACGAGGAGCCCAGATGACCACCCAGGCACCCGCCTCCACCGAGGTGGAACTCCAGATCGGCGGCATGACCTGCGCCTCGTGCGCCGCCCGGATCGAGAAGAAGCTCAACCGCATGGACGGTGTCACCGCCACCGTCAACTACGCCACCGAGAAGGCCAGGGTGAGCGTCACCGGCGCCGTCGAGGTCGCCGATCTGATCGCCACCGTCGAGGCCACCGGCTACACCGCCGCCGTGCCCCGCCCCGCCACCGCCGAGCCCGCCGGCCCGGACGGCGGCGCCGAGCCCGCCGGCGAACTCGCTCCGCTGCGCCGGCGGCTGATCACCGCGCTCGCCCTGGCCGTCCCGGTCATCGCGATGGCGATGGTCCCGGCCCTCCAGTTCGACAACTGGCAGTGGCTCTCGCTCACCCTCGCCGCCCCCGTCGTCACCTACGCCGCCTGGCCCTTCCACAAGGCCGCCTGGACCAACGCCCGGCACGGCGCCGCCACCATGGACACCCTGGTCTCGCTCGGCACCGGCGCCGCCTTCCTCTGGTCGCTGTGGGCGCTGTTCTTCGGCCACGCCGGGATGCCCGGCATGCGGCACGGCTTCGAGTTCACCATCGCCCGCTCCGACGGCTCGTCCAACATCTACCTGGAGGCCGCCGCCGGCGTCACCGCCTTCATCCTGGCCGGCCGCTACTTCGAGGCCCGTTCCAAGCGCACCGCGGGCGCCGCGCTCAAGGCGCTGCTGGAACTCGGCGCCAAGGACGTCACCGTGCTGCGCGGCGGGACCGAGGTCCGCGTCCCGGTCACCGAACTGACCGTCGGCGAGCTGTTCGTGGTCCGCCCCGGCGAGAAGATCGCCACCGACGGCGTGGTCGTCGAGGGCGCCTCGGCCGTCGACGCCTCGATGCTCACCGGCGAGTCCGTGCCCGTCGAGGTCGGCGTCGGCGACACCGTCACCGGTGCCACCGTCAACGCCGGCGGCCGGCTGGTCGTCCGGGCCGCCCGGGTCGGCGCCGACACCCAGCTCGCCCGGATGGCCAAGCTCGTCGAGGACGCCCAGAGCGGCAAGGCCGCCGCCCAGCGGCTCGCCGACCGGATCTCCGCCGTCTTCGTGCCGGTCGTCATCACGCTGGCCCTGGCCACCCTCGGCTACTGGCTCGGCACCGGCGAGGGCTGGACCGCCGCCTTCACCGCCGCCGTCGCGGTGCTGATCATCGCCTGCCCGTGCGCCCTCGGCCTGGCCACCCCGACCGCCCTGCTCGTCGGCACCGGCCGCGGCGCCCAGCTCGGCATCCTGATCAAGGGCCCCGAGGTGCTGGAGAACACCCGCCGGGTCGACACCGTCGTCCTGGACAAGACCGGCACCGTCACCACCGGCCGGATGACCCTGCTCGCCGTACGGACCGCCGAGGGCGTCACCGAGGAGCAGGCGCTGCGCCTGGCCGGCGCCCTGGAACACGCCTCCGAGCACCCGATCGCTGCCGCCATCGCCACCGCGGCCGCCGAGCGGCTCGGCACCCTGCCCGCCGTCGAGGGCTTCGAGAACATCCCCGGCCTGGGCGTCCAGGGGGTGGTGGGCGGCCACGCCGTGGTCGCCGGCCGGGAGGCCCTGCTCGCCGAGTGGTCGCAGCACCTGCCCGCCGCGCTCGCCGAGGCCAAGCGCGCCGCCGAGGCCGCCGGCCGCACCGCCGTCGCGGTCGGCTGGGACGGTGCGGCCCGGGCCGTCCTGGAGGTCGCCGACGCGGTCAAGCCCACCAGCGCCGAGGCCATCGCCGAACTGCGCGCCCTCGGCCTGCGGCCGGTACTGCTCACCGGTGACAACCGGCTGGTCGCCGAGGCGGTCGCCGCCGAGGTCGGCATCCCGGCCGAGGACGTGATCGCCGAGGTGCTGCCGCAGGACAAGGTCGCGGTGGTCCAGCGGCTGCAGGGCGAGGGCAAGGTCGTCGCGATGGTCGGCGACGGTGTCAACGACGCCGCCGCACTCGCCCAGGCCGACCTCGGCCTCGCCATGGGCACCGGCACCGACGCCGCCATCGAGGCCGCCGACCTCACCCTGGTCCGCGGCGACCTGCGCTCGGCCGCCGACGCCATCCGGCTCTCCCGCAGGACCCTCGGCACCATCAAGAGCAACCTGTTCTGGGCGTTCGGCTACAACGTCGCCGCCCTGCCGCTGGCCGCCGCCGGCCTGCTCAACCCGATGATCGCCGGAGCGGCGATGGCCTTCTCCTCGGTCTTCGTGGTCGGCAACAGCCTCCGGCTGCGCACCTTCCGCTGACCGCCGGCCCGCTGACCGAAGGCCGGCTGACTTCCGGCCCGCTGACCGAAGGCCGGCCGACGGACGGAGCCCCCCGGAACCGCCCGGTTCCGGGGGGCTCCCGCGCGTCCGGACCGCACTGGCCCGATGAGGGGACACCGCCGAGGCGTTCCCGCAGGTCGGCGGCCCCGTCGCATAGCCTGTCGCCCTGTCGCCCCGCCGTCGGACGGACGGCATCCGGGGCCGTGGACAAGGGGTGCAGGGTGGCTTCCTCGGGAACGGACGGCGCGGGCGGCTCGTACCGCCCGCGCCGCAGGACGCGGGTCCCCGGCTCGGTCGCCGGCGGCACCCCGCGCGAACAGCGGTTCCGCGCCTGGCTGCTGGAAGGCCTCTCCGACCGGGCCAAGCAGCACCCCGGCCCGCACGCCCAGGCCCCCGCCGAACAGAGCCGCCCCTGGTGGCGGGTGATGTGCCTGACCGGCCTCGACTACTTCTCCACCCTCGGCTACCAGCCCGGCATCGCCGCCCTCGCGGCCGGCCTGCTCTCCCCGGTGGCCACCGTCGTGCTCGTCGTCGTCACCCTCTGCGGCGCCCTGCCCGTCTACCGCCGGGTGGCCGTGGAGAGCCCGCACGGCCAGGGCTCGATCGCGATGCTGGAACGCCTGCTCTCGTTCTGGAAGGGCAAGCTCTTCGTGCTCGCCCTGCTCGGCTTCGCCGCCACCGACTTCATGATCACCATCACCCTGTCCGCCGCCGACGCCACCGCCCACCTGGTCGAGAACCCGCACCTGAACAGCGCCCTGGCCGGCCGGCAGGTCCTGATCACCCTGGTGCTGGTCGCCCTGCTCGGCGGCGTCTTCCTCAAGGGCTTCAGCGAGGCGATCGGCCTGGCGGTCGTCCTGGTCGGGGTCTACCTCTCGCTCAACGTGGTGGTCGTCGTCACCGGCTTCTACCACCTCTTCAAGTCCCCGCACGTGGTGGGCGACTGGGCGGACGCGCTCACCGCCGAGCACGGCAACGTCATCGCGATGATCGGCGTCGCACTGGTCGTCTTCCCGAAGCTGGCGCTCGGCCTGTCCGGCTTCGAGACCGGCGTCGCCGTCATGCCGCACATCGAGGGCGACCCGGACGACACCGAGGAACGCCCCGCCGGCCGGATCCGAGGCGCCCGCAAGCTGCTCACCACCGCCGCGCTGATCATGAGCGTCTTCCTGATCACCACCAGCTTCATCACCACCCTGCTGATCCCCAAGGCGGCCTTCGAGGTGGGCGGCCAGGCCAACGGCCGAGCGCTCGCCTACCTGGCCCACGAGTACCTGGGCAACACCTTCGGCAGCGTCTACGACCTCTCCACCATCGCCATCCTCTGGTTCGCCGGCGCCTCCGCGATGGCCGGTCTGCTCAACCTGCTGCCGCGCTACCTGCCCCGCTACGGCATGGCCCCGCACTGGGCGAAGGCGGTGCGGCCGATGGTCATCGTGCTCACCCTGATCGCGTTCCTGGTCACCTGGATCTTCGACGCCAGCGTGGACGCCCAGGGCGGCGCCTACGCCACCGGCGTGCTGGTGCTGATCAGCTCCGCCGCCATCGCCGTCACCATCGCCGCCCGCGCCGCCCGCCAGCACGGCTGGACCATCGGCTTCGCGATCATCGCGGCCGTCTTCCTCTACACCACGGCCCTCAACATCGCCGAGCGCCCGGACGGCGTGAAGATCGGCGCCTGCTTCATCGCGGCCATCGTGCTGCTCTCCTTCCTCTCCCGCCTCAAGCGCGCCTTCGAACTCCGGGTCACCGACATCGTCTTCGACGAGGCCGCCGAGCGCTTCGTGCACGACTACACCCACCGTCCGCTACGGCTGATCGCCAATGAGCCGAAGGGTCGCGGCCTCGCCGAGTACCAGCGGAAGAAGCAGCAGATCCGCGCCCACAACGACATCCCCGCCGAGGACGACCTGGTGTTCGTCGAGGTGACGGTCCGCGATCCGTCCGAGTTCGAGGCGGTGCTCACCGTGCACGGCGAGGTGCTGCACGACCGCTACCGGCTGCTCAGCCTGGAGAGCTCCAGCGTGCCCAACGCCCTCGCCGCGCTGCTGCTCGCCGTGCGCGACCGCACCGGCCAGCAGCCGCACATCTACTTCGAGTGGACCGAGGGCAATCCGTTCGCCCAGTTCCTGCGGTTCTTCCTGTTCGGCCAGGGCGAGGTCGCGCCGGTCACCCGCGAGGTCCTCCGCGAGGCCGAGCCGGACCCGGCCCGCCGGCCGCGCGTGCACGTCGGCTGAGTCCCCAGGGACCTGGGGCTTGTGCCGACGCGCCGTCAGCTGCCTACCATGGCGGCTCCACCGGCCCCACCCGCAGAGGAGCAACGCCCGTGCGCCATCGCAGGATCGGCTCGATCGCCCTCACCGGTGCCCTCGCCCTCGCCGCCCTCGGCAGCGCCCCCGCCGTCGCGTCCGCCGGTGCCTCCTCACCGTCGGGCGGCGCCCGGTACGGCGTCGAGGTGTTCGGCGAGGACGGCTCGATCGGCCGGGCCACCGTGCCCGCGGCCTCCCCGTACCTGGCCGCCGGCCGGCCCGGACTCGCGCCCGCCGCCGGGGACGGCGAGGTCACCACGATCCTGCGCAACGGCGAACCGGCGGGCAAGGTCGACGTCGTCGTCATCGGCGACGGCTACACCGCCGCCGAGCAGGACAGGTTCCGCGCCGACGCCGCCGCCAAGTGGCAGGACCTGAGCTCCGTCGAGCCGTACGCCTCCTACCGGGGCCTGTTCAACGTCTGGGCGGTCGCCACCGTCTCCGCCGAGTCCGGCATCACCGGCGACCCGGACCGGGCCACCGTCCGCCACACCGCCCTGGGCTCCTACTTCTGGTGCGACGACATCGAGCGCCTGCTCTGCGTCGACACCGACGCGGTCGAGAAGTACGCCGTCAAGGCGCCGGAGGCCGACCTCGTGCTCGTCGTCGCCAACACCGCCAAGTACGGGGGCGCCGGCTACAACGTCGCCTCCCCGCTCGGCTACGACGGCATCGCCACGGTCGCGGGCGGCAACCCGAGGGCCGGCCAGGTGGCCATCCACGAGACCGGCCACTCGGTCGGCAAGCTCGCCGACGAGTACTTCTACGACGGCGACGACGTCTACCCGGCGGAGGAGGGCGAGCCGGAGGTGTCCAACATCAGCATGTACACCGCCGACCGGCTGGCCCGTGACCACCTCAAGTGGTACCGCTGGCTCGGGCGGACCTCGCCCGACGGGGGAGTGGTCGGCGCCTACGAGGGCGCCAGCTACTTCCCCAAGGGGCTGTACCGGCCCACCGAGAACTCGATCATGCGTTCGCTGGGGCGGCAGTTCAACCTGCCCGGGCGGGAGGCGATGATCGCCGGGTTCTACCGGCACGCCGTCCCGCTCACCAGCCCCACCCCGGCCGGCACCCCGCTCACCCGTGCCGACCGCCTCAGCATCGACCTCCCGGTCGCCGGCACCGCCCTCACCTGGTCGGTGGACGGGCGCGAGCTCCCGCAACTGCGCGGCCGCACCGACGTCAACCTGCGCACCCTTCCGCTCCCCGGCCCGCCCGGCCGCGTCCACACCCTCACCGCCACCGCCACCGACACCACCCCCGCCGTCCTCGACCCCGCCCTGCGCCCCCGCCTCACCGCCACCCTCACCTGGCCCGTCACCCGCTGACCAGGCTGTCGGCGCAGGAAGTCGGCGGGTCCGACTTCCTGTGCTGGTGGGGGAGCGGGGCGTCAGATTGCTGCGAGCACGGCCTCGTCGTAGTCGGTGACGGTGGTGAAGCCGAGGCGGCGGTAGAGGGGGAGGGCGGCGGGGTGGCCGGCGCGGACGTTGAGGCCGATGTGGTCGGCGCCGCCCTCCGCGAGGAGCTCGCAGAGGCGGGCCGTGCAGGCGGCGGCGAGGCCCCGGCCGCGGGCCTCCGGGTGGGTGGTGACATTGCCGATCACCGCCACCCGCCGTTCCGGGGAGGACACGTGCACCCCGGCCGTGGCGACCAGCCGGCCCGCGTCGTCCCGGATGCCGACGTACGGGCCGGTGGTCAGCATCCGCTCGTCGAACCAGTTGTCCGGGTAGCCGGCGGCGAACAGAGCGAGCAGGTCCGGCAGGTCCGCCGCGCCGAGCAGCCCGGCCTCGCGCCCGAGGTGGGGCGCGAGGGCGGCGCGGTCGGTGAGCGCCATCCGCAGCATCGCCGTCCGGTGCTCGGCCCGGTAGTCCGGGGCGAGGGCGTCCACCCCGCCGGTGGTGAGGTGGGCGAGCAGACGCCGGGGCAGTACCGGCCGCATCGCCCGGAGCAGCCCGGCCAGCTCGTCGGCGCGTTCGGGCCGGGCCAGGCCGAGCAGGGTGGGCACCTCCCCGACGGCGTACAGCAGCGCCACCGGACCGTCCGCCGAGGCGGTGTACCAGGCGGTGTGGGACCAGAACGGCTCGTCCAGGTCGCCGAGTTCGAAGAGGTGCAGTTCCGGGTCGCGGCCGAAGCGGTCGGCGAGCGCCGCGCGGTCGTGCAGGCTGGTCAGCGGGGCGGAGGAGGAGTGCTGGGGCATCCGCCGAGCCTACGCCCGCCGCCCCGCCACCGGGTCGGCCGGGCCGAGCAGGGCCCGTAGGCGGCCGGCCGGCGGTCCGGTGCACCACCCGGGTCAGGTGCGCCTGGTCGCTGAACCCCAACTCCTGGGCCAGCAGCGCGAGTCGCGTCTCGCCCTCGGTCAGCCGCTCCAGGGCCGGCGCGACCCGCAGCCGCCGGGGAGGGCGCGGCGGGAAGGTGGTGGTGGCCGGCGCCCCGGACGGGGGTAGGGGCACCGGCCCGGTCCGTCGGCGGCCGCGGACACGGGCACGCTCTGACGGCGCTCTGGCGGGACGGGCGGGGGTGTGGTCCCATCGCCGGAGGGAGCGGGTGGGGGCCCGCCGGAGCCGAGAGGGGCCGGGTGCACATGGGTGAGCAGCCGTTCCGCACCGCCGAGACCGAGGACGCCCCGGTCGTCCGCGCCCCGGACGGCGCCGTCGTCCGGCCGCTGCTGGTACTGGAGGGCCTCGGCAGTCAGGCGGTCTTCGAACTCGCCCCCGGCGCGGTGAGCAGGGCGGTGTCGCACAGCACCGTGCAGGAGCTCTGGTACGTCATCGGCGGCAGCGGGCGGATCTGGCGGCGGCAGTCCGGCCGGGAGAGCGTGGAGCTGCTGCGGGCGGGGACGGCGGTCTCGGTGCCGCTGGGGACGGCCTTCCAGTTCCGCGCCGACGAGGACGGCCCCGGCCCGCTGCGGATCGTCGCCCTGACCGTGCCGCCCTGGCCGGACGGCTCGACCACGGAGGCCCGCCCCGAGTCCGGCCCCTGGCAGCCCACGGTGGGCTGACGGGTGGCGCGGGCCCGGGGCGGGCGGGGGCGGTGCGGCTCAGAGCGGCAGGACGAGTTCCTGCCCCGGCTGGATGAGGTCCGGGTCCTCGCCGAGCACGGCGCGGTTGTGCTCGTACAGCTCGGGCCAGCCGCCCTCGATCCCGAGTTCGGCGGCGATGCTGTCGAGGGTGTCCCCGTCGCGCACCGTCCAGGTGCCGGACCCGTCGGCCGGGGGAGGCGCGGCGGGTGTCCCGGTCGTGGTCTCCTCCTCGTCGGCCGGTGCCTGGCGGACCGGTGCCTGGCGGACCGGCTCCTGGTGCGCCGGTGGCTTGTGGGCCGGCCGGCCGGCGACCGGCGGCCGTTCGCCGGTGCGGCCGGCGCGGGTGCCGCAGACCGGCCACGGCTTGAGGCCGCGCCGTTCGGCGAGCCGGTCGGCGACGGCGATCTGCTGCTCGCGGCTGGCGAGGTCGGGACGCGGCGCGTAGGCGAGGCCGCCGTTCTCCCGCCAGGTCGGCTGGTCGAACTGGAGGCCGCCGAAGTAGCCGTTGCCGGTGTTGATCCTCCAGTTCCCGCCGCTCTCGCAGGCGGCCACCCGGTCCCAGTCGATCACGGCCCCCCGTTCGGTGCCCGCCCCACCTCCTAGACCCGGTGGCGCGGCGTGCGCCGCGGGGGCGGCGAGGACGGCTGCGGCCAGGGTGCAGGCGGCGGTCGGAAGCAGTCGGCGCAGGTGCGCGGTGGGGGGCATGCGCGGCTCTCAGGTCCGGGGACAGGGGCGTGTGCCGCTCGGGAGCGGCGCGTTCCCACCGACGCACACCCGGGGCGCCGACACGTCGTCGACACGTCGGCCGGGTCACCCGGGCGGCCTTGCGCCACCACCCGACCGGCCCCCCGGCCGAAGCCCGCCGCGCCCCGCCGTTCCGGCAGACGACGGCCCCCCGGCGCGAACGCCGGGGGGCCGGGGTGGAGCGTATTCGAAAAGACGGTGAAGACGCAGGTCAGCGGGCCTGCTGGCGCTCGGCCGCAGCGGCCGCCTGCTTGCGCCGCTTCTCCTCCTTCTCGTGCTTGTCCTTGACCCGGACGGACTCCTTGCGGACCTCCGCCTGGATCGTGCGCTCACGCTGGAGCCACTCCGGGTTCTCGTCCCGCAGCTCCTCGATCTGCGCGGTGGTGAGCGCCTCGGTGATGCCGCCGCGTGCCAGGCCGGACGCCGAGACGCCGAGCCGCGAGGCCACCACGGACCGCGGGTGCGGGCCGTTGCGGCGCAGGTCCTGCAGCCACTGCGGCGGCTCGGACTGCAGGGCGGTGAGCTCCTCGCGGGAGATCACGCCCGACTGGAAGTCGGCAGGGGTGGCGCCGAGGTAGACCCCGAGCTTCTTCGCCGCCGTCGCCGGCTTCATGGTCTGCGTGGTCTTCTGCTTGAGCGATGTCATGGTGACCAGGGTAAGCGAGCGGCGGGGGCCGCCTGTCACGGTCGGTAGCCTTGGTCGGGTGACAGAGATGCAGGTGACACCCTCGTTCCGGCTCGCGTACGTCCCGGGCGTGACCCCCGGCAAGTGGGCGCGCGTCTGGTCGGAGCGGCTGCCGGACGTTCCGCTCGCCCTGGTCGCGGTGGACGCCGCCGACGGCGAACCGACGCTGCGGGCGGGCGACGCGGACGCGGGCCTGGTGCGGCTGCCGGTCGACCGGACCGGCCTGAGCGCCATCCCGCTGTACACCGAGACGACGGTGGTGGTGTTCCCGAAGGACCACTGGCTGGCGGCGGCCGAGGAGGCCACCGTCGAGGACCTCGCCGACGAGGTGGTCTTCCACCCGCGCGACGACACGCTCGAATGGGAGCAGCTGCCCGGCCGGCCCGCCATCGAGCGGCCGGCGACCACGGCGGACGCGATCGAGCTGGTCGCGGCCGGTGTCGGCGTCCTGCTCGTCCCGCAGTCGCTGGCGCGGCTGCACCACCGGCGCGACCTCACCTACCGGCCGATGACGGACGCCCCGCAGTCCCGGGTCGCGCTGTCCTGGCCGGAGGACCGGACCACCGACCTGGTGGAGGAGTTCATCGGCATCGTGCGCGGCCGGACGGTCAACAGCTCCCGCGGCCGTGGTCAGAGCGCCGCCGCAGCTGCGGCCGAGCCCAAGGGCGGCACGACGAAGGGCGGCGCCGCGAAGGGCAGTGCGGCCAAGGGCGGCGGCGCCGCGAAGAACACGGGCAAGGGCACCGGCGGCCGACCGGCCACGGGCCGCGCCACCGGCGGCGGCCGCCCGCGCGGCGGCTCGGGTTCCGCTTCCGGTGGTTCGGCGGCTGCCCGTCGGGGCCGTCCGAAGCGCCGCGGCTGACCCGGGGCGAGCAGGTCCGCGCCGGTCGCCTCACCCGGCGGCGTTCCGGCGGGCGGCCAGGGCGTTCAGCAGGGCGGCGCCGCGCTCGGCGTCGTCCACGCTCACCGCGAAGTCCGCGCCCTCGCGGGGGCTGATCACCAGGCACTCGCCGCGGCGCAGCATCACCGTGGTGCCCAGGCCGCTCAGCCGGTAGCCCCAGCCGCCCACCTCGGCCGGGGAGCGCTGCTCGGCCCGGGCCGAGGCGATCTGCTCCGGCGCCCAGTGCCGGGACGGCAGGCCGAGCGGGCCGAAGGCCACGGTCAGGCCCTGCTCGGTGACCCGGGCCTGGACCGAGGAGCAGGCGGCCCCGGCCAGCGCGACGACCGCCAGCGTGGCGGCCGCCGCCCAGGACGGACCGCCCAGCCCGGCGAACCCGGCCAGGGCCGCGCCCGCCGCGCCCAGGCCGGCCACGGCGGCCAGCAGGCCCAGCCAGGGGTTGACCGCCCGGGAGAGCCAGACGGCGCGCTGCCCGTCCGGGAGGTCGAGCCGCGGCCCGTCGGCGGCCGTCACGGGGCGCGGCCCGGGTCCGCCGCGCCGGGCGAGACGCCAGGCCACCAGGCCGGACCCGACCGCCGCCGCCAGGACCAGTGCCACCTCGACGCCCAGTGGCCGGGCCTCCTGCCAGCTCGGGCGGTCCAGGTTGGCCGAGACGATCGAGGCCTGAATGCCCGTCAGCAACGCACCCCCGAAGGCCGTTGCGACCGCGGCCCAGAGCCGCGCCTGCTCCCCGCCGTGCCATCGGACGACCTCCGCCACGGCGGCCCCGACCACCCACACTCCGGCCGGGAACAGCACGGCGGCCATCAGCGACGACGAATTGTCCGGGTGCGCCCCGCTCCAGTGCGTGGCCAAGGGCTCCGGCAGCCGGGCCCGGGCGCCCCAGGGCAGTCCTAGCAGCAGCACGAGCACCCCGAGCACCCCGACGGCCCGGACCGCCGCCTGCCCGCCACGCCGGCCGTCCTGTTGTGCATCCCTGCTCACTCCAGCCCCCTGATCATCTCGACGACGTCCTCCCGGCCGAAGCCCGCGTGCGCCGCGTCCGCGACCAACCGGCGCACCGAGTCCAGCAGTTCGGCACGCCGGTCGGCGCCCTGGACGACCGTGACGCCGCGCCCGCGCCGGAACTCCAGCACCCCTTCGTCGCGCAGCGCCCGCAGTGCCCGCAGCACCGTGTTCGCGTTCACCCCGAGTGCCGCCGCCAACTCCCGTGCCGGCGGCAGCCGTTCGCCGGGCGCGCACTCGCCGTCCCCGACGGCCCGCCGGATCGCTCCCGCGACCTGCTCGTGCAACGGCCGCGGGTCCCCGGCCTCCAGCTTCAGCAACATGGTGCTAGTGAGAGTAGCACCATAACGGCGTCCTGCCCCGGGGCGGCGACCCCCGGCCCGAGGGCCGGGCCCACCGGCTGGTTGGATCCGGGTATGACGGACTGGTCCCGACTCACCCATGCCTACGGCCCCGCCGACGACATCCCGGATCTGCTGGACCGGCTGGTCGCGGCGCCGACCGCCGACCTGTGGAGCGACCTCTGGTCGGCGCTGTACCACCAGGGCACCGTCTACCCGGCCAGCTTCGCGGCCCTGCCCTGGCTGGCCGCACGGGCCGGGTGCGGGGACCGGGAGCAGGAGGTCGACGCCGTGCTCCTGGCCGGCGCGATCATGGCCGGGGCCGAGCAGGACCACGGGGCGGGCGGGGTCCGCTCGCGGTTCGCGGCGGAGACCGCCACCCTGCTGGCGGCGGCGAACCGGCAGCTCAGGGGTGGCACGGACGCCGCCGACTACGTCCATCTCCTGCAAGCCCTGCTGGGTCTCGAAGGCGTCCCCGGCTGGAGCGAGGAGCTGGCCTGGGGGATCGTCAACGAGGAGTACCAGATCGCCTGTCCGGACTGCGAGTGCGATCTGTTCATCGTCCTCGGCGAGTCCGGGTTCTTCTCGACCGCCGAGGACTACGTGCTGGCGGACGGGGACGTCGAGACCCGTCCGCTGCGCCCCGCGGCCCCCGCCGACCTCGACGGCCTCGGCCGGCGCCTGCACGGCCTCGCGCTCGCCGACGGCCGGGGCGAGGTCGCCGGCGTGCTGACGTATGTCTTCGGTCGCGCGGTCTGCCCCGTCTGCGAGGCCGGCTTCGCGGTCGCCGACGCGATCGTCGCCGACGGGTGATCAGCCGCGCAGTGCCCGGCGGGCCGAGGCGGCGACCAGGGTGGCGGCGAGCAGGGCCAGGGCCAGCGCGCCGACGAGGACCGGGGAGGGGCCGGCGAGGTGGCCAGCCCGGCGGACCGCACCCATGAAGTCGAGGGCGGCGACCTGGTTCACCACCAGGTACCAGAGCGGGAGGTAGAGGGCCTGGAAGAGGCGGTGGGAACGGGAGACGGTGCCGAGGGCGAGAGCCAGCGAGGGGACGAACAGCGCACCGGCCGACCAGGCGGCCACCCCGGCCGTGTCACCGGCCGCCGCGAGGCGGACCAGGACGCCCGCGCCGACCAGACCGGTGAGCAGGACCCCGGCGGCCCATTCGGCGAGCAGCCGCGCGCGGGCGGCCGGGTAGGCGCCGAGCAGGGCCTCCAGGCCGTGCTCGGCCGAGCGGCTGCCGAGGCGCGACCAGAGCAGGACCGGCCAGATCCAGGCGGCGGGCAGCACCGCGCCCGCCCCGGTGTCCGGCGGGACGGCGAGGCCGGCCGCGACCAGACCGGCGGCGGCGAGCCACCACCAGCGCGAGGCGTCGGCGAACAGCATCCGGGCCTCCCCGAGCAGCAGGCGGCCGAAGCCGCGGCCCGTCCCCGCGTGGACCGGGGCGGCGGTGGTCAGGGTGGGCGCGAGCACCGGGGGAGCGGCGGGCACCGGCGCCTCCTCGCCACCGCCCAGGAGCGGCTTGCGCTCGGCCGACGCCCGGCGCGCCGGGTCGAAGCGGGCGAACCAGAGCGCGGGCAGGGCGGCGACCGCCACCGCGAGCAGTACCAGCAGCAGCCGCTGGACGAGGAAGCCGCCGTCCGGGCCCACACCTTCCCAGGGGAACGGCTCCAGCGGGGTGTCCACCTTGGTCAGGCCGAGGCTGAACTCCTCGCCGCCGAGGTCGGCCCCGCGCACGGCCAGGGCGTCCCGCAGCGAGGCGGCCACCGGGCCGAGGCCCAGCCCGCCGAGCGGGGCGCCGGGCCGTTCCCCGGCGATCAGCAGGGCCGGGGCGCAGGCGAACCAGACGACGTTGCCCAGCCCGCCGCGCAGCAGCGGCACCGTCTCGAACAGCACGGCCAGCGCCGCCGTCGCCACGAGCAGCGGCAGGGTCAGCACCAGGAAGGGCGTCAGCAGGGCGGCCGGGTCGAGCGAGCGGTCCTCGCCCCGGACCAGTTGCAGGGCGGGCGCGGTGAGCGCGAGCACGCCGAGCATCGATGCCAGGACCAGCAGGTTGCCGAGGAACTTCGCGAGCAGCAGCTCGACGGTGCGCAGCGGCGTCGCGGCGAGCAACTGGCCGACGCCGGTCTCCTCGTCGCGACCGAGCCCTTTGCGGACCACGTAGAAGCCGCCGAGGGTGAGCCAGAGCGCGCCGGCCAGCGCGGTCGCGGTGCCGACGTACGCGCTGGTGTACTCGCCCCGGTAGCGGCCCAGCGCGAGGATCGCCCAGTGCCCGTCGGCGGGCGGGACGGCCAGCAGGCCGAGGCCGACGGCGGCCAGCAGCGTCACCGCGTAGGCGGGGCGGCGGACCCGGTCCCGGAAGTCGCCGAGGGCGAGCCGCCAGAGCCGGGCGGGCGCCCCGGCACGGGCCGCGGCGAGGGCGGTCGTGCTCATCGCCGCACCCCCGGGCGGTCGTCGGCGGCGGACCGGACCAGGCCCAGGTACGCGTCCTCCAGGTCCGGGGCGACCGGCACCGCGTCGGCGAACGGCGAACCGTCCGCGAGCAGCCGCAGCCGGACCCGGCCGTCGCCGGTGCGCACCATCCGGCTCACCACGTACCGCGCCTGCACGGCGGCGACCGCCCCGGCGTCCACCAGGACCTCCCACACCCGGCCGCTCCGGCCGCGCAGCAGCTCCTCCGGGCTGCCCCGGCGCAGCAGCCGACCGCCGGCGACGACCGCGATGTCCCCGGCCACCGACTCGACGTCCGAGACGATGTGGGTGGACAGCAGCACCACCCGGTCCTCGGCGAGCGCGCTCAGCAGGTTGCGGAAGCGCACCCGCTCCTCCGGGTCGAGCCCGGCGGTGGGCTCGTCGACGACGATGACGCGCGGATCGCCGAGCAGCGCCTGCGCGATGCCGACCCGGCGCAGCATGCCGCCGGAGTAGGCGCCGAGCGGGCGGCGCACCGCCTCGGTGAGGTTGACCAGGGCGAGCAGCTCGTCGATCCGGGCCCGGGCGGAGCGAGCGGAGAGGCCCTTGGCGGCGGCCAGGTAGCCGAGGAACTCGCGCGAGGTGAGCTGCGGGTGGACGCCGAAGTCCTGGGGGAGGAAGCCGAGTTCGCGGCGGAGCCGCTCGGGTTCGGCGAGCACGTCGGCACCCCGGTAGGTGAGCCGGCCGGAGGTGGGCCGGGTGACGGTGGCGACGATCCGCATCAGTGAGGACTTGCCCGCGCCGTTCGGTCCGAGCAGGCCGAGCAGCCCGGGGCCGAGCCGCAGCGAGAGGCCGTCGACGGCGCGCTTGCCGCCGCGGTAGACCTTGCCGACGTCGGTCAGTTCGAGGTACGGCGGGTCCTCGGGCAGGGGGGAGGTGCGGAGGTCGGGTCGGCTCATGCGATCTGCTCTTCCGGCGGGTACGTTCACGGCGGGTGACGACGACGAGCCTGTCCGATCGGCGGGCCGCTGCCATCTGCCGTTCGGCAGAGATCGGGGCTGAGGAGGGGTGGGGATCCGTGCGCGCCGACCCTTGACAGGTGGTTCGGGTACTGGATTACTTGGCCCCGTCGAGTGCCGACCGAATGATCGGTAGGCATGGCTGGGAGGAGGCGCGATGAGCGGCGGAACGGCGGACCCGGGCGGAGCCGGGGCACCCGGGACGGTGCGGCCGGGCGAAGCGCCGCCGGACGAACTGCTGGACGCCGGCGAGCGGATGACCCGCGAGGAGCTGCGCGCGCACCAGCTCGCGCACCTGCGGGCCACGCTGCGCCACGCCTACGACGAGGTCGAGCTGTACCGCCGCAGGTTCGACGCGGCCGGCGTCGCCCCCGAGGACTGCCGCACCCTCGCCGACCTCGCCCGCTTCCCCTTCACCACCAAGGCCGACCTGCGCGACACCTACCCGTTCGGCATGTTCGCCGTCCCGAGGGAGAAGGTCCGCCGGATCCACGCCTCCAGCGGCACCACCGGCCGGCCCACCGTCGTCGGCTACACCGAGCACGACCTCGACGTGTGGGCCGACGTGGTGGCCCGCTCGATCCGGGCGGCCGGCGGGCGGCCCGGCCAGACGGTGCACATCGCCTACGGCTACGGCCTGTTCACCGGCGGACTGGGCGCGCACGCGGGCGCCGAACGGGCCGGCTGCACGGTGATCCCGGCGTCCGGCGGCATGACGGCCCGCCAGGTCCAGCTGATCCAGGACCTCCGCCCCGAGATCATCATGGTCACCCCGTCCTACCTGCTCACGCTGCTCGACGAGTTCGAGCGGCAGGGCGTCGATCCGCGGTCGACCTCGCTGAAGGTCGGCATCTTCGGCGCCGAGCCGTGGACGGAGGAGATGCGCGCCGAGATCGAGCGGCGGATGGACCTCCACGCCGTCGACATCTACGGCCTCTCCGAGGTGATGGGGCCCGGCGTCGCCCAGGAGTGCGTGGAGACCAAGGACGGCCTGCACATCTGGGAGGACCACTTCTACCCCGAGGTGGTCGACCCGCTGACCGACGACGTGCTGCCGGACGGCGAGAGCGGCGAACTCGTCTTCACCTCGCTCACCAAGGAGGCGCTGCCGGTGATCCGCTACCGCACCCGCGACCTCACCCGTCTGCTGCCGGGCACCGCCCGCCCCGCCTTCCGCCGGATGGCCCGGGTGACGGGCCGCAGCGACGACATGATCATCCTGCGCGGGGTCAACCTCTTCCCGACCCAGGTCGAGGAGGTCCTGCTGCGGGTGCCCGCCGTCGCGCCGCACTTCCAGCTCCGGCTGACCCGCCGGGGCCGGATGGACCACCTGACGGTGCGGGTCGAGGCACGTCCGGACGCCGCCCCCGAGCAACGGGCCGCGGCCGCCGCGGAGATCGCGCGGGGCGTCAAGGACGGGGTCGGGGTGAGCGTGGACGTCGAGGTGGTGGACCCGTACAGCCTGGAGCGCTCCGTCGGCAAGATCCGCCGGATCGCCGACCTCCGGGAGGGGTGACCTCCGAGGGGACCGGCCTGTAGGGCGGCTGACCTGCGGAGACGCCGCCCCGCCGCGCGCGGCGGGCGGTTCTGCGGGACGGTGGGAGGCGGGAGAACCGTGCTCCGGGGCACGCCCGGGGCCGCCCTCGGCCCGGGAGTCAGCCATGGACCCAGAAGGCCTGGCCGCCGCTGCCACTCCGGCGAAGCTCGGTGGCTACCTCAGCAGCCTGCCGCGCCCGCCGGCCGCCCCTCACATGGGGCCCGCGACGACGGTCCGCACGACGCTGTACGACGGCCACCGGATCGTCGTCACCACCAGGTACGAGATCACCGTGGACGGCCGCCCGATCGGCGCGCACATCGGCGTGGAGGACAACGGCACCCTGCACTGCCATGCCCTGCCCGCGTACCGGTTCCTCTCGGCACTGGACGCGGTGAAGGCGCTGATCGACAACTATCCCGACGAGTTCACGGCCGCAGGCGGATCCGGCTCCGGTACGGGGACGGGTACCGGCATGGGCGGCCCGGGCACGGGCATGGACATGGGCGGCGGCCACGGCCACGGGCACGGAGGCGGCTGAGATGGCCGCCGTCGTCCGGAGGAACATCCTCACCGACCCCGCCGCCCGCGACGCCTACACCTCCGGCGTCAACCTGCTCAAACGCGAGCAGAGCACCTTCACCACCGCCGACTTCGGCATCGCCGGCCCGGCCGAGACCGTCCGCACCTACGACCTCTTCGTGATCTGGCACGTGATGTCGATGCGCACCGCCGTCCCGCCCGGCGGCGACCCCGACGTCCGCAACGCCGCCCACCGCGGCCCGATCTTCCTGCCCTGGCACCGGGTCATGCTCGGCCTGCTGGAGGCCAACCTCCAACGCGTCCTGGGCGATCCGTCCTTCGGCCTGCCCTACTGGGACTGGACGGCGGACGCGGCGCTCGCCCGCCCGTCGGACAGCGACTTCTGGAAGCCGACCTGCATGGGCGGCACCGGCTCCCCGGCCGCCGGCGGCGCGGTCACCGACGGCCCGTTCGGGGTCGACCCGGCCAACCCCGCCGACCCCGATGCCTTCCGCGTCCGGATCGACGTCAACTCCATGCTGACGCTGATCAACCGCCCGCCGCGCGGTCTGCGCCGGGCCCTCGGCGTGGACGCGCCCAACCTGCCGACCGCCGGAGACGTCACGGCGGCGTACGACAGCGACCCGGCGACCGGCGACCCCAACCTGGCCGTCTACGACTTCGCGCCGTGGGACGTCACCTCGGAGGGCTTCCGCAACCGCCTGGAGGGGTTCAACCCCTTCGGTCTGCACAACCTGGTGCACGTCTACATCGGCCGTGACATGGGCCTGGCCTCCTCGCCCAACGAGCCGGCCTTCTACCTGCACCACTGCAACATCGACCGGATCTGGGAGGGATGGATGCGGCGCAACGGGCGGCACTACCTCCCCGACCAGTCCGCGCCGGCCTCGCTGCAGGGCCACCGCCTCAAGGACCCGATCGTCTCCCCGCTCGGCTCCTCCGCCACGCCGGAGTCCGTCCTCGACTCGACCGCCGTCTACACCTACGACGTCCTGCCCTGAGGCCGGGACGCCGGCCCGGCGGGAAGTCACCGGACACGCCCTAAGCTGAGGCCATGAGCGGCAGCGTCCAGGTATCAGGTGCACATGAATCGCAGCACTCCGGCGCGGACGGGCGGCTGGACGAGCGGCTGGACGTGGCGGCCGGCATCCTCGCCCTGCTCGCCGACCGCACCCGGCTCGCGCTGCTCCAGCGGCTGGGCGAGGGCGAGGCGGACGTGACCACGCTGACCGAGGCGGCCGGCGCGGCGCGGCCGTCGGTCAGCCAGCACCTCGGCAAGCTGCGGCTGGCCGGGCTGGTGTCGACCCGCAAGGACGGGCGGCGGGTGGTGTACACGCTGCGGCACGGACACCTGCGGCGGCTGGTCCACGAGGCGCTGAACGTCGCCGACCACCAGATCAGCGGGCTGCCCCCGCACGACTGAGCGCGCGATCCACCGTTGTACCCTCGGGCGGATTGCCGTCCTCAATACGTGCACAGGTATGCACATGTTGGCCTATTCTGGAGGGACGGCAGCCCGAACGGGACGCCCCCGGCCCGCGCGCCGAGTCCGAACGGAGCCCCCGATGCTCTCCGTCCTCCGCAACCGCACCTACCGGCACCTGTTCACCGCCCAGGTGGTCGCCCTCGCCGGCAGCGGCCTGGCCACCGTCGCGCTGGGCCTGCTCGCCTACGACCTCGCCGGGGCCGACGCCGGCTCGGTGCTCGGCACCGCGCTGGCGATCAAGATGGTCGCCTACGTGGGGATCGCCCCGGTCGTCGCCGCGCTCGCGCACCGGATCCCGCGGCGCCGACTGCTGGTCGCCGCCGACCTGACGCGCGCCGGGGTGGCGCTCGGGCTGCCGTTCGTCGGCTCGGTCTGGCAGGTCTACCTGCTGATCTTCGTCCTGCAAGCGGCCTCGGCGACCTTCACCCCGGCGTTCCAGTCGGTCATCCCGGAGGTCCTGCCCGAGGAGCACGACTACACCCGGGCGCTGTCCCTGTCCCGGCTCGCCTACGACACCGAGAGCCTGGTCAGCCCGGTGCTGGCGGCCGGGGTGCTGGCGCTGGTCGGCTACCGCTGGCTGTTCTGGGGGACGATGACGGGCTTCCTCGCGTCCGCCGCCCTGGTGGTCTCGGTGGTCCTGCCGGGCGGCGCGGCCGGGGCGGGCGGACCGGGTGGCGCGGCCGGGGCGGGCGGATCGGGTGGGGCGCTCGCTTCGCGCTCGCTGGCGGGGATCCGGCTCTTCCTCTCCGTGCCACGCCTGCGGGCGCTGCTCGCCCTGGACCTCGCCGTCGCGGCCGGCGGGGCCATGGTGATCGTCAACACCGTCGTCTGTGTCCGCGGGCAACTGGGCCGGCCGGCGGCCGACGTGCCGCTCGCGCTCGGCGCGTACGGCGCCGGCTCGATGACGGTGGCGCTGCTGCTGCCCCGGGTGCTGGACCGGGTCACCGACCGCGCGGTGATGCTGCCCGCCGCCTTTGCCGTCGTGGGCCTGCTCGCCGCGCTGGCCCTGGTCACCGCGGCGGGGCCGACGGCGGGCGGCGGCGGATGGCGCTGGCCCGCGCTACTGGCCCTGTGGGCCGGGCTCGGCGCGGCCGGTTCGCTGATCCTCACCCCGGGCGGTCGCCTGCTGCGCTCCGCCGTGCCGGCGGCGGACCTGCCGGCCGCCTTCGCCGCCCAGTTCTCGCTCTCCCACGGCTGCTGGCTGCTCGCCTACCCCCTGGCCGGCTGGCTCGGCGCCACCGCCGGCCTCCCCGCCGCCACCCTCGCCCTCGGCGTCCTCGCCCTCGCGGCGGCCACCCTCGCCCTCCACGCCTGGCCCCCCGCCCGGTCCCCGCGCCCGGTCCGGTCCCTCCCTCCTCGGCCCCGTCCTGCCGCCCGGTGACGCGCGGGCCCGGACGACCCCTCGGGCCCGCCCGCGCTCGGGCCGGCGGGGGACCGTCGGGCCGTGCCGTCGTCCCGGCAGGCGGTCAGCGGGGCCTGCCGGGTGTGCGTGTCCTGACCGTGAGGTCGGCCGGCGTCGCCGTGGTGAGGGCCTTGCGGATCGGGGTGCCGCTTCTCGCCGCCGCGGTCAGGCGTTCCTTCACCTCGCGCGGGGTGCGCGGTCGCCAGCCGGGGCCCTCGCAGCAGGAGGAGTGGAACGTGATGCCCGCGTTGAGCACGACGGTGAGTGCCCGCCACCCGGCCGTATCGGTGCGGCGGGGGACCTCCAGGTCGTGGCCGGCGTCGATCAGGGAGCCCCGGCAGCGCGGGCAGCGGTTCGCGCGGCCGTCGTTCGCGTCGCGCTTCTTGGAGGACGCGCGGCACGGTAGGCAGACGAAGTGCCGGCTCGAACTGATGCGACGGAAGCACATCGCTCCACTATCGGCTCCGCTCCGCGGCCGGTCCAGCGAGTATCCGCCGAGCGGGCCGCCCGCTCAGGCGGATTCGCCACGGGCCGCGCGGGGGTGGGTCTCGTACATCCGCACCGCGACGACCGCGCCCGCCGTGGCGGTGAGGGCGGCGACCGCCCAGATGGCGGTGGTCACGCCGTAGGCGTCGGCGAGCGCTCCGGCGAGGAGGGCACCGACCGCGAAGCCGCCGTCGCGCCAGAGGCGGTAGACGCCGACCGCGCGGGCGCGCCAGGCCGGGTGGGCGACGTCGCCGATGACGGCGAGCAGGGTCGGGTAGACCAGCGCGGTGCCGGCGCCGAGCAGGATCTGGGCGAGTGCCCACACCGGGAAGGTGGTGCCGGCGGCGACCAGGCCGATGGCGACGGCCTGCAGGAGCATGCCGGCGGTGATCAGGTGCTTGCGGCCGATCCGGTCGGACCACCAGCCGGTGAGGATCTGGCCCAGCCCCCAGACCGCCGGGTAGAGGGCGGCGAGCAGGCCGATCCGGGCGACCGACAGGCCGTGGGTGGCGAACAGCAGCGGGAAGACGCCCCAGGCGAGGGCGTCGTTCAGGTTGTTGACCATGCCCGCCCAGCTGGCCGAGGACAGCGCCCGGTCGGTGAGGCTGGTGGTGCGGGCGACCTGGCCGGTGGTCAGCTCGCCGTGGTGGTCGGGGTTGGCGGGGGCCGGGTGGCGGGCGGCCTCGGCGCGGGCGTGTTCGCGGGTCTCGCGGACGGCGAGGACGGACAGGCCGAGGCCGAGGGCGGCGAAGGCGATGCCGAGCAGGAACGGCTGCGGGCGCAGTCCCCAGTGCGCGGCGATGGCACCGGTGCCCATCGCGGTGGCGGCGACGGCGAGGTAGCCGGCGGCCTCGTTGAAGCCCATCGCCAGGCCCCGGCGGGCGGGGCCGACCAGGTCGATCTTCATGATGACGGTGGTCGACCAGGTCAGGCCCTGGTTGACGCCGAGCAGGACGTTCGCGAACACCACCCAGCCCCAGGTCGGCGCCCAGATCAGCAGCAGCGGCACCGGGAGGGCGAGCAGCCAGCCCGCGACCAGCACCGGCTTGCGGCCGTAGCGGTCGGAGAGGGCGCCCGCGAAGAAGTTGGTGACGGCCTTGGTCGCGCCGAACGCCACGATGTAGGTCAGTGCGGCGGTGTAGGCGGAGAGCTGGAAGGTGCGGTCGGCGAGCAGGGGCAGGACGGTGCGTTCCTGGCCGAGCATGCCGCCGACCAGGGCGTTGACCGCGACCAGCAGGGTGAACTGGGCGAGGTTGGCGCGGAGCCCGAGCCGGACGGCGGAGCCGGCGGTGGACAGGGTGGCGGTCACGGGCCGTCCTCCAGAATGGGCGGATCCGGGTGTCGGACATCCGGTGTCGGGCCGGGCGACAGGTCCACCCGACTGGTTCTACAATAATCCATGGATTTATGGAGGATGTCATGGGAGATCCCGCACAGAAGGCCGCGCTGTTCGACGCGCTGGCCACCACCGGCAAGGCGCTGTCCAACGGCAAGCGCCTGGAGCTGCTCGATCTGCTCGCCCAGGGGGAGCGCGGCGTCGACGCCCTCGCCCGGGCCGCCGGGCTCGGGCTGACCACCGCCTCCGCCCATCTGCAGACCCTCAAGCAGGCCGGGCTGGTGGTCGCCCGCCGCGACGGCGTGCGCATCCACTACCGTCTCGCCGGGGACGACGTCGCCGCCCTCTACGCGCAGCTCCAGCAGGTCGCGCTCGCCCGTCTCGCGGCCACCGGACAGGCCCGGGCCGCCTACCTCGGGCCGCAGGACACCGACCACCTCACCCGGGAGGAGCTGCTGGCGCGGGTGAAGGCGGGCACCGCCACCGTGATCGACGTGCGGCCGGCCGAGGAGTACGCCGCCGGGCACATCCCCGGCGCCCTGTCCGTCCCGCTGGACCAGTTGGAGGCCCGGCTCGCCGAGCTGCCCGCTGCGGTGGAGGTCGTCGCGTACTGCCGCGGCACCAACTGCGTCCTCGCCCACGACGCCGTGCGGCTGCTGGCGGCGCACGGTCGCGACGCGAAGCGGCTCGCCGACGGCATGCTCGAATGGCGGCTGGCGTCCCTCCCGGTCGAGGCGGGCGCCGCATGACCGCCGCTCCGGCCGCTGCCGGCCCGGGGGCCGATGACCCCGGAGCGGACGGGCCCGGTCCGCTGGTCGTCGACGGCACCGGCATGCTCTGCGTCACCCTGCTGCTGCACCTGCGCAAGCGCATCGCGGGCCGTTCCGCCGGGACGGTCGTGCACGTGATCAGCACCGATCCGGCGGCGCCGCTCGACCTGCCCGCCTGGTGCCACCTCACCGGCCACGACTACCTCGGCCCGGTGCCCGGCCCCGACGGGCGGGACGTCTACGCCCTGCGGCTCACGGCGGATCCGGTGCCGACCCGGCCCGACGCCCCCTGGCACCGGGCGGCCGGCTGACCCTGTTCGCGGACCGCCCCCGGCCCGGTGGCGTGCATGTTGGATCCTGTTCGATATTGTTTGGTCATGTGGTTGAAGGGAAGCCCCATGAGAGGGAGCACGTCATGCCCGCGACGGTGACCGACCCGACCGGGACGGCCGGTGCGACGACCAGGACCGTCACCGAACTCGCCGACGGCCGTGAGCTGATCTACTACGACCGGGGCGCACCGCCCGCCGGCCGGACGGTCGCCGACCGGCGTCCGCTGGACGCCGCCGTGCCCTCCTCCGAGGTACGGCTCGACCCGCTGACCGGCGCCTGGGTGACCATCGCCGCCCACCGCCAGGCACGCACCTACCACCCGCCGGCCGACGAGTGCCCGCTGTGCCCCAGCCGCGACGGCCGGCTCAGCGAGATCCCGGCGGCCGACTACCAGGTGGCTGTCTTCGAGAACCGCTTCCCGTCCCTCGCGGGCGAGCCCGGAACCCACCCCGGGGTGCCCGCCGAGGAGGACCCGCTGCTCGGTCGCCGCCCCGGCGTCGGCCGCTGCGAGGTGGTCTGCTTCACCTCCGATCACGGCGCCTCCTTCGCGGACCTGGACGAGGACCGCGCCCGCCTGGTGCTCGACGCCTGGACCGACCGCACCGCCGCACTCTCCGCCCGGCCCGGTGTCCGGCAGGTGTACTGCTTCGAGAACCGCGGCGTCGAGATCGGCGTCACCCTCGCCCACCCGCACGGCCAGATCTACGCGCTGCCGTTCACCACCCCGCGCACCGCCCGGATGCTCGACCAGGCCGCCCGCCACCGGGCCGCCACCGGCCGCAACCTCTTCGAGGACCTGCTCGCCGCCGAGCGGTCCTCCTCGCGGGTCGTCCTCACCGGCGAGCACTGGACCGCCTTCGTGCCCTTCGCCGCCCGCTGGCCCTACGAGGTCCACCTCCACCCGAACCGCCGGGTCCCCGACCTCACCCGCCTCACCGAGGCCGAGCGCGCCGAGTTCGGCCGCGTCTACCTCGACCTGCTGCGCCGGTTCGACAACCTCTTCACCGACCCGGCGGACGGCGGCCGTCGCGTCCGCGCGCCCTACATCGCCGCCTGGCACCAGGCGCCGGTCGGCGAGGAGGCCGAATTCGCCCTCCACCTGGAGCTGTTCACCGTCCGGCGGACGGCCGACAAGCTCAAGTACCTGGCCGGCACCGAGTCCGGCATGGAGGCGTTCATGAACGACGTCGCCCCGGAGGACGCCGCCCGGCGCCTGCGCGAGGCCGCGCCCGCCACGCCCCTCACCGCGCCCGCCGCTGCCCCCACCGCCGCCCCCACCGCCCCGACCGCCCCGACCGACGGAGGACCGCAGGGATGACCACGACCAGCACCGCTCCCGGCAGCACCTTCGAGGAGCTCTACGGCCACGCCCCCGAGGGCGTCTGGGCGGCCCCCGGCCGGGTCAACCTGATCGGCGAACACACCGACTACAACGACGGGTTCGTGCTGCCGATCGCGATCCCGCAGGCCGTGCGCGCGTACGCCCGGCGCCGCTCCGACGGGGTGCTGCGGCTCGCCTCGACCCGGGTGCCCGGCGACACCGTGGAACTGGACGTCGCCGCGCTCACCCCGGGCGGGGTGGCCGGCTGGGCCGCGTACCCCGCGGCCGTGGTGTGGACGCTGCGAAAGGCCGGGCACGAGGTGGGCGGCGCCGATGTGCTGCTCGACAGCGACGTGCCCGGCGGCGCCGGCCTCTCCTCCTCGGCCGCGCTGGAGTGCGCGGTCGCGGCAGCGTACAACGACCTGTACGAACTCGGCCTGGACGCCGTCGAGTCGGCCCTGCTCGCGCAGCGGGCCGAGAACGAGTTCGTCGGCGTGCCCTGCGGGATCATGGACCAGATGGCCTCGATGGTCTGCCGCGCCGGGGCCGCCCTGCACCTGGACGCCCGCGACCTCTCCGCCCGGCACGTGCCGCTCGACCTGGCGGGCGCCGGCCTCACCCTGCTGGTCCTCGACACCCGGGTGCAGCACGACCTCGCCGACGGCGCGTACGCGGCGCTGCGGGCCGGCTGCGAACGGGCTGCCGCGCTGCTCGGGCTGCCCGCACTGCGCGACCTCGCCGCCGCCGACCTGCCCGCGGCCTCCACCCGACTGCCCGCCGAGCTGGTCCCGTTGGTGCGGCACGTGGTGACCGAGAACGACCGGGTCGAGCGGGCCGTCGAGGAGCTGGAGCGGCACGGTCCGGCCGCGCTCGGCCCGATCCTCACCGCCGGCCACGCCTCGCTGCGCGATGACTACCGGACGTCCTGCCCGGAGACCGACCTCGCGGCCGACACCGCCGTCGCCGCCGGGGCCCTCGGCGCACGGATGACCGGCGGCGGCTTCGGCGGCTCGGTGATCGCCCTGGTGTCGACGGAGAAGGCGCAGGCGGTGGCCGCGGCGGTGGTCGAGGCCTTCGCGGCGGCCGGTTACGCCGAGCCGCACGTGTACCGGGCGGTCCCGTCGGAGGGGGCCCGCCGGGAGGCCTGACGCCCCCCGGCGGGCGGCCCGGGTGCGGTCGCTCAGCCGCAGAACTCGGCCTCGGCCAGGGGGAGTTCGTCGCGGAACCAGTCGGCGTTGGCGTTGAGCGCCAGCACGTGCCGCCCGTCCCGGGTGGCCGGCGCCGGCGTCGACGACCCGTGGATGTCCCGGAGTGCCCCGGGCCCGCCCCGCGCCTGTGCCCCTGCCGGGTTCGGCGGGGGCACAGGCGCGGGGCGGGGATCGGTCGGCGGCCTCAACCGCTCTTGGCGGTACGGATGGTGAGCGCCGAGACGAGCGCGCCGAGCAGGGCGAGGGCGGCGGCGCCCAGGAACGCGGCGGAGAAGCCGTCGGTCAGCGCGACCGGGTCGCCGGGTTCGCGCGCGCCGTTCGCGGCGGCCAGCGCGGTCATCGCGGCGAGGCCGAGGGCGGAGCCGATCTGGTAGCTGGTGTTGACGATGCCGGAGGCCAGACCGCCCTCGGCCGGGTTCGGTACGGCGAGCGCGGTGCCGAGCGAGGGGATGAAGGCGAGCGACATGCCGACGGCGGCGAGCAGCGAGGCGGGCAGCACGTCGACGGCGAAGCTGCCGTCGGGGCGGGCGAAGGAGAGCCAGAGCATGCCGCCGGCGAGGGCGAGCAGACCGGTGACGATGAGCGGCTTGGGGCCGAAGCGCGCGATCAGCCGGGGCGCCAGCACGATCATCATCAGCATGATGGCGGCGGTCATCGGCAGCAGCGCGGCACCGGAGGCGAAGGCCTGCAGGCCGAGCACCTGCTGGAGGTAGAGGTTCAGGAAGAACCACATCGGGATCCAGGCGGCGGCCATCAGCAGCTGGGCGAGGTTGGCGCCGGCCAGGCCGGGGCTGCGCCAGATGCCGAGCCGCATCAGCGGTTCGCGCCGCTTGGCCTGGAGCGCGACGAAGGCGAGGATCAGCAGCACGCCCCCGGCGAGCACCAGCCAGGTGCTCGCGGAGCCCCAACCGGTCTCCGGGGCGCGGACGATGGCGTAGACGGAGACGGCGAGGCCGGCGGTGACGGTGAGCGCGCCGAGCCAGTCCACCGAGCCGCGGCGGGCGGGGGCGGCGGGCATCACGCCGGGGGTGGCGAGCAGGACGCCGAGGGCGACCGGGATGTTGACGTAGAAGACCCACTCCCAGCTGAGGTACTGGGTGATCACGCCGCCGAGGAAGACGCCCGCGGTGCCGCCGGCCGGGGCCGCCGCGCCGTACAGGGCGAGCGCCTTGCCGAGCTCCTGCGGGCGGGCGCCGAACAGGCTGATCAGCAGGGTGAGCGCGGCCGGGGCGATCAGCGCGGAGCCGGCGCCCTGGACGGCGCGTCCGGCGAGTTCGAGTCCGGGGTTCCCGGCGAGGCCGGCGAGCAGCGAGCCGGCGGCGAGGACGGCCCAGCCGGTGGCGAACAGCCGCTTGGCGCCGAACAGGTCGGAGAGCCGGCCGCCGAGCAGCAGTAGTCCGCCGAAGGCGACGACGTAGGCGTTGAAGACCCAGGACAGGCCCTCCTGGGTGAAGCCGAGCGCGGAGCGCATCTCGGGCAGGGCGACCCCGATGATCGAGGTGTCCATGATCACCATGAACTGGGCGAGGGCGATGAGCCCGAGGGCTGTCCAGCGGCGGGGCGAGGGTGCCGCGGGCGGCGCGGCCGGGGCCGCGGACGCGGCGGTGAGGTCGGACATGACCACGTTCTCCAATACCGGGTGGGGGTATGTCTCCGAGGGGCGAGGGGAAACATACCCCCAGGGGGTATGGAGCGCAAGCATTCCGACGCCAGGGTGGTCCCGGCGGACCCCCGGTCCGGGCGGGCCTGGTCCGGCCCGCCCGCGGCCCCGAGGGTGGGGGCATGACCTACCTGAACGAGAACACCCCGGACACCGCCCGCGACTTCGACGGCCGGACGGTGCTGATCACCGGCGGGACGAGCGGCATGGGCCTGGCCACCGCACGGCTGCTGCTGGACCGCGGGGCGAGCGTCGTGATCACCGGCCGCGACGACGCCCGACTGGGCCGGGCCGAGTCCGAACTCGGCGGCGGGGAACGGCTGCTCACCGTCCGCGCCGACTCCTCCCGGCCCGCCGAACTGGCCCGGCTGGCCGGCCGGGTGGAGGAGCGCTTCGGCCGCCTCGACGGCGTGTTCGCCAACGCCGGGGTCGGCGTCTTCGAGACCTCGGCCGAGGTGACCGAGGAGAGCTTCGACCGCACCGTGGACGTCAACTTCAAGGGCGTCCTGTTCACCGTCCTGCACGCCCTGCCGCTGCTGGAGCGGTCCGCCGGCGGCGCCTCGATCGTCCTCAACGCCTCCTGGACGCTGCACCGCGGCCTGCCCAACGCCCCCGTGTACGCGGCGACCAAGGCGGCCGTGCACAACCTCACCCGCACCCTCGGCAGCGAGTTCGCCGGGCGCGGCATCCGGATCAACTCGGTCAGCCCCGGCTACATCGTCACCGGGATGTTCCACGAGGTGATCACCGAACCGGCCCAGCAGGACGCCGTACGGTCCCTGGTGCCGCTCGGCCGGCTGGGCGAGGCGGCGGAGGTCGCCGAGGCGGTGGCCTTCCTGCTCTCGCCCCGCGCCTCCTACATCACCGGCCAGGACCTCGTGGTGGACGGCGGCGTGGTGGCGGTCGCCAACGGCTGGTGACCGCCGCTCCGGTTGCCTCCGCTCCCGCAGCCTGGTCCTGCCAGGGCCAGGCTGCGGGAGCGCCGACCGGTGAGAATGGCCGTATGAGCACGAGCCCCACCCACGTCGCCGCCACCGGCGCCGGCCTCGCCGAGTTCCTCCGGACCCGCCGCTCCCGGCTCCGCCCCGAGGACGTCGGCCTGCCGGACCTCGGCGGCCGGCGCCGGGTGGCCGGCCTGCGCCGCGAGGAGCTCGCCCAGCTCGCCGGCGTCAGCGTCGACTACTACACCCGGCTCGAGCAGGGCCGGGTCGGCAACCCCTCGGACTCCGTGCTCGACGCGGTCGCCCGCGCGCTGCGCCTCGACCCCGAGGAGGGCGGCCACCTGCACCGCCTCGCCCGGACCCGCCCGGCCCGCGGCCGCGGCGCCGGGGGCCGGGGCCCGGGCGGCCGGGGCTCCGGCCCGCAGAAGGTCCGCCCGGCCCTGGCCCGGCTGCTCGGGGCGATGCCCGAGGTGCCCGCCGTGGTGATGGGCCGGCGGATGGACGTCCTCGCCTGGAACCGCGCCGCCGTCTCCCTGCTCGGCGACTACGGCGCGCTCGCCCCCGCCGAGCGCAACATCGCCCGCATCACCTACCTCGACCCGGCCTCGCGCACCCTGTACGACGACTGGGTCGGCTGCGCGCGGGAGAACGCCGCCTTCCTCCGGCTGGAGGCCGGACGCCGCCCCGACGACCCCCGGCTCGCCGAGCTGATCGGCGAACTCTCGGTACGCAGCCCGGAGTTCCGCCAGTGGTGGGCGGAGCACCCGGTGCGCGACAAGACCTCCGGCCGCAAGGTGTTCCACCACCCGCTGGTCGGCCGGATGGAACTGGTCTACGAGACCCTCCGCCCGGCCGACGACCCCGACCAGGCGCTGATCACCTACACCCCCGACCCCGGCAGCCCGTCCGAGGACGCCCTGCGGATGCTGATCGCCTGGGACGGCGGCCGGACCGGGCCGGCCGGCTCCGCCGCAGGTGGCGGGTCGGTTACCGTCGGGCACTGACGCACCGCAAAGTACGGTCTTCTGTGCGGGAGCCCGCCCGCTTACGGTGATCCGGTACCTGTCGGAGACCCGGCGTCCGGCGGATTGACACGGTGGCCACCCGTGACGCCGGTCGACGCCGGACGGCGTCGGACGACTCGGAGCACCCATGCCCATCCTCAAGACCTATGCCCGGCTCTGGGCCGACGGCCTGGACCACGCGCTCCCGCTGCTGCGCACCCTCACCGGGGCCGAGCCGGACCTGCTGTTCCGCTTCCACGAGATCGAACTCGCCGCCATCGGCGACTTCCTGGTGATCGCCGGCCCGCCCTCCGAGCGCGCCAAGTACGCGCACGCCTCGGCGACCGTCGTGGTCTCCGACCTCGACGAGCTGAGCGAGACCCTGGAGGCCGCGGGCGCCGTCGTCACCACGCCCGAGACCGCCTCCGCGACCGGCCGGTTCCTCTACGCCCGGCACGCGGACGGCGCGGAGGTCGAGTACGTCGAATGGGTCCCCGAGCTGGTCCGCCGCATCGTGCACCGCGAGTCCTGACCGGCGCCCCGGAGGGACCATGGTCCCTCCGGGTTCACCCGTCCGGCCCTGGCGGCCCGCCCGGCCGTGGCGTGGGATGGAGGTGAACCGAACGGGGTTCCGGGGGCCGGGAACGGTCCCCCCGGTACGAAGGGCAGGAGCAGAACCATGAAGGCCGCCGTCGTCCACGACTTCACCCAGCCGCTCGTGATCGAGGAGCGCCCGCTGCCCGACCCCGGTCCGCACCAGGTGCGGGTGCGGATCGAGGCCTCCGGACTCTGCCACACCGACATCCACGCCGCCCGCGGCGACTGGCCGGTGAAGCCGAACCCGCCGTTCGTCCCCGGCCACGAGGGCGTCGGCATCGTCGAGGCGGCCGGCTCCGAGGTCCGGCACGTCCGGGTCGGCGAGCGGGTGGCCATCCCGTGGCTGGCCGACGCCTGCGGGCGCTGCGACCACTGCGTCTCCGGCTGGGAGACCCTCTGCACCCGGCAGCACAACAGCGGCTACTCCGTCGACGGCGCCTACGCCGAGCAGGCCCTCGCCCACGGCGACTACGTCGTCCCGGTGCCCGACGGCATCGACCCGCTGGACGCCGCCCCGCTCTCCTGCGCCGGCGTCACCACCTACAAGGCCCTCAAGGTCTCCGGTGCCGGGCCCGGCACCCGCGTCCTGATCTCCGGCATCGGCGGCCTCGGCCACCTCGCCCTCCAGTACGCCCGGATCGCCGGCGCCGAGACCATCGCGGTCGACGTCACCGACGACAAGCTCGCACTGGCCCGCGAGCTCGGCGCCGACCACGTGCTGGACGCCCGGGTCCAGGACGTCGCCGCCGAGGTGCAGAAGCTCGGCGGGGCCCACGCCGCCATCGCGCTGGCCGTCAGCAACGCCTCCTTCCAGGCCGCCTACGGCTCGCTGCGCCGCGGTGGCGCCCTCGTCCTGGTGGCCCTTCCCGCCGAGGGCAGGCTCGAACTGCCGGTCTTCGACACCGTGCTCAACGGGACCAAGGTGATCGGCTCGATCGTCGGCACCCGGGAGGACCTCGCGGAGGTCTTCCGGCTGCACGCCCTGGGCCGCACCCGGGTCATCCGCGAGACCCGCCGGCTGGAGGACGTCAACACCTGCTTCGACGAGGTCCTGAACGGCAAGGTCTCCGCCCGCCTGGTCTTCGACCTGCGCTGACCCCGCCCGTCCCGCCACGACGGCGCTCGGCCCCGACCGGAACCCTCCGGCCGGGGCCGGGCGCTTCTGTCACCGGGGCGCATCCGCCGCCGGGCGCGCCGGTGACCTGCGCCGTTCGCCCCGGCGGGGCGGGCGCGAAGATCGTGGAAACCGGATTGCCAGCCCGCGTTCGCACGCACTAGCGTTCGACCGCGCACCGATCGTCGAGGTGAGGGCTCGTCACCTGACGGGTGGTCGGAATGCGCACCAATCGGACAAACACCCCTTCATTCACCGGTCTTCGGCGAGACGCTGCCCGTGCGGTGCCGTCGGCGAGGCGACCGGCGGTCGGCCCCGGGCCGAGGGGTACGGCTGCGAAGGCGAACGAACACATCATGCGAGAATCCCGTCCCCCCGGAAGGCTGCGGGGCCCGCTGGCGAGACGCCTGGTCCCCCTGTCCGCGGCCGCCCTGGTGCTGGCCGCCCCCGGAGCCGCGTTCGCGGACGGCTCCGGACCGAGCACCCCCACCGGGATGTACACCAGCCCCCAGTCGAGGAACCCCGCGGACAGTGCCTGCGGCGGCGGCACGCCCGGGTGGATCGGCCGGACGTCGACGTTCCAGGACGGTTCGTCCGACGTCCGCCTGTTCGCCCGGGCCGGCGGGGCGCCCGGCAGCAACATCACCGTCGGGTTCCACGTGTGGGACGCCTCGGCGGGCGAGAGCGCCGAGTCCGGCGCGACCTCGCGGACCAGCGTGCCGATCGCCGGCACCGGCGGCTGGGGCGACACCTACGTCGGCCGCGCGCTGGCGGACGGCCACCGGTACGGCTGGAACGCCTGGTCCACCGCCGGGGGCGTGAACAGCCCCGCGTCGGCGGACTGCGCCTTCACCGTCGACCTCAGCGCGCCGACCCAGGCGTCCATCGCGCCCTCCTCGGTGTTCCCGCCGCTCGGCAGCGGCGCCACGCCCACCGGCCGCGCCGGTGACACCGGCGTCACCGTCCGCGTCACCAGCAAGGACCCGGTCCCGGCCGGCTGCGTGGGCGGCAGCTGCCTCGCCAGTGGCGTCCGCGCGTTCCAGTACGCGCTCGACGACAACAGCTCGCCCAACGGCACCGGCAGCGTCCCGGCCTCCTTCACGGCCGACGGCACCGCGTACGCCGACGTCCCGATCAGCGTCGGTGTCGGCAACTGGGGGAGTCACACGCTGTTCGTGCGCGCCGTCGACGGGGCCGGCAACTCCGCGCCGCAGGCGTCCACCTACGCGTACTACGTCCCCGCCAAGCCGGCCGCCCCGGTCGTGCCGGGCGACGTCGACCGCGACGGCGTCGCGGACTTCCTGCTCCCGGCCGCGGACGGCTCGCTGACCCTGTTCCGGGGCGGCGACGGCACCAAGCCGCTGACGCCCGAGGCGGCGTCCACGGCGGACCGCAGCCCGCGCAAGGACGACTGGAACAACTACCTGGTGGCCCACCGCGGCGCCGTCATGGGCAGCGGCGACTCGCTGTTCGCGTACAACAAGGCCACCAAGCAGCTCTTCCTCTACAGCAACGACGTGAACGCCGCCCCGGAGGGCGCGGCCGGCCACTTCACCCGCTCCGCCACCCAGCTGGGCACCAGCGGCATGTGCACCCGGGGTGTCGACGGGACCTGGGACAACATCGCCCAGCTGACGGCCGTCCGACGGGGCAGCGGGACCGGCCTCGTCACCGTCGAGAAGGGCCACCTGCGCTACTACCCCTCCAACAGCCTGTGCTACGTCGGCACCGGTGTCGAGCTCGGCGCCGCCGGGGACGACTGGAGCGGCTTCACCCTGCTGCACCCCGGCGAGGTCAACGGCGCGCCGACGCTCTGGGTGCGGGACACCGTGACCGGGGCCGTCACCGGCCTGCCGCTGCCGCTGGACACCGAGGGCTGGCCGGTCAACGGCTCCGCCCCGCTGACGATGCCCGCCCACCGGCCCCTGGGCTGGGGCCTCAAGGCCGCCGACGGCAAGGACCTCTGCGCCGACATCGACCACGGCTGGACGGGCAACGGCACCGCGGCCCTGCTGTGGGCCTGCTCCGAGCAGGGCGAAAGCCCCAACCAGCAGTTCACCCTCGGCACCGACGGCTCACTGCACGTCCTCGGCAAGTGCCTCGACGTCACCGGCGGCAACACCGCCAACGGCTCGCCGGTCAACCTGTGGGACTGCAACGGCAGCCCGGCCCAGCAGTGGGTCGCCGGCCCCCACCCGCGCACGCTGATGAACCCCAACGCGGGCAAGTGCCTCGACGCGGCCGACCCGGTCACCCGACTGGGCAGCCGTCTGGTGATCGCGGACTGCGGCGGCACCGCGACCGAGCAGTGGACGGTGCCCGCCGCCCACGCCGTGCTCCCGATCGGGCTCGCCGCGAACGTCTTCCCGACCGTGGACTCGCCCGGTGACATGACCGGCGACGGCTACCCCGACCTGGTCGCCACCGTCTACGACGGCCGGCTGGTGCGCTTCGCGGGCACCGCCCCGGCGGGCGGCCGGCCGCGCTTCGCCGCGCCCCAGGAGATCCCGCGGGACCGCTCCGCCGACTTCGGCGTCCGCTCCGCCCACAACCCGGGCCGCTGCCTCGACAACTACGGCGCGCCCGACGGCGGCGGCCTGCGCTTCTACGACTGCTGGAACGGCGCGAGCCAGAAGTTCGCCTTCGGCTCCGACGGCACCCTGCGTTCCGGCGGACGCTGCGTGACCGTCCGGGACGACGTGACCTCCTGGGGCACGCCGACGGTCCTCACCGACTGCCGGGCCACCACCGGCCAGATCTGGACGTACCGCGCCGACGGCACCCTCCACAACCCCGCCGCCAACGCCTGCCTGGAACTGCCCGGCTGGAACGACGCCAACGGCACCACCCTGGGCATCTGGGGCTGCAACGGCAACGCCAACCAGCGCTGGACCCTCCAGCCCGCCACCGCCTGACCGCCTTTCCCACCGGGACCCGCGGGCCCGCGACGCACCACGCGTCGCGGGCCCGCGGGTTTTCGGCAACGGGAAACCGTGGCCGGGGGCGTCAACTCGCTGGCCGTCAACTTCTCGGCAGTCCTAGCATATTGGGCGGGGGACAAGGGGGAGCGATGAGCAACGACCTGTTCACGACGCTCGACCGGGCCACCGGCCGCACCGTTGCCGAGCCCGGGCTGGACACGCTGGTGGGCGGGCTGCTGGCCCAGGTGGTGAGCGGGGCCCGGGTGCTGCGGGCGGTGGCGCACCCGCTCGGGTTCTACTGCCTGCCGGTGGTGCGCGACGGGGCGCTCGGCGTCTGCGTGCACGTGTTCGACCCGGCGACCGCCGTCGGACAGCGCGAGATCCACTGCCACAGCTGGGAGTTGAAGAGCAGCGTGCTCTACGGCCGGATCGGCAACCTGCGGATCGGCGTGTACGACGAGCCGGCCCGGCCGACGCACCGGGCCTACGCGGTGCACAGCGACGCCGCCGCCGGGGTGGACGAGGTACGGCCCACCGCCCGGCTGGTGCGCTGGGAGCCGCTGGCCGAGCAGACCAGCGGGCGCGGCGAGACCTACACCCTGCGGGCCGGGGAGTTCCACGCCACCGTGCTGCCGGGCGGCACGCCCACCGCCACCGTCGTGCTCGGCCGCACCGTACCGGGGCCGGTGGACGTGGTGCTGGGGCCGGTGGACGGCGGCCCCCGCCGGGTGGTGCGCCGGCTCTGCGACGCGGAACGCACGGCCCGGATCGCCGAAGAGGCAGCCAGGAGGATCAGTGGGGAGTACGACGACGGACCCGGGTGACGGCGCCGGGGCGTTCGAAGAGGAATGCCGGGTCGCGGTGCGGGCCGCCGAGGACGCGGGCGCGCTGCTGCGCTCGCGCTTCCTCAGCACGTTCCGGGTCGACACCAAGGGCACGGACGGCGACGTGGTCACCGAACTCGACCTGCTCGCCGAGCAGCTGGTGACCCGCCGGCTGGCCGAGCGCTTCCCCGCCGACCGGATCCGCGCCGAGGAGGGCGGCGACCTGGCCGGCGGGTCCGGCGCCCGCCGCACCTGGCTGGTCGACCCGCTGGACGGCAGCAACAACGTGGTGATCGGCCTGCCCGCCTACGTGGTCGGCATCGCGCTGTGCGTGGACGACGAGCCGGTGCTCGGCGTGGTGCACGACCCGGTGGCCGGCCGCACCTGGCGGGCGGTGCGCGGCTCGGGCGCCCACGGCCCGGCCGGGCGGCTGACGGCGCCGCGGCGACCGCTCGGCGCCGTCCGACCGGTGCTCGGCTGGACCCAGGGCCACGGCGTGCCGGCCGGCGACCCGGTGGCGCGGGCCCTCAAGGACGGCCTGGAGAGCGGCGCGCGCCGGGTGCTCCAGCTGTGGGCGCCGCTGCTCACCTGGTCGCTGCTGGCCTGCGGGCTGATCGACGGCTTCGTCGGCTACCGGGCGGAGGAGATCGACCTGCCGGCCGGCTGCCTGCTCGCCACCGAGGCCGGGCTGGAGGTCCGCACGCTGGACGGCGGCCCCTTCAGTGCCCGGATCGGCCGGCCGGACACCGCCCGCAGCTATGTCGCGGCCCGCCCGGAGGTCCTGCCGTACCTGCTCGACCTGACGGCAGGCCCCGCGGGCCCGTCCGGTGCCGCATGACCTTCCGGCTGCACCACCCGCGCCCGCCTACGACCGCCTACGACCGACCGGCCAGAACGGCGGTGACGGTCTTCATCGTGGCATCGAGCTTCTTCCGTCCGTCCTGCAGCACGAGGGCGTTCTTCTCCTCGGACGCCTTCTGCAGCTTGGATTCGGCCTCGAACCAGGTCAGGGCGAGATTGGTACGGCCGCGGCACTGGAGGTCGGTCTGCGCTGTCTCGATCTCGGCCTTGGTCACCTCCCCGCCGAACTTCCGGTCGCTCGCGACATCGAGCGGTTCCCGGTAGACGTAGCCGCTCTCCTTCATACAGGCGGACCACTGGGCGAAGGCCGCCGCGACTTCCGGCTCCTGCTGGGCCTTGACATAGGCCTCGTTGGCGAGCTGCTCGGCGAACTGGAAGGCCTCCTGGACATCGCCGAGCTTCTGCTTCCCCTGCTGTCCGCAGTTGTTCTCGGCCGCTGCCTCGGCCCCCGAGGGGCCGACCGCGCCGGCCGCCACGGCGGCCTCATGCGCGGCCTGTTCCGCGGCGTCCGGGTGGTACCCGCGCTTGCCGACCAGGGTGGCGTCGTGGATGCCGTAGCGCAGGTCGGTCCGGGTCTTGGGCCCCATCCTCGGCAGTGGTGGCGCGGGCCGCCAGTTCTTGTACCCGGCGCGGTGCATGCAGTCCTCGGTCAGCATGCCCATGGCGCGCCCCAGCTGCTCCTGCTCATTGACCGACAGAAGGTACGGCTCCAGGGGGAGTTTCCACGACGCCGGATTCGAACGGTCGAGCTCGGCCGCGTCAGCCGACGGCGCTGACGCCGCCGCCCCCGCCGCCCGGGTCGTTGCTTCGTGCGAGCATTAGGGACTAGTTGATCCCGTATCGGGCTTGCTGGTGTGCGGTGGTTCGGTTCTATCGGGGCGGGCGCTGCCCCCGTTGGCGGGAGGCCAATCGTCGGGCGGCGGCCCGGCGCTCGGGCGTCAGCGGATCGCCAGGCCTGGAATGCTGTTCCGGGAGCGGAACTGCTCGGACAAAGCCGTCAGCTCCGGAGATCCCGGAGGAACGTCGATGTGGAACAGCGACTCGTCCAAAAGGCGGCGACCGTCAGGGCTGTCGCGCCGATCGCCAGTGCGAGGAGCGTCGGATTGAAGTACGAGGGAACCACCGCCGGAACGCTTCGGCCGTCAGTGGTGAGGCAGCGGAGTTCCAGCGGAAGGAACGACGGGTCGTACCCCGCGAGCCGGCCACCAGTGACGGCGTTGCAGGCCCGGTCCTCGGAATAGTCGTCGGTGATGGCCAACTTCAGCAGACCCCACCCGTAGAGTCCGGTGGTGGCAGCCCATGCAAAAAGTGCCGTGGCTGCCGCCAATCCCCTTGCCTCGTACCTGGATCTTGCCCGTATCAGAATCCGGAGGCCGTAGAAGATCAGGCCCGGTGTGGCGATGGCGCTGGCCAGGATTGCGAGTAGCAGGACCAGACCGTTGTGTCTGGCGTATGGCTCGTCCCCTGACATCATGGTTCTCTGCACTTTCAAAGGTTCCGGGATATGGAGTTGTACTTCTCCATGACGTAGTAGAGCCCCATGCGCTTCCTTGCCTCACTGAACGCCGGCTCCGCGGGGCCCTGGTAGCGGCGGAGGACGTCGTAGATCTCCTCGTCCACATAGTCCAGTCGAGCCGGCCGCATCGCGGGGGAACTGTCGTCGCCCCCGGGCTTCCCGTCGATGTCCCAGAGGTCGATGATGAAGACGCTGTTCAGTGCAAACGTCTCGGATTCGTACGAGTTCTTCCAGATGTTCTACAGATGCTCGGCGTTGGTCGATGCGGGTCCCCGTCTTGAATCCGTGGTCCAGGGCGGCGTTGACCGCCGTGTGGCTATGCCGAGTTCGAGTTGCAGTGCCCGGGTGAGGGCGTACATCGTGGGCCAGCCGGTCTTTCCGTCCTCGGCAATCGTCATTCCTATTCGGCTGCCATAGGCGGCGTTCACGAAGACCTGTGCCCGCCGTACCATTTCGTCGGTCACTTGCTCTCCTTCAGCTGTAGAGCCGATCGCCGCCGTCCAGCAGGACCCCGGTGCCGCCGGTGCGGTCGGACCGGAGTTGACGGCGTCGTTGGACGGAGTGTCCGCCCCTGGGGAACCTGAGGCTGCGGACGGGACGGCGGTTCGTCGAGCGTCGAAGGCCATCGGCGCAGACGAGGCGGTCGATCCGAAGGCGTAAGAACAGCCCTTCAACCCGGGATCCTGACCGGCGGTCCCTCAATGACAGTACCTGACTGTTCGTCAGTTCTTCGTGTCGGATCCTTTACCGCCGGTGCAGGAATGTCAAGTGCCAGCAGTCACAGTGCGGTTGGGCCAGGAAAGGCATACGTCGCGTACGCGGCAAAGTGCCGACGTTCGCCGCGGAAGTTTTGGGCGATCCGGGTGGTTCGGCCACGCAGTGTGAGAAGTCGGGGCGATTTGCCCGCTCTCTACTGAATGACCGTGGTCCGTCCGCTCAGTGGTCGGGTGGGCGCCGGTCACCCGGTGAGGGCCAGTGCCGCCGTCGCCAGGCCGACGCCGCCGAGGGCCAGGGCCGCGCTGGTCGCGGCGACGCCGCGCAGCGGCACCCGCAGACCGGCCGAGCGGCAGCGCTCGTACCAGAGCAGGGTGGCCAGCGAGGCCCAGGGGGTCACCAGCGGGCCGATGTTGGTGCCGATCAGCAGGGCCAGCAGCTGGGTGTGGTTGCCCTCCGGGACGGCGGCCTCGCCGGCCAGGTAGACCGGCAGGTTGTTCAGCAGGTTGGACAGGCCCGCGCCGACCGCCGAGGCCCGGAAGAGGCCGAGCGTGCCGCCGTCCGCGCCGATCGCGTCGGCGAGCAGCCGGTGCAGACCGTGCGCGTCCACCGTCTGCACCACCAGGAACATGCCGGGCACCATCACCAGCAGCCGCCACGGCACCAGTGAGGCCCGCAGCGCCTCCGGCCGGCGCACCGCGAACGCCGCCACCACGACGGCCGCCGCCGCGCCCGAGGCCGCCCAGAGCGGGACGACGGCCGCCAGGCTGGCCACCAGGAAGCCGGCGCAGGCCAGCGCGCAGATCCGGAACAGTGTCCGGTCCCCGGGCCGGTGCGCCGCGGGCGGCCGGTAGGTGGCCGCGCCGCGCCGGCCGCGCCGCCAGTAGAAGCCCCACAGGCAGACCATGGTGACCAGCAGCGCGGCGAGTTGCGGCGCCCACATCACGCGGGCCAGGCCGGCGGGGGAGAGCGCGACCCGGTCGGCGGCCAGCAGGTTGGTGAGGTTGGAGACCGGCAGCAGCAGGCTCGCGGTGTTAGCCAGCCAGACCGTGGTCATCGCCAGCGGCAGCGGGGCGATGCCCACCCGGGTGGCCAGCGCCAGCATGACCGGGGTGAGCAGGACGGCGGTGGTGTCCAGGTTGAGCACGGTGGTGGTGAGCGCGGCGAAGCCGACGCAGAGCAGGAACAGCGCGGAGTAGCTGCCCCGTCCGGCCCGCGCCACCCAGGCCGCCACCACGTCGAACACTCCTGCGGCACTGGTCAGTTCGGCGAGCACGATGACCGAACCGAGGAAGGCCAGCAGCGGGGCGATCCGTTGCACGGCCGCCCCGGCGGAGTCCGTCGGCAGCAGGCCGGTGGCGAGGAGGAGCAGGCCGCAGGCGAGCAGCCCCGCGGCCAGCAGGTCCAGGGGGTGCAGCCGCTTGACGGCGGGCCAGTACGCGAACACGGACGTCAGGGTCGCACACGAGACGTTGCCGGTCGAGGCCGTCGGCCGGGGCCGCCGCTCGTACGGACGGACGAGTGACGGAAACGTGGGGGAGGGGCGACGGCCGAAAACCACCCGAACTCGTTGAGGTGAAACAGGGTTGAGCCTCTCCGGATCGGTCATAAGCTGCTTCCATGGGGGCTCTTGACGCGACCCCGGGTGGCCCCGGGCCGATCGACTTCTTCATCAGCTACTCGCCGGCCGACGAACGGTGGGCGTCCTGGATCGCCTGGACCTTGGAGGAAGCGGGCTACCGGGCGCTGCTCCAGGCCTGGGACTTCGTGCCGGGCACCAACTTCGTCGACTTCATGGACCGCGGGGTGACCGAGTCCGCGGCCGTCATCGCGCTGCTCTCGCGCAACTACGAGCGCTCGCGCTACGGCCGGATGGAGTGGCAGGCCGCGCTGCGCGCCGATCCGGACGCGCCGGAGCGGCGGCTGCTGACCGTCCGGATCGAGGACATCCCGGTGGACGGGCTGCTCGCCACGCTCACCTACATCGACCTCGTCGGCGTCACCGAGCCCGCCCGGGCGCGCGAACTGCTGCTCACCCGGGTCGGCCAGGCGGTGGACGGCCGGGCCCGCCCCGACCTGGTCCCCGGCTACCCGGGCAACGGCGCCAACGGCGGCAACGGCACCAGCGGCGGCCCCGTCCGGACGCCGAGCGCCGTCCCCGCCCCGCGCCAGGTCGGCGGCACCGGCTGGGCCGGACGCCGCCGCCCCTCCGCCCAGCCCGAGTACCCGCAGGCCGCCGCCCGCCCCGCGGGCCGCGAGGCGATCACCGTCCTGCACCTGGCCGGACCCGCCTTCGGCAGCGGCCACGACCCGGTCGACCTACAGGCCGCCATCTGGGGCGACCTGGTCGAACTCGCCGACGCCGGCGCCCCCGCGCCCGAACTCGTCGTCGTCACCGGCGACCTCACCGCCTCCGGCAGCCCCCGCGAGTGCGAGCAGGCGCTCACCTTCCTCACCGGCATCCGCGCCCTGCTCGGCCTGGAACCGCACCGGGTGGCCGTGCTGCCCGGCGGCCAGGACGTCAGCCAGGCCGCCTCCCGCGCCTACTTCGCCACCTGCGAGGCCGACGAGCTGCGGCCCGCCGCGCCGTACTGGCCCAAGTGGCGGCACTACGCCCGGCTGTTCCAGGAGTTCTACCAGGGCCTGGACGTGGTCTTCGACAGCGCCCAGCCGTGGACGCTCTTCCCGGTGCCCGAACTCGGCACCGTCGTCGCCGGGCTCAACTCCTCGATGGCCTGGACCCACCGGCCCGAGGACCACTACGGCTGGCTCGGCCCCGAGCAGGCCGCCTGGTTCGCCCAGGCGCTGCGCCCGTACGCCAACGACGGCTGGCTGCGGATCGGCGCCGTGCGCCACCCGGTCACCCCGGGCTCCGGCGTGCGCTCCGCCAACATCGCCCCCGCCCGCGCCTCCCACGGCCCGGGCGCCGAACCGCTGCGCGACGCCGACCGGTTCACCCGGCTCACCGCACCCCGCCTCCACCTGCTGCTGCACGGCCCGGCCGACGGCCGCACCACCCCGCGCACCCTGGCCACCTCGACCGGCGAGCTTCCCGTCCTGGGCGCAGCCGCCCCCGGCGCCCACCAGTTGCTCCGGCTCACCCGCGAGGGCCTCACCCGCTGGCCCGCCCCCGTCGGCGAACACCAGCGGCTCACGGTGGCCTGGCACCGGGCCGAACGCGCCTTCCCGGCCCCCGAACCGGCCCCGCAGGCCGGCCCGCCGCAGCTGGAGGAGGTCCGCGAACCCGCCGACACCGACCACGAGGCCCGCGCGCTCGCCACCCCGGAGCAGGCCCTGCTGGAGCGGGTCGCCGAGGTCTGCCGCACCCGCCACCCGGGCGCCCAGATCCGCTCCGTCGCCGGCACCGCCACCCAGCTGTTCGTCACCTGGGCGGAATCCGGACTGGTCCGCCAGCAGCGGGTCGCCGCCTGCGTCGGCACCCCCACCGAGGAGGAGGTCGAGCGCTTCGCCGACGCGGTGCACGCCGACGGCGCCGCCCTCGACGCCGAACTCGTGCACGACGGCCCGCCGCCCTCGCGCGAACTGCGCGATCGGGCCCGCCGCCGGGGCGTGCGGCTGCGCAGCTTCCTGGAGTTCCAGGGCCTGCTCGACCTGCGCGGCCACGTCGCCGCCCAGACCGAACGGCTCGCCACCGACAGCCAGTACCACCCCGGCCTCTACCTGCCGCAGCGCTACCGCGACGCCGAACGCCCCGGCGCCGAGGAACGCGACGGCCTGGTCGAGGAGATGCTGCGGCTGCTCGACTCCGACCACGGCCGCTTTGTCCTGCTGCTCGGCGACTTCGGCCGCGGCAAGACCTTCGCCCTGCGCGAGCTCGCCCGCCGGCTGCCCGCCGAACTCCCGCACCTGTCGCCGCTGTTCATCGAGCTCAGCGCCCTCGACAAGGCGCACTCGCTGGACGGCCTGGTCGCCGCCCACCTCACCGAGCACGGCATCGACACCCTCGACCTGCGGGCCTTCCGCTACATGCTCCGCCAGGGCCGGGTTGTGCTGCTCTTCGACGGCTTCGACGAACTCGTCAACCGGGTCAGCTACGAACGCGCCGCCGACCACCTCCAGGTTCTGCTGGACGCCGCCGTCGACAGCGCCAAGATCGTGGTCACCAGCCGCACCCAGCACTTCAGCTCCCACGAGCAGGTGCTCACCGCGCTCGGCGAACGCGTCGGCCTGCTCCCACAGCGCCGGCTCATCGCCGTCCAGGACTTCACCCCGCACCAGATCCGCGGCTACCTCGGCAACCGCTACGGCGACCGGGAGGCCGCCGACCGCCGGATGCGGCTGCTGGAGGCCATCCCCGACCTGCTCGCGCTCTGCCGCAACCCCCGGCTGCTGAGCTTCGTCGCCGACCTCGACCACGACCGGCTGCGCGCCGTCGCCGGCGCCGGCCGGGCCCTCAGCGCCGCCGGCCTCTACCAGGAGGTCTTCACCGCCTGGCTGCGGTTCGAGGAGCAGCGCGGCCACGGCGGCCCCGGCGCCGCCCCCGGCCTGCACCTCGACCAGCTCTGGCAGGCCGTCACCCTGCTCGCGCTGCGGCTGTGGGAGAGCGGCCGCAGCTCCATCCCGCTGGACGAGATCGTCGACATCGCCGGCGTGCTCAACGGCCTCGCCGAGAACCGGATGCCCACCCCGCAGGTCGCCCACGCCGTCGGCTCCGGCAGCCTGCTGGTCCGCTCCGACGAGGGCATGTTCCACTTCATCCACGGCTCGGTGGTGGAGTGGCTGGTCGCCCGGGCCGCCGCCGAGGCGCTGCGGCGCGGCGACGCCACCCTGCTCGGCCGCGGCCCGCTCAGCCGGTTGGCCGTCGAGTTCCTCTGCGACCTCACCGACCACCAGGTCTGCCAGCGCTGGGCCCGCTCCGTCCTGGACATCCCCGAGGCCGCCTCCGAAGCGGCCCGGCTCAACGCCGTCAAGATCCTCGACCGGCTGCGGGTGCCCGCCCACACCGACCTGCGCGGTGCCACCCTGGCCGGCGAGGACCTCTCGCACCGCGACCTGTCCGGCGTCGACCTGTTCGGCGCCGACCTGCGCGGGGCCCGGCTGCTCGGTGCCAACCTCGCCGGCGCCGACCTGCGCGGCGCCCGCCTGGCCGGCGCCCGGCTCGACGCCGCCGACCTCAGCGGCGCCGACCTGCGCTTCGCCGACCTGCACGGTGCCCGGCTGATCCGCACCGACCTGCGCGGCGCCCGGCTGCGCGGCAGCCGCTGGCAGCGGGCCGCGCTGATCTCCGCCGTCACCGACGAGGAGGTGCTGGCCGCCCCCGAGCTGCAGGCCGCCGCCATCGCCCCCGGGCTGCCCGTCGAGGCCGGCTTCAGCCCCTCCGAGGTCGGCGTCCCCTACGGCTTCGACGTGCGCTCCACCCGGCTGCCCGAGCCCGTCGCCTTCAGCCGGGACGGCCACCTGCTGGCGGTCGGCTCCGAGGACGGCAGCGTGCTGGTCTGCGACGCCGTCACCGGCATCGCCCTGCGCACCCTCAAGGACCACATCGGCCGCGTCTACACCGTCAAGTTCGCCGGCAACGTGCTCGCCACCGGCAGCGCCGACGGCACCGTCCGGCTCTGGGACCCGGTCTCCGGCGAGTGCCGCCACCGCCTCGACGTGCACCCCGGCGGCGTCTGGCCGGTCTCGCTCGCCCCCGACGGCCGGATGGTCGCCACCGGCGACCTCAACGGCGTCGTCACCCTCTGGGACACCGCCACCGGCGAGCCGCTGCACCGGCTGCCCGGCCACGCCGCGCCCGTCTACACCTCGGTGTTCAACCCCGACGGCACCGTGCTGGTCACCGGCGACCAGGGCGGCGGTGCCCGGCTGTGGTCCACGGTGACCGGCCGCCGGCTCGCCGTCCTGCCCGGCCACCGCGGCACCGTCTACCGCTCCGCGTTCAGCCCGGACGGCACCCTGGTGGCCACCGCCGACGGCGGGCCGGACGACGGCACCGGCGGCACCGTGCGGATCTGGGAGGTGGCCGGCCGCCGGCTGCGCCACAGCCTGCCCGGCCACGCCGGCCGGATCTACACGCTGGCCTTCCACCCCGACGGCGACCTGCTCGCCAGCGGTGACACCGAGGGCCAGATCCGGTTCTGGAACCCGCTCGACGGCACTGCCGCCGGCCGGCCCGAGGACTCCACCGGCAAGATCTACCAGGTCACCTTCGACGAGGCCGGCACCCGCTTCGCGGCCAGCGACAGCGACGGCGGGGTCCGGGTCTGGCGGGTCGGCGCCGGGGAGGGCGCGGGCACGGTGGGCGCCGCGGGCGCCCGCGAGGTGGTGCCGCTGCGCCGGCAGCCGCCCGAGCACCGCGGCTCGGTCTGGGCCTGCCGGTTCCGCCCCGGCTCGGGCCGCGGCGGCGCGGAGACCGACCCGCTGCTGGTCACCGGCGGCAACGACGGCCGGGTCCGGCTCTGGGACCCCTCCAGTGGCCGCAGCCGCCAGCTGCTGCGCGGCCACGGGCGGCGGATCGGCTCGCTCACCTTCAGCGGCGACGGAGCCCTGCTGGCCGCCGGCGGCAACGACGGCGCGGTCCGGATCTGGGAGCCGTCCACCGGCCGCCGGCTGCGCGAACTCTCCGGCCGCAGCAGCCGGTTGGTCTCCGCGGTGTTCAGCCCGGAGGAGGCCGTACTGGCCACCGCCACCAACGACGGCGACCTGTGCCTGTGGAACGCCCGCACCGGCGAGTACCTGCGCGAGATGGACGTCGAGACCGAGCACGTCTGGGCGGAGGCGTTCAGCGCCGACGGCGCCCTGGTCGCCACCGCCAACGACGACGACACCGTCCGCATCTGGTACCGCCGCACCGGCGCCCACCTCACCACGCTGCGCGAGCACCGCGGCCGGGTCCGCTCGATCGCCTTCAGCCCGGACGGCCGGCAGCTGCTCACCGGCTGCGACGACACCACGGTGCGGATCTCCGACATCGCGACCGGGCGGGTGGAGGCCGAACTCGACGGCCACACCGACCGGGTGTACGCCGTCGCCCCGGCCGCCGACAGCGCCTGGCTGGCCAGCGCCTCCTGGGACGGCACCGCGCTGATCTGGGTCGACCGGACCGTCCGCCACCGCCTCACCGGCCACGTCGGCCGGCTGTGGACCGCCGCCGCCCACCCGCACCGCCCGCTGCTCGCCACCGCCGGCGACGACCGGGTGGTCCGGGTCTGGGACCCGCTCAGCGGCACCGAACTGGCCGGCCTGCGCGGCCACACCGGGCGGATCCTCGCTGTCACCTTCAGCCCGGACGGCTCACTGCTGGCCAGCGGCGGCGAGGACGGCACCGTCCGCCTCTGGCGCGTCCAGGCCGACGGCCGCCCGACCGCGCTGGCCACCCTGCTCGGCGCGCCGGACGGCTGGGCCGCCCTGCTCCCCTCCGGTGCCTACAAGTGCGAGGGCGACGTGGCCGGTGAGTTCTGGCACGCCGTCGGCATGTGCCGCTTCGAACCCGGCGAACTCGACACCCACCTCCCCGGCGTCCACCGCCTCCCCCCGGAGGCGGAGCTGTAGGCGGCCTCAACGGGTGAACGGGAGGGTGGGCCAGGGGCCGGCGCACACCTGCGGCGCCGTCGGCGGACGTCCCATGCCGGCGGTGTAGAGCGCCGTGAACAGGACGGCGGTGCCGACCAGGGCCGGCCAGCGCACGCCGGCCGGCGCCCGGCGCAGCGCCAACTGGAGGAGGACCAGCGCCACGACCATCGCGCAGCAGACCGTCGGCATGGTGATCAGGACGAGGGCGAAGCGGTCCGACGGGCCGATCCCGAATTCGCACTGCCCGTCCCAGGTCTGGGCGGTGAGCCTGGTACCGAGAAGGGTGCTGGCCACCGCCAGCGGCGGAGCGGCGAGGAACCACGCCAGGCCGGGCGCCGCATCGCTGCGGCGTCCCTCCTCGTTCCTTGCTGGCATGGCCGCCCTCCCCAGATTCGGGCGATCACCGGATGACCACCTGTCACGCGGGGGACGCCGGTCGCATCACCCGCGGTTCCGGGTACGGAGCGGGGCCCCGCCGTTCGCAGACCGGCGGGGCCCCTTGTCATGGGTGCTGCGTAGTGGATATCGGTCTACTGGTACGACACGGAGAGCGTGGTACCGCTGAAGGTCTGCTGGGCGGCGAGGCTGAAGAAGGCCCACCCGGCGGGCGGGTTGGTGATGGTCAGCGTCTCGTCGTTGCCGGCGTTGGTGGACTTGGCGAGGGCGTTGCCGGTGGTGGCCCAGTTGGAGCCGCCGTAGTAGAGGTCGGCGTTGCCGGTGCCGCCGCTGCTGGTGATGGTCAGCGTCTTGACGCCGGCCGGCAGGTTGATGAAGTGGTAGCTGTAGTTGCCGGTGGTGGCGGTCAGGTTCTCCCGGCGGCAGTTCTTGTCGAACTGGCGGGTGTCCGGGATGGTGCAGAGCGGGGTGCTCGGGGTGACCGGGCCGGTCGGGGCCTCCGGCAGCGGGCCGCAGTCGTTCTTGGCGCAGGCGTCCAGCCAGGTGTTGAAGTCGGCGTCGTAGCGCGTGCCGATGGTCTGCTTCAGGAAGGCGCGGGCACCGTTCCAGTCGGCGGCGCGGTACATGGTGAGCACGGTGTCGACGTCCGCGCGGTGGTTCTGGAGCATGTAGCGGACGGCCAGCCAGCCCCAGCGGTAGACGCGGTTGGTGTTGACGTCGGCGCCGGCCTCCGGGTCGTACGTGGTGTCGAACAGCTCGCTGAGCTTGTACGTCTTGGCGGCCGCCAGGGCGATCGCCTTGTCATTGCGCTCGTTGCGGTAGCCGAAGGAGATGTTCTCGGCGATGCCCTCGACCCACCAGGTGGTCGGGGTCAGCTCGCTGGCCGCGTAGTCGCCGCCCATGTTGTAGCGGCCGTCGAGGTAGTGGGTGTACTCGTGGTTGAGGTTCCAGATCGCGAACGTCTCGGTGTCCCACCACACCTCGTGGGCGATGAAGCGGGCCTGGTTGCCCGGCTTGGACGGGTCGCCCTCCTCGTACATGCCGCCGTTGTCGACGTCGATGTCGTAGAAGGCCCAGGCGTACAGCTTGTAGTGGTACTCGTCGTTGAAGACGACGACCTCGAGGTTGGTGTTCACGTCCCCGGGGATGACGCCCGGGTCGCCGATGATCTTGTGGAAGTACGGGTTCTGGTCCGTCAGGTTGGTGCAGGTGGAGCGCAGCTGCCAGAGGGACATGTCCTGGGCCCGGATCTTCAGGTCCGGGTTGCAGGTGTACGTCGTCGGGAGGATCACCGGGATGAGGCGGGCGCCCAGGTCGCAGATGCCGTAGTCGGCGCAGTGGCCCTTGTCGAACTGGCGCGTGGCCCAGCCCAGGTTCATGGTGATCGGGGCCGTCGGGCCGGTGTTCGGCCAGCGGTTGATCAGGTCCTTCAGGATCGGCCGGAGCCGGGGCTTGAGCTCGTCGACCTTCAGGGCGTAGCCGAGGTAGCGGCCGGTGTTGCTGATCAGGTTGTCGTGGTTCAGCAGCGCCTCGTTGCGGGTGATGAAGCCGGCCCAGGCGTCGAGAATGGTGGGGTCGGCCCGGAGCGCGGCCTTCCAGCCCGTGCTGTCCTTCTTGTCCTCGAAGCCGTCCTCGATCATCGGGTCGAACCGCACGACGGTGGCCTTGAGGCTCGCGGGCGCGGTGACGCCGTCGTAGGTGGAGAGCAGCCACTTGTAGACACCGGCGTACCGGCCGAGCGTCGAGGTCTGGTCGATGACCTTGGTGGTCTCGACGAGGAGCGCGGCGTTGGCTTCGGTGACGTCCTTGCTGTGCGGGGAGGCGAAGAACGCGTCCAGCGCGCCCTTGGTCGCGGCGGTCAGCGTCGAGCCGTAGGCGCCGACCACGGCCGGGTAGTTCGACTGCACCCAGTAGGCGGCGCGCAGGAACAGCACGAGCTGCCCGATGTCGGTGCTGTTGTCGCCCGGGTAGGCGGGGGAGTCGTCGCGCAGCGCGTTGGCGACGGTCACCAGGTTGGACTCGCGGAAGGCGGTCGCCGCGTTGTCCCCGGTGAGGTCGAACAGCGGGTAGGTGCACTCGACCTTCGGCAGGGCCTTGAGCTTCTGGACCAGCGCGCTGCCCGTGGCGCTGATCAGCTCGGAGAGGTCGGTGGGACAGCCGTCCCCGGCGGCGGGGGCCGAGAAGCCCTTGGCGGCCGGGGAGGGCGCGTCGGTCGGGGCGCCGAGCGCGCGCTGGGCCCGGTCGTTGTCATCGGCGGAGAGCTTGAAGGGGTGCGTCCGCTGGACGTCGGGCTCGGGGAACGGGATCGACCGGGGCGCCGAAGCAGAGGCGGCGCCGGCGGCGGCCGGGGTGCCCGCGGGGGCCGGCGCGGCCTGGCTCTGCGGAGCGAAGAGGCCGATCGCGAGGAATAAGGCGGTGCCGAGCGCAGGGACTCTGCGCGCGTTGGCCTTGGACATGCGGAAGGAGCGCATCTGTGGGGGCCTCCGGGCCTGTTGGGCCGCATGTGGGGCACGCGGCTCTCGGTGTGTGACATGTAAAATGGCACACATCACAGTGCACTGGGAAGGTTGCGAACCAAAGAATTGTTCGCCGCAACCGAAACGTTGTCAGTTCGCTTCCCGGGGGGGCTTCGAGAAGGTGTGCGCGGGCATGGAAAAGGCCCCGCCGGGCGAACCGGCGGGGCCCTTCGTATGCGGAGCCTGTTACTGGTACGACACGGAGAGCGTGGTACCGCTGAAGGTCTGCTGGGCGGCGAGGCTGAAGTAGACCCAGCCGGACGGCGGGTTGGTGATGGTCAGCGTCTCGTTGTTGTCGGCGTTGGTGGACTTGGCCAGCGCGTTGCTGGTGGTGGCCCAGTTGTTGCCGCCGTAGTAGAGGTCGGCGTTGCCGGTGCCGCCGCTGCTGGTGATGGTCAGCGTCTTGACGCCGGCCGGCAGGTTGATGAAGTGGTAGCTGTAGTTGCCGGTGGTGGCGGTGAGGTTGTCCCGGCGGCAGTTGTTGTCGAACTGGCGGGTGTCCGGGATGGTGCAGAGCGGGGTGCTCGGGGTGACCGGGCCGGTCGGGGCCTCCGGCAGCGGGCCGCAGTCGTTGCTGGCGCACTTGGTGAGCCAGGCGTCGAAGCCGGCGTCGTAGCGGGTGCCGATGGTCTGCTTCAGGATGGTGCGGGCGCCGTTCCAGTCACCGGTGCGGTACTTGGTGAGGATGGCGTCCATGTCGGAGCGGTGCTCCTGGAGCATGTAGCGAACGGCCAGCCAGCCCCAGCGGTAGACGCGGTTGGAGTTCTCGTCGGGGTCGGCGGTCTGGCCGTAGACGGTGTCGAAGAGCTCGCTGAGCTTGTAGGTCTTCTTGCCGGCCTCGGTGATCGCGGCGGCGTTGCGCTCGTTGCGGTAGCCGTAGGAGATGTTCTCGGCGATGCCCTCGACCCACCAGATGGTCGGGGTGGTCTGGCTGGCCTCGAAGTCGCCGTACATGTTGTAGCGGCCGTCGAGGTAGTGGGTGTACTCGTGGTTGAGGTTCCAGATCTCGAACTTCGGCCGCAGCCAGGAGGCCTCGTGGGCGATGAAGCGGGCCTGGTTGCCCGGCTTGGACGGGTCGCCCTCCTCGTACATGCCACCGTTGTCGACGTCGATGTCGTAGAAGGCCCAGGCGTACAGCGAGTACTGGTCGTAGTCGTCGAAGGCGACGACCTCGAGGTTGGTGTTCACGTCGCCGGGGATGGCGCCCTTGTCACCGATGATCTTGTGGAAGTAGGCGTCCTGGTTGATCAGGCTGGTGCAGGTCGAGTCCAGCTGGCCCGGGGACATGTCCTGGGCCTTGATCTTCAGGCCGTCGTTGCAGACGCGCTGGATCGGCAGGATCACCGGGATGAGGCGGGTGCCCAGGTCGCAGATGCCGTAGGCCGCGCAGTTGCCCTTGTCGAACTGGCGGGTCGCCCAGCCCAGGTTCATGGTGATCGGGGCGGTGGGGCCGACGTTCGGGTAGCGGTTGATGAGGTCCTTCAGGACCGGCCGGAGCTGGCCCTTGAGCTCGTCGACCTGCAGGGCGTAGCCGAGGTAGCGGCCGATGTTGCTGACGACGTCCCAGCGGTTCAGCTGCGAGTCGTTGCGGGTGATGAAGCCCGACCAGGTGTTGACGATGCTCGGGTCGGCCTTGAGGGCGGCCTTCCAGCCGGCGGCGTCGGTCTTGGACTCGTAGGCGTCCTTGAGGACCCAGTCGAACTCCGAGACGGTGTTGGTCATCTGGGTGGGCCAGCTGCCGTTGTAGCTGGAGAGCAGCCACTTGAACACGCCGGCCTCGCGGCCGAGGGTGTCGCTCTGGCCGATCACCTTGACGACCTCGACGAGGAGCGCGCCGTTGGCGTCGGTGACGTCCTTGCCGTGCGCGGAGGCGAAGAAGGCGTCCAGCGCGGCACCGGTCGCGGACTTCAGCGTCGAGCTGTAGGCGCCGACGGTCTCCGGGAACTTCCACTGCACGAAGTAGCCGGCGCGCAGGAACAGCACCAGCTGCCCGATGTTGGTGCTGTTGTCGCCCGGGTAGGCGGGGGAGGCGTCGCGCAGGGCGTTGGCGACGGTCACCATGTTGGCCTCGCGGAAGGCCTTGACGCTGTCCCCGGTGATGTTGAACAGCGGGTAGGTGCAGTCGACCCGCGGCAGGGCCTTGAGCTGCTGGACCAGCGCGCTGCCCGTGGCGTTGAGCACTCCGGAGAGGTCGGGACAGGGGTCGGCGGCGGCGGCCGAGAAGCCCTTGGCGGCCTTGGCCGGCTGGGTGGCCGGGGCGGCCGGCGGGGTGTTCGCCTCGGCGCTGTCCTGGGCGGAGAGCTTGAAGGGGCTGGTGCTCTTCGCGTCGGGCGACTTGGGCACCGGGATCGACCGCGGCGTCGACGAGGCGGCGCTGTTGCCGGCCGGGGCCGCGGCGGAGCCGGCCGGGGCGGCCTGGCTCTGCGGGGCGAACAGGCCGAGTGCGATGAAGAAGGCGGCACCGAGCGCAGGGAGCCTGCGCGCGTTGGCCTTGGAAATCCGGAAGGGACGCATCTGTGGGGGCCTCCGGGGCCGTTCGGGCCGCGGTTTGGGGGACCGCGACCTCTCGATGTGTGACATGTAAAATGGCACAGGTCACAGTGCGCTGGGAAGATGAATGATCGAAGAAATGTTCGTCGCAACCGAAACGTTGTCAGAGGACAGTCGCCCGGGGCTTTTGTCCCGGATCGTCCTGCGGTTGTCGTGACTCAGGCGGCCCGCGCCGTCACCCGCGGGGTGAGTGCCGCGAACTCCAGCGGCGCCGACGGGTCGACCGACAGGTCTGCCGGGGCCGGCGCGGCGCCCGCACGCACCAGCAGGTCGCCGACGGCCGCGACCATCGCCCCGTTGTCCGTGCACAGTCCGAGCGGCGGCACCCGCAACGCGATGCCGGCCGAGGCGCAGCGCCGCTCGGCCAGCTCCCGCACCCGCGAGTTCGCGGCCACCCCGCCGACCACCACCAGCGTCCCGATCCCGTGGTCCAGGCAGGCCCTGACGGCCTTGCGGGTCAGCACGTCGGCGATCGCCTCCTGGAGCGCGGCGGCGGCGTCCGGGACGTGCGGCTCGGCGCCGGCGGCCCGCTGCGCCTCCACCCAGCGGGCGGCGGCGGTCTTGAGGCCGGAGAAGGAGAAGGCGTAGGGCGGGTCGTTCGGCCCGCTCAGCGGGCGCGGAAAACGCACCGCACGCCGGTCGCCCTCGCGCGCGGCCCGGTCGATCGCGGGTCCGCCGGGGTAGGGCAGCCGCAGGATCCGGGCCACCTTGTCGAAGCACTCGCCGGCCGCGTCGTCCAGGGTGTCGCCCAGGTGCACGATCGGATCGCGGGCCAGGTCGCGGACGAGCAGCAGGGAGGTGTGCCCGCCGGAGACGATGAGGACCACGCACGGGTCCGGCAGCGGTCCGCCGTCGAGCGTCGCGGCGGCCACGTGCCCGGCCAGGTGGTGCACCCCGTACAGCGGGACGCCCAGCGAGAAGGCGTACGCCTTGGCCGCCGCCACCCCGATCTGCAGGGCCCCGGCCAGGCCCGGACCGGCCGTCACCGCGACGGCGCCGACGTCGGCGAGGGTCAGCCCGGCCCGGCGCAGCGCCTCGTCGACCACCGGGGCCATCGCGTGCAGGTGCGCCCGGGCGGCGATCTCGGGGACCACGCCGCCGAAGCGGGCGTGCTCGTCCATCGAGGAGGCCACCGCCTGTCCGAGCAGCACGCCGTCGCGCACCAGCCCCGCGCCGGTCTCGTCGCAGGACGACTCGATGCCCAGCACCACCGGTGCACCTGTCATGGTCACTCGCCCTCATCGCTCATTACACGCTGCCGGTCCCATTGTGCCCGACACGACGGGAGGAATATGCAGGAGCCCCTTGTTCGTTCTTGCAACTGATACGCAATAGTGTTGACCCGGCACGATCGTCATCGTTGAACTCGCCGAAAGGGGCCGTGTCCTGATGGGCACCTACTCGCTTCCCGACCTGCCGTACGACTACTCCGCGCTGGAGCGCGCGATGTCCGCGGAAATCCTGGAGCTGCACCACTCCAAGCACCACGCCGCGTACGTCAAGGGCGCCAACGACACCCTGGAGCAGCTGGCCGAGGCGCGTGACAAGGAGCAGTTCGGCGGTCTGGTCGGCCTGCAGAAGACCTTCGCCTTCCACCTCTCCGGCCACGTGCTGCACTCGCTGTTCTGGCAGAACCTCTCCCCGGAGGGCGGCGACCGCCCCGAGGGCGAGCTGGCCGACGCCATCACCGAGCACTTCGGCAGCTTCGAGGCCTTCAAGAAGCAGCTGACCACCGCCACCACCGGCGTCCAGGGCTCGGGCTGGGGCATCCTCTCCTGGGAGCCGCTGGGCGGTCGCCTGATCGTCGAGCAGGTCTACGACCACCACGGCAACGTCGGCCAGGGCACCACCCCGCTGCTGGCCTTCGACGCCTGGGAGCACGCCTACTACCTGCAGTACAAGAACGTCCGCCCCGACTACGTCACCCGCCTGTGGGACGTCGTCAACTGGCAGGACGTCTCGACCCGCTTCACGGCCGCCAAGAGCGCCTGACCCAGGGCAGTACGGGTAGCGGAAGGGCCCCCGGCCGGTGCGCACCGGCCGGGGGCCCTTTTGTTTCGGCCGGGAGTTCGGGTCAGGCGGACGACCCCTTGCCGTCGATCTCGTCCAGGAAGGTGACCTCGAACGATTCGAGGTACCGGCCGCGCTCGGTCAGGAACCGGTGGACGTGCGGCTGCCGCTCGTGCTCCTCGAACGCCTCGCGGTCCGCGTACAGCTCGTAGAAGACCCGGACGCGCGGCTGGTCCGGCACGGCGTGATTGACGTAGACGAGAGTGCCGGGCTCCTTGGTGCGGATCCCTTCGAGTGCCTCCCGTGCCAGTTCGTCGAAGGCGTGAGCGGCTGTCGCATCACGGGCGACGAACCGTACAACGAGGCCGAATCCCATGCTTCTCCCCTTTCTCGACCGGTCAGCGCCGGGCCCCGGTGGGCCAGAGCACCTCGACGGGAACACCCAGCCGCCGTGCGTGGGCGACCACGTCCGCCGTCCCGCCGAAGCCCCGGGCGGGCAGCCCGTCCCAGACGGCGATCAGGCGGTCGACCTGGCCGACGAGCAACTCGCTCCCGGCCATGTGGGCGGCCTCGTCGGACTCCACCCGCCCGGTGTGGTGCTGCTCGGAGGCGCCCCGGAGGAGGCGGTCGTAGACCGGGTGGTGCCACTCCGGCAGGCCGTCACGGTATCGCTGGGCGGGGATGACAACCGCGAGTCGGGCGCCCCGGTCGAGTGCGATCTCGGCGATCCACGCGTCCGGCCCGTCCGCGATGCAGGATACGACGGTGAGTTCGCCCGCGGCCTCTGCCGCCAGGGAGTCGGCCAGCAACTGCCGGACCTTCCGCTCCAGCTCGGCATCCAGCCCTCGGTGCCCCGTGATCCCGATCCGCATCGTGTTCCTTCCTAGAGGTGTACGCCGTGCAGCCGCTCGTCGAAGTCACGGACGGCCCTGGACGGCGACGACGTGCTGAAGGAGCGCCGGAGCGCACGGCCCCTTTCGACGATCCGCCCCGAGCGGTACTGGAGGCCGATCTCCAACGCCTGGCCGGCGAGCGTGAACGCCGCCTCGACCCGCCCTGCGGCCAGGTGGCCCGTTGCCACATCCATGAACATCAGCGCCCGCTGCTTCGCATGACCGGTGACGGCCGGGGAGCGGACGCCCTCGGATGTCCATGCGGCGAGCCCCAGCTTGGCGCCGCAGCTGACGCGGACCGCGGCGATCTTCGACTCGTCGAAGGTGAACACCCAGGGCCAAGGCGGCCGAGCTTCACCAGCGCTGCCCTCGATCACCGCTCGGCTCCGTGTCAACGCGCGATCGGCGCCGCGCCGATCGCGCGCGGCGGCATGTCCCAGGGCCTCCACGGACGAGAGCCAGGCATCGGCGATGGGCGGAGAGTCCGGTTCCAGGAACCTTCGAGCGCTCCGTGCGAGGCTCAGCGCCTGGACAGCGTTGCCGGTGTGCGCCTCGAACTGGGCGAGACTTCCCGTCTGGTAGGCGGCGAGCAGCGGGTTCATGCTCGACCGGGCCGCCTTGATCGCGGCCCCGTAGAACGCACGCGCCGAGCCGTGGTCGGCCATGTCCCAGGCCAGCCACGCCGCCAGACTCGCGGCCTCGCTCGCGGCAGCCGCGAGCCCGGACCGTTCGGTCTCGGTGGGTGCCGTGCGCATGAGCCCCTGGATCAGCCGCAGGTGCGAGTGGGTGGCCTCTGCGAGTTCGCGGGACGGCGTCGATCCGTCCAGCCTCCGGTACGAGGTCGTGGCGAGCCGGAGCGCCGCTGCCTGTGGCTCGGCCTCCTCCACGGGGTGATCCACGAGGGTGAGAGCGGGCGCGGCGACGGCGATCGCCGCCGCCGCGCCGAGGAACTGCCGCCTCTCCACGCACTCGCCTCCCTTCATCGTCCCCATCGGCGCGGCGGCCAGGCCGAGCATGGCCGGTGGGATGTCCAGGTGCCGTGAGATCCGCAGCAGCACGTCCATGGAGTAGGGCCCGTCACCGCGCTTCTCCAGCCGCGAGACTGCCGACTGCGACAACCCGCATGCCGCACCCAACTGCATCTGGGTCATCCGCCGATGGCTTCGCGCCAGTTCGACGACCTTGCCGTAGTTCCCGGTCCGGGACGCCTGCCGGACGGCTGCCGAGTTCCAGTTCACCAGCCCACCCAAACGCTACGGGCCCTCACGGGGCCGTGATGCGGTTCGATGCGGTGCGCGCATACGGGTATGCGCGCACCGCATCATCGATCGTCCCATAGGCGTGACCGCATGTTGACTGGTGGTGATCAGTCGCTCGGCCCTCGGCAGCTCTCCTGCCCCGTCGACGTGGAGGCGTTCATGATGGTCAGCCCGCTCAGCAGTGCCCGGTTCCCGGTTCCGCTGGAATGGGGGGTGGCGCCGGGGCCGGAGGCGGTGCCGGCGGCGCGGTGGTTGGTGGCGGCGATCGTGCGGGAGTGGGATGTGCCGCTTGCGGATGATGCGTTCCAGGACCTGGAGTTGTGTGCCGGCGAGGTGATCGCCAATGCACTGCTGCACACCGGGGAACGCTGTGTCGTGACCGTCCTCCGGTGCGCGCGGCGGCTGCGGGTCGAGGTGACCGACGGATGCCCCGCGCTCCCGCGGCGGGAGCGTGGGGCCGAAGACACCGGCGGGCGCGGGCTGTTGCTGGTGGAGGCGTTGGCCGGGGCATGGGGCTGGTACCCGGCGGGCGCGGGCAAGGTGGTGTGGTTCGAGTTCCCGGAGGAGCACGAAGCGCCGTGCCCCACGTACGGGTGGGGCACGGCGCTCGGGCTCGTGGTGGCGTAGTGGCTCAGTGCAGGCCGAAGGCGTCCAGGATGCGGTCCGCCGCGAGGGTGGCGGTCAGTTCGCCGTCGCGGACGCGGCGTTCCAGGTCCGGGAGCAGGCGGGTGACGTCCGGGTGGGCGTGGAGACGGGCGAGGAGCTGGTCGTGGACCATCGCCCAGGTCCACTCCACCTGCTGGTCGCGGCGCTTGGCGGCGAGTGCGCCGGTCGCGTCCAGCACCTTGCGGTGCTGCTGGAGCCGCTCCCAGACGACGTCCAGGCCGCTGCCGTCGCGCCCCGAGCAGGTCAGCACCGGCGGTGTCCACGGGGCGTCCGGGGCCTGGAGCAGCCGCAGCGCGCCGGCGAGCTCCCGGGCCGCGGCCTTGGCGTCCAGCTCGTGCGGGCCGTCCGCCTTGTTGACCGCGATGACGTCGGCGAGTTCCAGCACGCCCTTCTTGATGCCCTGCAACTGGTCGCCGGTGCGGGCCAGCGACAGCAGCAGGAAGGAGTCCACCATGCCGGCCACCGTGGTCTCCGACTGGCCGACGCCGACCGTCTCGATCAGCACCACGTCGTAGCCGGCCGCCTCCATCACCAGCATCGACTCCCGGGTGGCCTTGGCCACCCCGCCGAGCGTGCCCGAGGTGGGGGAGGGGCGGACGAAGGCCTGCGGGTCGACCGCGAGCCGCTCCATCCGGGTCTTGTCGCCCAGGATCGAGCCGCCGGTACGGCTGGACGTCGGGTCGACGGCCAGCACCGCCACCCGGTGCCCGAGCCCGGTGAGCATGGTGCCGAAGGCGTCGATGAAAGTCGACTTGCCGACTCCGGGCACCCCCGTGATGCCCACCCGCACGGCCCCGCCCGCGTGCGGCAGCAGCATCGTCAGCAGCTGCTGCGCCAGCACGCGGTGGTCCGGCCGGGTGGACTCGACGAGGGTGATGGCCCGCGCGATGTACGCGCGCGAGCCCTCCCGCACGCCCGTCGCGTAGCTGTCCAGGTCGATCGTCCGGGGCGCCATCGGATCAGCGCCTCAGAGCTCGTGGCCGAGATCGGCGGCGAGCGACTTCAGCAGGTCGTAGGCGGCCTCCGGGATCACCGTGCCGGGCGGGAAGACCGCCGCGGCGCCCGCCTCGTACAGCGCGTCGAAGTCCTGCGGGGGGATCACCCCGCCGACCACGATGGTGATGTCCTCGCGGCCCGCCGCGGCCAGTTCGGCGCGCAGCGCGGGCACCAGGGTGAGGTGGCCGGCGGCCAGCGAGGAGACGCCGACGATGTGCACGTCCGCCTCGACGGCCTGCCGGGCGACCTCGGCCGGGGTCTGGAACAGCGGGCCGACGTCCACCGTGAAGCCGAGGTCGGCGAAGGCGGTGGCGATCACCTTCTGGCCGCGGTCGTGGCCGTCCTGGCCCATCTTGGCGACCAGGATGCGCGGGCGGCGGCCCTCGGCCTCCTCGAACCGCTCGACCAGCTCGCGGGTGTGCTGCAGGGGGGCCGACGGGCCCGCTTCGTCTCGGTACACACCCGAGATGGTACGGATCTGCCCGGAGTGGCGGCCGTACACCTTCTCCAGGGCGTCCGAGATCTCGCCGACGGTGGCCTTGGCACGGGCCGCGTTCACCGCCAGGTGCAGCAGGTTGCCGTCCAGCGAGCCGCCGCGCTGCGGACCGGCCTCGGCGGCCCGGGTCAGCGCGTCCAGCGCGGCGCGGGTGGCGGCCTCGTCGCGCTCCTCGCGCAGCCGGCGCAGCTTCTCGACCTGCCGGGCGCGCACCGCGGAGTTGTCGACCTTGAGCACCTCGATCTGCTCGTCGCTCTCCACCCGGTACTTGTTGACGCCGATCACCGGCTGGCGGCCGGAGTCGATCCGGGCCTGGGTACGGGCGGCGGCCTCCTCGACGCGCAGCTTGGGGATGCCCGCGTCGATGGCCTTGGCCATGCCGCCGGCCGCCTCGACCTCCTGGATGTGCTGCCAGGCGCGGTTCGCCAGGTCGTTGGTCAGCTTCTCGACGTACGCCGAGCCGCCCCACGGGTCGATGACCCGGCAGGTGCCGGACTCCTGCTGGAGCAGCAGCTGGGTGTTGCGGGCGATCCGGGCGGAGAAATCGGTCGGCAGCGCCAGCGCCTCGTCCAGCGCGTTGGTGTGCAGCGACTGGGTGTGGCCCTGGGTGGCGGCCATCGCCTCCACACAGGTGCGGGTGACGTTGTTGAAGACGTCCTGCGCCGTGAGCGACCAGCCAGAGGTCTGCGAATGGGTGCGCAGCGACAGCGACTTGGCGTTCTTCGGGTCGAACTGCTTGACCAGCTTCGCCCAGAGCAGCCGGGCCGCGCGCAGCTTGGCGACCTCCATGAAGAAGTTCATGCCGATCGCCCAGAAGAACGACAGGCGCGGCGCGAAGGCGTCCACGTCGAGACCGACGTCCAGCCCGGCCCGCAGGTACTCCACACCGTCGGCCAGCGTGTAGGCCAGCTCCAGGTCGGCGGTGGCCCCGGCCTCCTGGATGTGGTAGCCGGAGATGGAGATCGAGTTGTACCGGGGCATCTTCTGCGAGGTGTAGGCGAAGATGTCCGAGATGATCCGCATCGACGGCTGCGGCGGGTAGATGTACGTGTTGCGGACCATGAACTCCTTGAGGATGTCGTTCTGGATGGTCCCGGCCAGCTTCTCCGGCGGTACGCCCTGCTCCTCGGCCGCCACGATGTACAGCGCGAGCACGGGCAGCACCGCGCCGTTCATCGTCATCGACACCGACATCCGGTCGAGCGGGATGCCGTCGAACAGCTGGCGCATGTCGTAGATCGAGTCGATCGCCACGCCCGCCATGCCGACGTCGCCGGTCACCCGGGGGTGGTCGCTGTCGTAGCCGCGGTGGGTCGGCAGGTCGAAGGCGACCGACAGGCCCTTCTGGCCGGCCGCCAGGTTGCGGCGGTAGAAGGCGTTGGACTCCTCGGCGGTGGAGAAGCCCGCGTACTGGCGCACCGTCCACGGCTGGTTGACGTACATCGTCGGGTACGGGCCGCGCAGGTAGGGGGCGATGCCCGGGTAGGTGCCCAGGAAGTCCAGGCCCGCGAGGTCCTCGGCGGTGTAGAGCGGCTTGACGCCGATGCCCTCGGGGGTGTCCCAGAGCTGCTCGTCGACGTCCTTGCCGGTGGCCTGCCGCCAGGCGGCGCGCCACTGGCCGTCGGTGACGGCAGCAGCGGGGGCGGCCGCCGGGGCGTCGGTGCCGTCGGCGTCCAGCCCGATCGAGGTGAAGTCGGGGATCATCGGGCCACTCCGATCTGGGCGGTCCCGCCGTTGTCGGCGGTCTCGGTGATCTGGTCGAGCAGGGACGTCAGCACGGCCACCGCGTCGCCGCCCGCGAAGACGAACCCGTCCACACCCGCCGGCGGCGTCCCGCCCGGCCGGCCGGCCAGCAGCACCCGCTGCGCGCCGGCCGCCCGGAGCGCGGCGGCGACCGCCTCGGCGTGCTCGGCGTACAGGGCGTCGCTGGAGCAGAGGCAGGCCACCGCGGCGCCGCTCGCGGCGAACGCCTCGGCGAACGCGGCGGGTTCGGTGCCCTCGAACGCGGTGGTGGCGATCCCGCCGGCCTGGAACAGGTTGGCGGCGAAGGTGGTGCGCGCGGTGTGCGCCGCGGCGGTGCCGATCGACGCCAGGAACAGCGTCGGCCGCGTGCCGGTGGCCGCGAGCCAGGCGTCCGAGCGGTCGCGCAGCGCCTCGAAGGCCTCGGCGCGGCGCACCCGCGGCAGCCCGCCGGCCGGTCCGGCCGGGGCCGGCTCGCGCACCGGCGCCTGCTCGCCGAGGTGGGGGAACTCGCTGACGCCGGTGACGGGTTCGCGCCGCTTGGCGAGCCGCACCGAGCGCTCCGCCCAGGTGGCCGCGATCCGCTCGCCGACCAGGCCCGACTCCAGTGCGGCGCGCTGGCCGCCGGCCCGCTCGATCTCCTGGAACCACGCCCAGGCGGCGTGCGCCAGCTCGTCGGTCAGCCGCTCCACGTACCAGGAGCCGCCGGCCGGGTCGACGACGCGGGCCAGGTGCGACTCCTCCAGCAGGATCGCCTGGGTGTTGCGGGCGATCCGGCGGGCGAAGGCGTCCGGCAGGCCGAGTGCGGCGTCGAACGGCAGGACGGTGACCGCGTCCGCGCCGCCGACGCCGGCGGCCAGGCAAGCGATCGTGGTGCGGAGCATGTTCACCCACGGGTCGCGGGCGGTCATCATCACCGCGGAGGTGACGGCGTGCTGGCGCTGCGCCGAGACGGCCGGGGACGCGCCGCAGGCCTCGGCCACCCGGGCCCAGAGACGGCGCGCGGCACGGAACTTGGCGATCGTCAGGAACTGGTCGGCGTCCGCGGCGTAGCGGAACTCCAGCTGGCCGAGCGCGGCGTCCACCGGCAGCCCGGCCCCGGTCAGCGCGCGCAGGTAGGCGACGCCGGTGGCCAGCGAGGCGCCCAGCTCCTGCGCGGGCGAGGCGCCGGCCTCGTGGTACGGCAGCGCGTCGACGGCCAGCGCCCGCAGACCGGGGAAGCCCTCGGCGCAGCGGGTGGCGAGCGCGGCGGCCTCGGCGAGCAGTGCCTCGGTGCGCGCGGCGTCGCCGGTGTGGGCCTGCAGGCCCAGCGGGTCGGCGCCCAGGGTGCCGACGGCGGCGCCGGGGGAGACCTCGCGCTCCCGGTACAGCTTGAACAACTGCTCGGCGGCCTCGGGGAATTCGGCGCCAGCGTCGAGCACCACCCCGGCCAGGTCCAGGTAGACGCCGGTGAGCGCCTCGCCCAGCGCGGTGACCGGCAGGCCGTCGCCGCCCAGCTCCAGCCAGAGCGAGCCGCCGCCGTGCTCCAGATCGGCCAGCACCGCCTCGTTGGTGCGGCGCGGATCGGGGTCGCCGTGCCGCTGGCGGACGTCCCAGCCCGCGACCGAGGCGCCCTGCGGACGGGCGCCGCGGACGAACGGCGGGAACCCGGGGAAGCCCGGGTCGGCCGGGGCGTCCTCGGCGGTGTACAGCGGGCGGGCGCGCAGCCCGTCCTGGAGCGCGGTGCTGAGCGCGCGCTCGGCGGCTGCGCCGTCCTCGGGCTGCGCCCCCGACTTGCGCAGCACACCCTCGACGAGGGTCTGCCACTGCTCGTGGTGGGCGGCCGGGAACTCGGCGGCCAGGGGAAGCCCTTCGGGCGGGACCGTCATGTCCGGCAGGTTAGCGCTCGTTCGCGGGGGCGCAGGAGAGGCGAAGGGTGTGACCTTGCCCTCGCTCTGCACTCTGTTGCACTACCGGCGCGGAGGACGGCCGCCGGGCGTACCGGCGGGGCCCCGGTGGAGGGCGCGCGGTGAGGGCCGTGCGGGCGGCTGCGGGCGGGCGGCTTGCGGAACAGCGGCCGTCATCTATTAACTTGCTTAGTAGAACGCGGGCCGGGGCGGTTCTCCCCGGACACCCCCTGCCCGTGTTCCCTCCGCACCGTCTTCCCCGCCCCGAGGAGTCAGCCGTCATGGGAAAGCGCCGCAAGCCCAGCCCGCCCAGCCGGGCCCGCCTGGCGGTCGTCACCACCGCGATGGCCGGCGGCGTCGTCCTCACCGCGGGCCCCGCCCAGGCCGAGCCCGCGCCCAGCCTCGCCTCGGTCAAGGAGCAGGTCGACCAGCTCAACGAGGAGGCCGAGCAGTCGATCGAGCGCTACAACGGCTTCCAGGAGAAGCAGCAGACCCTCCAGGGCGACGCCAACCGGATCCAGGAGAAGGTGGCCCGCGGTCAGGAGGCGATGAACGAGCTGCGCACCCAGCTCGGCGGCATCGCGGCCGAGCAGTACCGCAACGGCGGCATCGACCCGTCCGTCCAGCTGATGCTCGACTCCGACCCCGGCGGCTACCTGGCCCGGGCCGCCGCGCAGAACCAGGTCGTCGACTCCCAGGCGGCGCTGTTGCGCCGGGCCCTCGACGAGCAGCGCCGGCTCGACCAGGACCGTGCCGAGGCCACCGCCACCCTCGCCCAGCTCGACGAGGCCGGCACGTCCCTGGCCGCGGAGAAGAAGGCGGTCCAGGACAAGCTGGCCAAGGCGCAGGCGATGCTCAACAAGCTGAGCGCCGCCGACCGGGCCAAGGTCAACGCCCAGGAGGCCGCCGCCACCCGCGCCTCCCGCTCCGCCGCCGCCGAGCGCCCGGCCGACGCCGCACCGGCCACCGGGCGGGCGGCCACCATCCTCCAGTTCGCCTACGCGCAGCTGGGCAAGCCCTACGTCTGGGGCGCCACCGGCCCCTCCGGCTTCGACTGCTCCGGCCTGACCGGTGCCGCCTACCGCGCGGCGGGCGTCAAGCTCCCGCGTGTCTCCCAGGACCAGTGGAAGGCCGGCGCCCGGATCGCCCGCGGCGACCTCCAGCCCGGGGACCTGGTGTTCTTCTACGGCGACATCCACCACGTCGGCATCTACATCGGCGGGGGCAAGATGATCCACGCCCCGCGCACCGGCAAGAACGTCGAGGTCCTCCCGATCGACGCGATGCCCTACGTCGGCGCCGTCCGCCCCTGAGCCGTCCGGCCCTGAGCGGTGTGCTGCCGCGGGTGGTCGCGGCGGGCGGCGGCCGGGCCGGGGCGGAAGACCGGGTCGGGCCAGTCGCCGAGCGGTGTGGTGGCGTCGAGGGCCGCGCTGATCGCGCGTTCCTCGTAGCGGAAGTGGGACTCCATGATCGCCGCGAGGCCGTCGAGCTCACGCCTGACCGCTTCGCGTTCGGCTGCGGCGGATCCGGCGGCCCGCAGGGCGAGTGCGCGCACCCGGGACAGGATCCCGGAGATCAGTCCGTGGTCCTCGACGAGTTTGGCGATCGTCGGCGCGAGGTCGGGGCGCTCGCGCAGCAGCTGGGCGAACAGGCCTTCGTCCTCGCCCTCGTGGTGGGCCGTCAGGGCCTCGCAGAAGGCCAGGCAGTGGGTACTGAGCGGATCCTCGTCCGGCCGGCGGGAGCCCGGATCGGACCTGAGGTCGTCGATCCGGCGGAGCAGGTCCCGGTGGGTACGGGAGAGCTGGAGACTGAGCGCGACCGTGCGGTCGCTGGTGGGGGAAGCCATGGCGGCCGCCCTTTCGGGTTCCACACCTCCATGCCTGGCGCGGTCCGCCACCGGCACGCGATGCCCCGCGATCGGATCACACGGCGCGGCGGCCGGTCAAGGCGGCAGGGGGGCGGTGCCGGTCAGGGCCGGGGCGGCAGCCGGTGGAGCCGGACGTCGGCCAGGCGGCCGTCGTCGACCCGGGCGGTCAGGTAGGTGGCGAACGCCTGGCGGCGGCGGTCGGTGGGCGACCCCGGGTTGAGCAGCCGCAGGCCCCCGGGGGCGGTGCTGTCCCAGGGGATGTGGCTGTGGCCGAAGACCAGGACGTCGGTGTCGGGGAAGCGCGCCTCGCACCGCTGCTCCCGGCCCCGGGCCGGGCCGGTCTCGTGCACCACGGCGAAGCGCAGGCCCTGGAGTTCCGCCCGCGCGATCTCGGGGAGGCGCTCGCGCAGTCCGGGCCCGTCGTTGTTGCCGTGCACGGCGACCAGCCGGGCGGACCGCGCCAGGAACAGGTCGAGGGTGGCGGTGTCGACCCAGTCGCCGGCGTGGAACACCACGTCGGCCTCGTCCACGGCGGTGAGCAGCGGTGCGGGCAACTGCCGTGCGCGCGGCGGGACGTGGGTGTCCGAGGTGATCAGCAGGCGCATCCGGGACTCCGTCGGGGTGGCGGACGGTGGGTCCCTCCTCCCCGCGCGCGGCGGCGCGGGAGCGTCGAAACGCCGGGGCGCCTGCTCCTACGGGTGCGCTCCTACGGGTGCGGGGCGCAGGCGAGGAGGTAGGGGAGCAGCGGGGCGGCGAGGGCGGCCAGGCGGTAGGCGCGCGCCGGGGGCGCGGGGGTGTGGGCGAGGCGCTGGACGCGGGCGAGCACGCCGGTGGACGCGGCGGCGAGGGTGCCCGGCCCGGCGGCGGGGGCGGCCGGAGCGGCGGTGGCCAGCGCGTACAGGGCGCCGGCCAGGTCGGTACGGGTCACCCGGGCGAGCGCGGCGTCGTCGGCCGCCATCTCCAGCAGCAGCGCCACCTCCGTCCGCCCGAGGCCGGCCAGCGGCAGCCGGCGGCCGAGCAGCAGCGCGAAGGTGTCCGCCGCGAGCAGCACCAGGTGGTGCCGCCCCCGCAGGTGGCCGTGTTCGTGGGCGACGGCCGCGGCCAGCCGCCGCTCGTCCAGCAGTTCCACGGCGCCGCGGGTGACCACCACCCGGGACCGGCGGCCGGGCAGGCAGTAGACGGCGGGCCGCGGGTCGTCCAGCACCAGCAGCCGGCGCCGCGGGTCCCGGGCGGCGACCAGGTCGAGCGCGGCCCGGTGCCGCCGCCGGGCCCGCGCGGCCCGGACGGCCAGGACCGCCGCCATCGCGGCGACCGCCCCGCCCGCCGCGGCCGGCAGCCACCAGCCGTGCGCGTGCGGCGCGGCGGTGGGCGGTTCGACGTGCGGCAGCAGTCCGACCAGCCCGGCCGGCTCGTGTCCGAGCGGGGCGAGCAGATGGTGCGCGGCCAGCAGCAGGCCGGTGCCGAAGGAGGCCATCAGCGCGAGCCAGACGGCGGCGCCGACGCCCGGGCGGGCCCGGAGCCGCGGTGAGCCGGCCAGCCGCCGGGGGAGCAGGACGCCGACCAGGAGCAGGTGGAGCGCGAGCAGCAGCAGGGTCACCGGGCGTCGTCCCGGGCCTTGACCTGCTCCAGGGCGGCGAGCAGTGCCGTCGCCTCGTCCCCGCTGATCCGGTCGACGAAGTGCAGCAGGGCCCCGGCCCGGTCGGAGGTGGTCTCCAGCGCCTGGTGCATCAGCTGCGCGGTGTACGACTCGCGGGTGCAGGTCGGCTCGTACACCCAGGCGCGGCCGACCTTGTGGCGTCGCAGCCAGCCCTTGGTGTGCAGGATGTCGGCGACGGTGTTGACGGTGGTGTAGGCGACGGGGCGGTCCTGCCGCAGGTCGTCGACGACCTCGCGGGCGGTGGCCGGGCGGCCCCAGGACCAGAGCCGGTCCATGATCTCGGCCTCCAGATCGCCCAGTCCCCGCAGCACCCCGTGCGCTCCTCCGCCGTCCCGCCGTTCCGCCGGCCTGCCGTTGTGCCCGCCGTACCGTCCGGGCCGCCGCCCATCGTACGGTGGCGCGCGCTCAGCGGCGCATCCGCCGGACCAGGTCGGCCGCCGCCGCCGGCCAGTGCGGGTGCTCGAAGCCGAACCCGGCCGCCTGGAGCCGGCCCGGGACGACGGCACGGCTCTTCAGCAGCAGTTCGCTGTCCGAGCGCAGCGCGAAGGCGCCCGCCCGGGCCATCCACCGGGTCGCGGGCAGCCCCAGCGGGATGCCCTTGGCCCGCCGGATCGTCCGCATGAACTCCCGCTGCGGCAGCGGCGCCGGTGCGGCCAGGTTCACCGGGCCGGTGACGTCCTCCCGGTCGAGCAGGAAGCGGACGGCGCGGACGAGGTCGTGGTCGTGGATCCACGACACGTACTGCGCGCCGCCGTCGACCGGTCCGCCGAGGCCGGTCCGGGCGAGCCGCACCAGCCGGTCGAAGGTGCCGCCGGCGTCCGGGCTCATCACCGCCGCGCAGCGCAGCGCGACCCGGCGGGTGTGCGGGGTGGCGGCGTCCGTCTGCTCGCGCTCCCAGTCGCGGGCGATCCGCACGCTGTGGTCCCAGGAGCGGGGCACGCCGGGCTCGCCGCCGCCGATGACGCCGGTTTCCTCGTCGTGCGGGGTGCCGAAGGTGTGGCTGTAGACGGTGGCGGTGCTCATCTGCAGCCAGACCCGGGGCGGGTGCCGGGCGCCGGCGATGGCCCGGCCGACGGTCCGGGTGGAGTGCACCCGGGACTCGCGCATGTCGCGCAGGTTCTGCTCGGTGTAGCGGCAGTCGATGCTGCGTCCGGCGAGGTTGACGACGGCGTCGGCGCCGTCGACCACGTCCGTCCAGCGGCCGAGCGAGCGGCCGTCCCAGTGGATCTCCTGGTCGCGCCGGGGCCGGCGGGTGAGGACCAGGACCTCGTGGCCGTCGTCGGTCAGCGCCCGGTCCAGGATGCGGCCGATCTGCCCGGTCCCCCCGGGTATGACGATTCTCATCGCGTCGAGACCCCCTCGGTCGTTCGTCGGTACCCACCCTAAGGGGTGGACTGAACGTGTTCAAAATTCCGGAGCCGCCGTGGCGTGGCCGGAAATGTGTCCGAATTCGTGGAACCACCGCCGCCGCTTGTCCGACTGCTGGGCCGGATCCGATTGTCAGCTCGTCCAAGGAGTGCTCGCGCATGTGCGGAATCACCGGCTGGGTGTCCTTTCACCAGGACGTCCGCCACAGCGCCCCCGTCATCGAGGCGATGACCGCCACCATGACCCTGCGCGGCCCCGACGCCGGAGGTGTCTGGCTCGGCCGCCACGCCGCCCTGGGCCACCGGCGCCTCGCCGTCATCGACATCGAGGGCGGCGCCCAGCCCATGCCCGACCGGCAGGACGAACCGGGTGTCGTCCTCACCTACAGCGGCGAGGTCTACAACCACCACGAGCTGCGCGCCGAACTGCGGGCCAGGGGCCACCGGTTCGAGACCCGCAGCGACACCGAGGTGGTGCTCCGCGCCTACCAGGAGTGGGGCGACGCCCTCGTCGAGCGGCTGGAGGGCATGTACGCCTTCGCCGTCTGGGACGAGCGCGAGCAGCGGCTGCTGCTGGTCCGCGACCGGCTCGGCGTCAAGCCGCTGTTCTGGGCCGAGACCGGCGGCGGGCTGGTCTTCGGCTCCGAGCCCAAGGCGCTGTTCGCCCACCCCGAGGTCACCCCCACCGTCGACGCCGACGGCCTGCGCGAGGCCTACAGCCTGCTCTTCAACACCGGCCCCACCGTCTGGTCCGGCGTCCGCGAGGTCCACCCCGGCGGCCTGCTCGTCCTCGACCGCACCGGCATCCGCGAGCGGACCTACTGGGAGCTCACCGCCCGCCCGCACACCGAGGACCTGGACGCCACCAAGGAGCGGATCGGCGAGCTGGTCAACCGTGCCGCCCGCGCCCAGCTGGAGGCGGACGTCCCGCTCTGCAGCCTGCTCTCCGGCGGCCTCGACTCCACCATCGTCACCGCCCTGGTCGCCGACGAACTGCGCCTCCAGGAGGGCCCGGACGCCAAGCTGCGCTCCTACGCCGTCGACTACAGCGACCAGGCCGAGCAGTTCACCGGCGACGTGCTGCGCACCGGCCACGACACCCCGTACGCCGCCGAGGCCGGCGCGTTCATCGGCAGCGACCACTCCACCGTGGTGCTCGACCCGCGCACCCTGCTCGACCTGGAGAACCGGCGGGCCGTCGTCGTCTCCCGGGACTCGCCGATCGGCGTCGGCGACATGGACACCTCGCTGTTCCTGCTGTTCGGCGAGATCCGCAAGCACTCGACGGTCGCCCTCTCCGGCGAGGCGGCCGACGAGGTGTTCGGCGGCTACCCGTGGTTCCACAACCCCAAGGCGCTCGCCGCGCAGACCTTCCCCTGGCTGCTCGTCACCGGCGACGAGGCGGCCATGCCGATCAACCCGGACCTCGCCGCACACCTGCGGATCGCCGAGTTCCGCGACGACACCTACCGCAGCTCGCTGGCCGCCGTCCCGCACGTGGACGGCGAGAGCCCGGCCGAGCACCGGCAGCGCGAGATGCAGCACCTGTCGCTGACCCGCTGGCTGCGCCAGCTGCTGCACCGCAAGGACCGGCTGTCGATGGCCCAGGGCCTGGAGGTGCGGGTGCCGTACTGCGACCACCGGCTGGTCGAGTACGCCTTCAGCACCCCGTGGGCGATGAAGAGCTACGACGGCCGCGAGAAGAGCCTGCTGCGCGCCGCCGGCCAGGGCATCGCCCCGGACTCGGTGCTGTGGCGGCCGAAGAACCACTACCCGGCCACCCACCACGCCGACTACAACAGCGGGCTGCAGCGGCTCGCCCGCGAGGCGCTGGACGCGCCGCACGTGCGGGACATCGCCGACGAGACGGTGATCAAGAGCAGCCTGGACACGCCGGCCGACCAGCTGGAGTGGGGCCACCGGCTCCGGCTGGAGCGGGTCGTGGACCTGGCGCTCTGGCTGGACCACCACAAGCCGGCGCTCGCGATCTGACCGCTCGTCCACTCGTCCGCCGGTGGGGCCCGACGGGCACCGTCGGGCCCCACCGGCCGGGCGAGGCTAGGCTGAGGCGGTGCTGACCCGGATGTACGGCGACCCCGACCCCCGGCACGGCCCGCTGGTGCCGATGCTGCTGGTGCTCACGGTGGTCACCGGACTGGTCGACGCGGTGAGCTACCTCGCGCTCGGGCACGTCTTCGTCGCCAACATGACCGGCAACGTGGTCTTCCTCGGCTTCGCCCTGGCCGGCGCGCCGGGGCTGTCCGCGACGGCCTCGCTCACCGCGCTCGCCGCCTTCCTGGCGGGCGCGCTGGCGGGCGGGCGCCTCGCCGAGCGCCGTCCCGGCCACCGCGGGCGGCTGCTGGTGGTCACGGCCGGCGTGCAGTCGGTGCTGCTCGCCGCGTGCACGGCCTTCGCCGCGGCCTTCGGGCACACCGCCGACCCGGTCCGCTACCCGCTGATCGCGGTGCTGGGCGCGGCGATGGGGCTGCAGAACGCGGTGGTCCGCGCGCTCAAGGTGCCGGACCTGACGACCACCGTGCTGACCATGACGCTCACCGCGCTGGCCGCCGACCGCGCCGGTGGCCGCCGGCTCGCCTCCGCCGCCTGGATGTTCGCGGGCGCCCTGGTCGGTGCCGTGCTCGTCCTGCACGCCGCGGTCCCGGTCGCCCTCGCCGCCGCCCTCGCCCTGCTGCTCTCCGTCGCCGCCCTCACCCACCAGGCCTCCCGCCCCCCCGCCACCCCCTGGTCGGCCCCGGCCTGACGCGGCCTTCGCCCGTCCACCCGGGGCGGGGGCTGTGGGGGTGCCGGAGCAGGAAGTCGGCCGGGCCGACTTCTCGTGCTGAGTGGACCGGTCTGCATATTGTGCGGGGCGGGGCGAGGAGGGGGTCAGAGGCGGGTGGCGAGGAAGGCGTCGAACTCGGCGCCGTACCAGCGGGTGGTGCGGCCCTGGGGCGTCATGGCGAGGCGGTGGCAGACGGCGGCGGAGCGGTCGTTGCCGGGGCGGACGACGGCGTGGATCTCGGTGAGGCCGTCGGCGAAGCCCTTGGCGAGGGCGGCGCGGGCGGCCTCGGTGGCGTAGCCGTGGCCCCAGGAGTCGGGGTGGAGGTGCCAGCCGACCTCCACCTCGCCGTTCCCGGTGCCGTCCGGGTCCGGCAGCGGGAGGAGCATCACCGAGCCGGCCACCACCCCGGTGTCGCGCCGCTCCAGCGCCCAGACGCCGTACCGGGGGTCCGCCGACCGGGCCCGCCAGCGGTCGATCATGGCGGGCACCTCGGCGGGCGACTCCAGTGCCCGCGGCGCGGCGCCGAGCCACTGTGCGACCTCCCAGCGCGAGTACAGGTCGTACGCGCGCTCGGCGTCGGTGTGCTCCCAGAGGCGGGCGGTCAACCGGTCGGTGGTGAACAACGGTGCTCCAATTCCGAGGGCGTGGTGTTGTGACGTGCGGTCAGTCGTCCTGCGGCTGGCTGGTGCGCCCGGACCAGCGCGGCTCCCAGCGGGCCCAGGACCGTTCCCAGCCGCGGTGCGCCCGCCGGTCGAGCACGCGCAGCCGCAGCGCCAGCACGCCGCCGACCAGCGCGGCCAGGCTCGCCGAGCCCGCCAGTCCGGTGCAGACGGCCCCGACGGTCAGCCCCACCCGGGTGGCCGGGGCGGTGGCGGGCAGCCCGGCGTCGTCGACCCACAGGACGATGGTGGAGCCGCTGGCGGTGCTGCGCGGGATCTCGACGGTGCCGGTGCGGGCGAGGCCGTCGGGGGCGGTCCAGGAGACCGAGGTGTCGGTCCGCTTCTGGTAGCCGCCGCTCCAGCGCCCGGCGCCGGTCTCCTCCGTGCGGAGTTTGCCGAGCACCAGTGCCTCGGTGCGGTGCAGCCGGCCGCGTTCGGCCTCGGCGGTGCGCCCGGCGGCGCGGTAGCCGAGGACGGCGGCGGTGACGACGCCGGCGAGTCCGACGACCAGGGCGAGCCCGGCGACCAGCCAGGCCCGGCTGCGGGCCCGGTCGACGGGACGGGCGAGTGGTTCACGGCGCTGGACGGTGCGGTGGCGGCCGAGGGCGCGGCGCAGATGGCGGCCGGCCCGCCGGGGCAGGGACGCGGTGCGGGCCGAGCGGGGTGAGCTGGACACGATGCGTGCTCCTCACGGCTGTTGGCGTGGTTCGGCCCCGTCGGATCCAAATCTCCCCCGGCGACGGCCCCTCGCACAAGAGCGGGGGGCCCGGCCCCGGCGGGCCCTTGGGCCCAAAGCACGGGGGAGGACCGGGACGTTCGGCCCTCGGCGGGCCGGGGGGTGAGGAGGCAGGCTGGGCCCTGGCCGCGTTCTCGTGCCGGGGACGCGGAGGCCCGGCCCGCTGTGGGGGCTCGCCGGGCCGCCGTGCAGAGCGGGGGACGGGGTTGGGGCCGTCCCCCGCTCGCGGCGTTTCCCGAGTAGAGATCGACATCGCGTTTATCCAGGTCAGGGCCGTATTCTCGCCAGCTATACACTCGATGTATACCTCTGGTGTATGGTCCTTCCATGAGTGTTCCCCTGACCCTTCTCGGGCTGCTGGAGCGGGAGCCGAGCCACGGCTACGACCTCAAGCGCGACTACGACACCTTCTTCGGACGCGGCAAACCCCTGCCGTACGGTCAGGTCTACGCCACGCTCGGCCGCCTGGCGCGCGACGGCAAGGTCGTGCCCGGCGAGGCCGAACCCGGCGACGGGCCCGAGCGCAAGCGCTACGTCATCACCGAGGCCGGGGTGAGCGAGTTCGAGCACTGGCTCGCCGAGCCCGTCGCCCCCGAACCCACCCTCCAGTCCGTGCTCTTCACCAAGGTCGTGCTGGCCCTGCTGCTCGGCCGCGACGCCGAGGCCTACCTCGACACCCAGCGCGCCGCGCACCTGCGCCGGATGCGCGAGCTCACCGAACTGCGCCGGACCGGCCCGCTGGTCGACGCCCTGCTCGCCGACCACGGCCTCTTCCACCTGGAGGCGGACCTGCGGTGGATCGACCTGACCACCGCCCGCCTGGACGCCCTTGCCTCGGAGGTGCGCGCATGACCCCCCTGATCGAAGCCCGCGACATCGAACTGGCCTTCGGCGAGACCCCGGCCCTGCGCGGTGCCAGCCTGGCCGCCGAGGCCGGCGAGGTGCTCGCCGTGATGGGCGCCAGCGGCTCCGGCAAGTCCACCCTGCTGCACTGCCTGGCCGGCATCCTCGTCCCCGACGCGGGCGAGGTGCTCTTCGAAGGGCAGCGGATCGACAACCTCGACGAGAACCGGCGCAGCGCCTTAAGGCGGGACCGCTTCGGCTTCGTGTTCCAGTTCGGCCAGCTCGTCCCGGAACTGACGGCCGAGGAGAACATCGCCCTGCCGCTGCTGCTCTCCGGCGTCCGCCGCTCCGCCGCCCTCGCCGACGCCCGCCCGTGGTTCGCCCAGCTCGGCCTCGACGGCCTGGAGCGCCGCCGCTCCGGCGAGCTGTCGGGCGGTCAGGCCCAGCGGGTCGCGCTCGCCCGCGGCCTGGTGACCCGCCCCCGGGTGCTGTTCGCCGACGAGCCGACCGGCGCGCTGGACTCGCTCACCGGCGAGCAGGTGATGGCACTGATGGTCGCCGCCGCCCGCGAGCAGGGCACCACGGTCGTCCTGGTCACCCACGAGCCCCGGGTCGCCGCCTACGCCGACCGCGAGGCCATCGTCCGCGACGGCCGGGCCCGTACGCTCTCCGCCGACTACGCGACCGGCCCCGCACCGGCGGGACGGGCCGCCTCGTGATCTCCTTCGCCCTGCGCCTCGCCGTCAGCGGCGGCCGGCAGGCCGTCGCCCGGCTGCTCACCATCGCCGCCGCCGCGGCCGTCGGCGTCGGCCTGCTGCTCTCCACGATCGCCGCCGTGAACGCCGTCGGCGCCACCAACGAACGGATGCTCTGGGCCAACAGCGGTGCCAAGAGCCGCACCGAGACCGCGGCCGTCGACCCGCTCTGGTGGCGCGACCGCGGCCCCGAGTTCTACGACGGCGAGCGGATGCTCTACTTCGAGGTCGCCGCCACCGGGCCGACCTCGCCGGTGCCGCCCGGTCTGCCGAAGCTGCCCGCGGCCGGCGAGTACTACGCCTCGCCCGCCCTCGCCAAGCTGATCCGGGAGCGGCCGGCCGACCAACTGGCCGACCGCTTCCCCGGCCGGCTGGCCGGCGAGATCGGCGACTCCGCGCTCGCCTCCCCGGACTCGCTGGTCCTGATCGGCGGTCAGGACCAGGCGGCGCTCGCGGCCCGGCCCGACGCCCGCCGGATCACCACCATCGCCACCGCCCTCCCGCCGGGGTGCACCAGCGACTGCCCGGCCACCGGCACCCGCGGCGACGCCATGACCCTGATCCTCTCGGTGGTCGCCGGGGCACTGCTCTTCCCGGTGGTGATCTTCATCGGCACCGCCACCCGGCTCTCCGCCGCCACCCGTGAGCAGCGCTACGCCGCGATGCGCCTGGTCGGTGCGACGCCCCGGCAGATCACGCTGATCGCGGCCGTCGAGTCCACGCTCGCCGCCGTCGTCGGCACCGCCCTCGGCTTCGGGCTGTACCTGGCGCTGCGCCCGCTGGTGGCGACCGTGCCGTTCACCGGGGACCGCTTCTTCGTCGAGGACCTCGCGCTCACCGCGCCGCAGGGCCTGGCCGTGCTGCTCGGCGTCCCGGTGGCGGCGGCGGTGGCCGCCCGGCTCGCACTGCGCCGGGTGACCATCTCCCCGCTCGGCGTCAGCCGCCGGGTCACCCCCAAGCCGCCGACCGTCTGGCGGGTCGTGCCGCTGCTGGCCGGACTCGCCGAACTCGCCTGGTTCGTCGGCCGCCGCCCGGACACCACCGACGGGCAGACCGCCGCCTACCTGACCGGCTTCCTGGTGGTCATGCTCGGCCTGGTGGTGGCCGGCCCCTGGCTGACCATGGCGGCCGCCCGCGCGGTCGCCGCCCGGACCGGCCGCCCGGCCACCCTGATCGCCGTACGACGGCTCGCCGACGACCCCAAGGCCGGGTTCCGCTCGGTCGCCGGCCTGATCCTGGCGCTGTTCGTCACCACCGCGACGGTCTCCATCATCGGCACCATCGACGCCAACCGGGGCGCGCTCAGCGGTGACCCGCAGACCCGGGTGGCGGTGGAGCACGGCGCCTCCTCCGACCAGCCGCCGATGACCGCGGCCGTCCCGGAGCGGGTGTTGGCCGACCTGAAGGCCGTCCCCGGCTTCCGGGGCCTCGCCGTCGCCCATGCCAACCCGGACGGCCTGGCCCGCGAAACGTCCAACCGGCCCGGCGGGCCGGTGCCCCTGCTGACGGACTGCGCGGACCTCGCGCAGGTCCAGGCGGTCGGCCACTGCGCCCCGGGCGCGGCCGTGGCGGCCGTCGAGCCGTACGGCTTCCTGAGCCTGAGCTCCCAGCAGGCCGTCGAGTGGCCGAGCGCGCCGATCACCGTCGAGGCGGCGGCCCGGCTGCCGGTGCAGTCGCTCTACGTGACGACGGACGGGTCGACGGCCGCGAAGGAACGGGTCCGCACCATCCTCAGCCGGGCCTTCCCGGACCACAACGCCCGGACGGTCCACGACTGGGGCTCCGCCGAGCAGCAGGTCCTCGCCGGCTGGCGGCAGCTGGCCGACGTCGTCCTGCTCACCACCCTGCCGATCGCCGGCTGCAGCCTCGCGGTCAGCGTGGTCGCCGGCCTCTCCGACCGGCGCCGGCCGTTCGCGATGCTGCGGCTCACCGGGGCGCCGCTGCGCATGCTGCGCTGGGTGATCGCCCTGGAGAGCGCGCTGCCGCTGCTGGTGGTGGCGGCGATCGCGACCGGTACGGGCTTCGGCGCGGCGGCGATGTTCCTCAAGTCGCAGATGAACTACGACCTGGTCTCGCCGGGCGCGGTGTACTTCGTGCTGGTGCTGCTCGGGCTCGCGGTGTCGCTCGGGATCATCGCCTCCACGCTGCCGCTGCTGAAGCGGATCACCGGCCCGGAGGCGGCCCGCAACGGCTGATCCCCCCGTGGCCGGCCACGGCCCTTTCGCGCGAACCCCGCCCCCGGACCCGGAGGCGGGGTTCGCGTACGTCCGGCCCGAATTCCGGCGAATTCCCGTGGCGCGCACGGAGTCTGACCGAAGGTCAAGCCCTCCGGTCGTTCCGGGACGAACGTGCGGAGTCGGGAAAGGGACTTCCGCAAGGCATGTGACATGTGCAATGGTACTGCTCACCTCCCCACCGTGCGACGGACCGGTACCCAGCCCCGTTGCCATCGGTCCTCACCCCCCCACCGGCCGTACCCCAATGCGGCCGAACCAGGCCCGGAGGCCCCCACGTGAGTACCGTGCGCCTGTTGCGACTCCCGCAACTGGCAAGACTGCTTCTGCTCGTCCTTTCCTGTGCCCTGACGATCGGCCTGTTCGCCCCGCGGAGCCAGGCCGCTCCCGTCGCCCCGACCCCCGCGGCGACCCCCAAGACCGACCGCGGCGACCTCCCGCCGCCCGGCGCCGACAGCGACCTCGCGTCGTCGGCGCACGGCCGCGACGCGGAGCCGAGGCCGGCGGACGCCGCCCCCGAGCGGCACGCCTTCCAGGAGTCCGACTCCGCGCCGGCCAAGGCTCCCGCGCCCTCCGCCAAGGCGTTCGGCCTGGGCGCGGAGGCCGCGGACACGGAGGCGGCCGACGCCGCCGCCTGCAACCCGGCGTCCTTCGCCCGGACCGGCGCGGCCCTGGTCCGCCTCGTCAAGGCGGCCAGCTACGACTGCGTCGACGGGCTGTTCCGGATCCCGACCGAGTACGCGGCCGGGGCCTTCCGCGAGTCCCAGATGCTCACCGTCATCGACGCGCTGCGCGAGAGTGCCCGCACCTACCAGGGCAACGACAACGACCACATCACGCAGCTGATGTACTACGTGCAGGCCGGCTACTCGGTGCAGTGGACCAAGGCGGACGTCGTCGGCTCGTACGACAAGCTGCCGGCCAAGATCAGCGAGGCCGTCCACGCCTTCTTCGCCAACCCCCGCTCGCTCGACGCCACCACGGCCAACGCCGTCCCGCTGGAGCGCGCCGCCGTGCTGGCCGACGTGCCCCGCCGGCCCGGCGACTACGTCGACGTCGTCAAGCAGATCCTGAACGCCTATCAGCCCGAGGCCTGGGACAAGGCCAACCTGCTGCGGGCGGTCAACCCGGTCACCCTGGTGCTGTACCGGGGCGTCAACTCCGAGGACCCGGCGTTCCGGGCGGCCGTCGTGGCCGACCCGGGCGTGCTCGACGCGCTGAACGGCTTCATCCTCCGCGCCAGGGGCCACCTGCTGGACCGGGACCGCAACAACTCCCTCACCCTCAACAACGCCATCGACGAGCTGACCCGGCTGAAGGCGATCGGGGAGATCGCCCCGCGGTCCCGCGCGATGGTGAAGAACCTGGTCGACACCTCCGGCGGCGTCACCGGGCCGAACTGGCCCCAGCGCGCCTCCGCCGTGGCCTCCATCCAGAAGTTCGACCAGGCCAACTGCGGCTACTACGGCACCTGTGACGACCCGCAGCGGTTCAAGGACGCCTACCTGCCGGTCCGGCACACCTGCAGCCCGACCCTGCGCATCCTCGGCCAGGACCTGACCGCGGCCCAGCTGGCCGCGGCCTGCACCAGCCTGAACGGCCAGGACGTCTTCTTCCACGCCGTGTCCCGGGACAAGGGCCCGGTCGCCGACGACAACAACGCGGCCCTGGAGGTCGTCGCCTTCGACTCCGACGTCCAGTACGTGCTGCTCGGCCGGGCGATCTTCAACACCGACACCAACAACGGCGGCATCTACCTGGAGGGCGAGCCCTCCAAGGCCGGCAACCAGGCCCGCTTCCTCGCCTACGAGGAGCCGTCGCGGTCCGGGGGCTACGAGATCCGCAACCTCAACCACGAGTACACCCACTACCTCGACGCCCGCTTCAACCTCTGGGGCAACTTCGACCAGGGCGGGCCCGGCAAGCTGGTCTGGTGGACCGAGGGCCTCGCCGAGGTCGTCGCCACCTCGTACCTGAAGCAGGTCAACCAGGCCGCCATCGACTCGGCGGCCCGGCACAGCTACCGGCTGAGCGAGCTCTTCGACACCGCCTACGGCGACCAGAACCGCGTCTACCAGTGGGGCTACCTGGCCGTCCGCTACATGCTGGAGCAGCACCGCTCCGACGTGGACGCGCTGCTCGCCAAGTGGCGCGTCGGTGACTGGGCGGGCTCCCGCGCCATCACGACCGCCATCGGCACCCGCTACGACGCCGACTTCGACAACTGGCTGAGCCGTTGCGCCGCCGGTGCCTGCGCGACCGTCCCGGAGTTCCCGCAGTTCAAGGCGTGCGAGAGCGGCGACACCCGCCAGCTCGACAAGAACTGCGTGCGGACCGGCATCTCGGCGACCACCGGCAACTACGCGCACTTCTACATCAACGTGCCGGCCGGCACCAAGCAGATCAGGGTGACCAGCAGCGGCGGCACCGGCAATGCCGACCTCTACTACCACTGGGGCAGCTGGGCGTACACCAACGCGTACGTCACGCGCTCGGCGGGGCCGGACAACTCCGAGACCCTGACCATCACCAACCCGCCCGCCGGCTACGTGTTCTTCAGCCTGTACGCCCAGCAGGACTTCAAGGGCGTCACCGTCACCAGCGAGTTCTGACCGGAACCCCGACAGCGGATCCTTGAGGTGAAGGTGAGACCCGTCCCGCCCGGGGCGGGTCTCACCCGTGGACGGGGTACGCGTGCGTCCCGGGCCGCGGCGAGCCGCCCAGCTCCCGGCGCCAGCTGCCGAGCACCAGCCCGGACGGGTAGAACATCGGCTCCGGCAGCGCGTCCAGCGGCAGCCGCTCCCAGCCGCCGCACGCGTGCGGCTCGGTGACCACGGCGGGCGCCAGGCTCGGCGGGGCGAGCACCGCGGCGGTCAGCCGGGGGCGGCCCAGCTCGTGGTCGAGCAGTACCGCGAGCACCCGCATCCCCTCGGCGGGCAGCACGATCCCGGTCTCCTCGGCCAGTTCGCGCGCGGCCGTCCGCTCGAAGGACTCGCCGGGGTCGACCTTGCCGCCGGGCAGGCTCCAGGTCGGAGGCTCGCCCGCGGTGGTGCGGCGGCCGATCAGCACCCGGCCGTCCCCGGTGGGCACGATCACGCCGGCGCCGAGCAGCGGTGCGGTGGTCATGGCGGTTCCTCCGTGACGTGGGGACGGGCTGTGGCTACCAGGCGGCGCGCTCGAAGTCCTTCAGGAAGCAGCCGTAGAGGTCCTCGCCCTGCTCGCCGCGGACGATCGGGTCGTAGACCCGGGCCGCGCCGTCGACCAGGTCGAGCGGGGCGTGGAAGCCCTCGTCGGCCAGTCGCATCTTGTCCGGGTGCGGGCGCTCGTCGGTGATCCAGCCGGTGTCGACGGCGGTCATCAGGATGCCGTCGGCCTGGAACATCTCCTGCGCGCTGGTGCGGGTGAGCATGTTCAGCGCGGCCTTGGCCATGTTGGTGTGCGGGTGGCCGGCGCCCTTGTAGCCCCGCTGGAACACGCCCTCCATCGCGGAGACGTTGACCACGTACTTGCGGCGGGACGCCGAGGCGGCCATCGCCGGGCGGAGCCGGCTGATCAGGATGAACGGCGCGGTGGAGTTGCACAGCTGGACCTCCAGCAGCTCCACCGGGCCGACCTCGCTGACCGTCTGCACCCAGCTGTTGGTGTCCGCGAGGTCGGGCACCAGGCCGCCGGCGTCGATCGCCGTGCCGGCCTGGATCCGCTCGGGCGTCGCCGACCCGGTGACCAGGGCGAGCGAGGTGACGTCCTCGGCGGAGATCCGCTCGCCGCCGGAGGACTGCTGCGGCAGGGCGGGCAGGTCGACGCTGCCGCTGTTGAACCGGCCGATGGTGGTGGACTGCGGCAGCTCGCCGGCCGGCAGCGGCGCGGACTCGGCGGCGACCAGCTCGCGGTAGGACTCCGGCGGGCGGCGCACGGTCTGCGCGGCGTTGTTGATCAGGATGTCCAGCGGGCCGTCCGCGGCGACCTCGTCGGCCAGCGCCATCACCTGGGCCGGGTCGCGCAGGTCGATGCCGACGATCTTCAGCCGGTGCAGCCACTCGGCGCTGTCCGGCATCGCGGTGAAGCGGCGGATCGCGTCGTTGGGGAAGCGGGTGGTGATGGTGGTGTGGGCGCCGTCGCGCAGCAGCATCAGCGCGATGTACATCCCGATCTTGGCCCGTCCGCCGGTCAGCAGCGCGCGCTTGCCGGTGAGGTCGGCGCGGGCGTCCCGGCGGGTCCGGTTCTTGACCGCGCAGTTCTGGCAGAGGTTGTGGTAGAAGGCGTCGACCTCGACGTAGCGCTGCTTGCAGATGTAGCAGGAGCGGGGGCGCTCCAGGATCCCGGCGATCTCGGTGGTGGTGACGGTGGTCAGGCCGAACGCGCCGGCCGTCTCGTCGTCGATCCGGGTCGGCGCGCCGGTCGCGGTGCGCGCGGTGACCTCGCGGTCGTTGGCCGTCTTGCGGGCCCGGGTCTCCTGGCGGCGGCGCTGCTTCAGGGTGCGGAATATGCCGCCGACGGCCTGCCGGACGGTGATCGCGTCCGGGTGGTCGACGTGCAGCTCGTCCAGCTCGGCGAGCACCTCCAGGCAGAGCCGCAGCCGCTCCGGGTCGAGGCCGGGGCCGTAGTCGATCTCCTCGGCGGTCCCGGTGCCGTTGTCCTGCTCGATGTCCACGCCCGCCGCCGTCATGCCCTCTGCCGTTTCCCGCTCGCCTCACCGACCACGGCGGTCGCCGCGTTCACCGCGTGAATGCTACGGGAGTGGCCCGGGGCGGGGCGAAAAGCCGAGTGTTTGGAGGATCCTCCAGGTCTACGCGCGGAGCTTCGATCATGGCTTGTGTGCAGTGCCAGCAATCGTGCTCGAACTGGCTTTTGGTACAGGGCTCCCGCAGAATCGAACGTCGGGTGCAGGGGCGCCCGAGTGCGCCCTGCGGCCGTGCCGCACCCGCACCCGAGATGTATCTTCTCCCAGCCAGAGAGCCCCCTTCATGCGCTTCCTGAACGACCTCATGCCCTCGTACGACCTCACGTACGACGACGTCTTCATGGTCCCCAGTCGATCCGCCGTGGGCTCCCGCCAGGGTGTCGACCTCTCCTCCAACGACGGCACCGGCACCACCATCCCGCTGGTCGTCGCCAACATGACCGCCATCGCCGGCCGCCGGATGGCCGAGACCGTGGCCCGCCGCGGCGGCCTGGTCGCCATTCCCCAGGACATCCCGACCGAGGTCATCGCCGAGGTCGTCGGCTGGGTCAAGCGGCGTCACCTGGTGCACGACACGGCCATCACCCTCGACCCCGGCGCCACCGTCGCCGAGGCGCTCTCGCTGCTGCCCAAGCGCGCCCACGGCGCGCTGGTCGTGGTCGAGGACGGCCGTCCGGTCGGCGTCGTCGCCGACTCCGACTGCCAGGGCGTCGACCGCTTCACCTCGCTCTCCGAGGTGATGTCCCGCGAGCTGCTGCTGCTCGACGAGGACATCGACCCGCGGGACGCCTTCGACAGGCTGAGCGAGGGGCACCGCAAGCTCGCCCCCGTGGTGGACCGCGAGGGCCGCCTGGTCGGCATCCTGACCCGCAAGAACGCGCTGCGCGCCACCCTCTACACCCCGGCCGTGGACGCCGCCGGCCGGCTGCGGGTCGCCGCCACCGTCGGCATCAACGGCGACGTCGCCGGCAAGGCCAAGGCCCTGCTGGAGGCCGGTGCCGACACGCTCGTCGTGGACACCGCGCACGGCCACCAGGAGTCGATGATCACCGCGCTGCGGGCCGTGCGCGGCCTGGACCCGCAGGTCCCGGTCGTCGCGGGCAACGTCGTCTCGGCGGCCGGCGTGCGGGACCTCGTCGAGGCGGGTGCCGACATCCTGAAGGTCGGCGTCGGCCCGGGCGCGATGTGCACCACCCGGATGATGACCGGCGTCGGCCGACCGCAGTTCTCGGCCGTTCTGGAGTGCGCCGCCGAGGCCCGCCGGCTCGGCCGGCACGTCTGGGCCGACGGCGGCGTGCGCCACCCGCGCGACGTCGCCATGGCGCTGGCCGCCGGTGCGTCCAATGTGATGATCGGCTCCTGGTTCGCCGGTACCTACGAGTCGCCCGGCGACCTGCAGACCACCGCCGACGGCCGGCAGTACAAGGAGTCCTTCGGCATGGCCTCCAAGCGGGCCGTGGGCAACCGCACCGCCCAGGACTCCTCGTACGACCGGGCCCGCAAGGCGCTCTTCGAGGAGGGCATCTCGCACTCGCGGATGTTCCTGGACCCGGCCCGCCCGGGCGTCGAGGACCTGATCGACTCGATCATCGCGGGCGTGCGCAGCTCCTGCACCTACGCGGGCGCGGCCACCCTGGAGGAGTTCCACGACAAGGCCGTGGTCGGCATCCAGAGCGCGGCCGGCTACGCCGAGGGCAAGCCGCTGCACTCCAGCTGGGCCTGAGCCCCTGGGGCCCGTCCTGCGGGCCCGGGGGGGGGGCGGGCGAGGGGCGGGGGGGGCCGGGGCGGCGCCCGGGGGGCGGGGGGCGCGCGGCGGGCGGGGGGGCGCGGCGGCGCCCGCGCCCC
>NZ_JBEXJT010000038.1:0-84525 GCF_040609255.1 Kitasatospora sp. NPDC004723 | reverse complement strand
ACCCCCGCCCGCCGCGCCCGGCGGGGAGGGGGGGGGGGAGGCCCAACGGGTCCACGTGCTGTGCTTCTGCGCCCGGACCGGGGGTCCGGGCGCTTCTCCGTGCGGGCGGCGAGGGTGGGCGCCCGCGGCCGGGCCGGTCAGACGGCCGCCGGTACGGCGTCGTTGACCAGGTCGACGAACTGGCGCGGGGTCTCCGCGGTGCCGGCGAGGTCGTCGGCGAGCTTCACGCCGTACTCGCGCTCGACGCGGGCGACGGCCTCCAGCAGCGCGAGGGAGTCGTAGCCGAGCTCCTCGAACGGGGTGTCGGCGATGTCGCCGTCGAGGTCGACCGCCTCGTCCTCGCCCGCGCACTCGCGCATGATCCGGGTCAGGTCCTCGATGGTGATGCGGCTCATGGGTCTGCTCACTCTCTGTTCGGTGGTGCTCGATGGAGCTCGGTGGGGAGGAAGCGGGGGGCGGGGGCACGGGGGGCGCCCCCGCCCCGGGGGTCGTCAGGCGCAGGCGCGGACGACCATCGCGGAGTTGAAGCCGTGCCGGCCGCGGGCCAGCACCAGCGCGGCCTCCACCGGCATGGACCGGGCCTCGCCGAGGACGAGGTCGAGGCCGTGCCGCGGGCTGGTGAGGTTGACGGTGGGCGGTACGAGGCCGTCCCGGATCGACAGCAGCGCGGCGGCCACGTCCAGCGGGGCGCCGCCGGCGCCGAGCCGCCCGGTCATGGTCTTCGGTGCGGTGACGGCGACGCCGCCGGTGCCGAAGACCTCGTTGAGCGCGGCCGCCTCGTCGGCGTCCTCCTGCGGTCGGCCGTCCGCGTCGGCGAAGACCACGTCGATCCGGCCGGGTTCCAGCCCGGCCTCGTCCAGCGCGAGCCGGATCGCCCGGGCCAGGCCGCGCGGGCGGCCGCTGCCCCGGGGCGGGTCGAAGGTGGAGCCGTAGCCGGCGATCTCCCCGTAGGGCCGCTCGACACCGCGGGCCCTGGCCGACTCGGCGTCCTCGGCGATCAGGATGGCGCCGCCCTCGCCGGCCACGTAGCCGCTGGCGGCCTCGTCGAACGGCAGGTAGGCGCGGTCCGCCTCGGCGACGGTGGTCATCTCGCCGGTGCCCATCCGGGGCGTCCAGGCGTACGGGCACAGCGCGCTGTCCACGCCGCCGGTGACCATCATCGGGTGGCCCTTGCGGATGCCCCGGCGGGCGTGCGCCATCGCGTCCAGGCCACCGGCCTGGTCGGAGACCAGGACGCCGGAGGGGCCGCGCAGGTCGTTGCGGATGGAGATCTGGCCGGTGTTCACCGCGTAGAACCAGGCGAAGGACTGGTAGGCGCTGACGAAGCCCGGGCCCTGGCTCCACAGGTGCTGGAGCTCGCGCTGGCCGAACTCGAAGCCGCCGAGGGTGGCGGAGGTGACCACGCCGGCCCGGTACTCGCCGAGCGCGGCCGGATCGGCCTCGGCGTCCCGCAGCGCCCAGTCGGCGGCGGCCAGCGCCAGCCGGGTCATGTGGTCGGTCTGCGGCAGCAGGCGGCTCGGCAGGTGCTCGGCCGGCTCGAAGCCCGGTACCTCGCCGGCCAGCCGGACGGGGTACTCGGAGGCGTCGAAGCGGGTCAGTTCGGCGATGCCGCTGGTGCCGGCCAGGGTGGCCGACCAGTAGGCCTCGGTGCCGAGACCGTTCGGCGCGACGACGCCGATGCCGGTGATGACGGTCGCGCTCATGCGGCCACCGCCCCGGGGCGGGCGAGCACCATCGCGCTCTGGAAGCCGCCGAAGCCGCTGCCCACGGTGAGCGCGACGTCGGTGCGGTGGTCCCGGGCGGTCAGCGGCACGTAGTCCAGGTCGCACTGCGGGTCCGGTTGGTGCAGGTTGGCCGTGGGCGGTACGACGTTGTGCTCGATGGCGAGCGCGCAGGCCGCGATCTCGATCGAGCCGATCGCGCCGAGCGAGTGCCCGATCATCGACTTGATGGAGGAGACCGGGGTCCGGTGGGCGTGGTCACCGAGGGCACGCTTGAACGCGGCGGTCTCGTGCCGGTCGTTCTGCTTGGTGCTGGAGCCGTGGGCGTTGATGTAGTCGATCCGGTCGCCGTCCATCCGCGCCTCGTCCAGGGCGACCCGGATGGCCTCGGCCATCTCCCGGCCGTCCGGGCGCAGACCGGTCATGGTGAACGCGTTGGAGCGGGTGGCGTACCCGCCGATCACCGCGTACACGTGGGCGCCGCGCTTGCGGGCGTGCTCCAGCTCCTCCAGGACGAAGACCGCGGCGCCCTCGGCCAGCACCAGCCCGTTCCGGCTGATGTCGAACGGCCGGGAGGCGTGCTCGGGGTCGTCGTTGCGGGGCGTGGTCGCCTTGATGACATCGAAGCAGGCCACCGAGATCGGCGAGATCGGCGCCTCGGTGCCGCCGGCCAGCATGACGTCCACGCGGCCCTCGCGGATCAGGTCGGCGGCGTAGCCGACCGAGTCGAGCCCGGAGGTGCAGCCGGTGGAGATCATCGCCGCCGGTCCCTCGGCCGCGACGTCCCAGGCGAGTTCGGCCGCCATCGAGCTGGGCGCCAGGTAGTCGAACAGGTACGGCACGGTGTAGCGGTGGTCGACCTCCCAGTGCCGGCCGCCGTCGCTGGTGACGACGTACTCCTGCTCCAGCTTGGTCGGGCAGCCGACGGCGTTGCCGAGCGAGACCCCGATCCGGTGGGTGTCGAGCCCCTCGACCTCGAGCCCGCTGTCGGCGATCGCCTCCCGGGCCGATACCAGGGCGAACTGCCCGGCGCGGTCGAGCCGGCGGACCTCCTGGGGGGAGAGTCCGTGCACGGCCGGGTCGAAGTCGCATTCGGCGGCGACCCGGGAGCGGAAGGGTGAGGCGTCGAATGAAGAGATGGTACGCGTCGCGGTCCGGCCGTCGGTGAGCAGCTGCCAGAACGCCTTTGTTCCGACCCCACCGGGGGCCACCACACCTATTCCCGTTATTGCCACTTTCCTGGTCAATTTCCCCGTACTCCTCCGCCTGAACACTGTCGCGTACATGCAACCGCGACACCCCGGCACCGGACCCTCCGTGCCGACGCCAACAAGCCTGCAACCGACACCTTGAGCGCCACTGGAGGCCCACTGGAAGGAGGATTCGGGAAATTACAGGACGGCTCCGAAATGTCCAAGAATTAACTCCTTCGCCCCATCGTGATCGAGATCACACAGGGAGCACCCACCGCCGGAAGCCACCTACCGTACGCTGGTTAACCAATCCGGATTGCGATACTCCGCCATATCTTGGCGCTCGCTCGACGGCACGGCGGGGGTGCGCCGGATATATCGGGGGCTCGACGAGAGAATTTGATTTTTTAACAGATCCACGGGGGAAAGATGGATATTCGTGTTCTTGGGCCACTGTCGGTCAAGACAGACGAGTGTGCCTTCGAGCAGGTGGCGCCCAAGCCGCGCAAACTGCTCGCGCTCCTGCTGGCCCACGGCGGCCAGATCGTCCCGCTCTCGGCGCTGATGGCCGAGCTGTGGGGCAGCGAACCGCCGGTCAGCGCGATGACCACGCTGCAGACCTACGTGCTGCAGCTGCGCAAGGCGCTGGTGACCGCACTCGACCTCGCCGACCACACGACGGCCAAGGAGGTCCTGGTCACCCGGGCCGGCGGCTACCTCTTCCAGGCCGGCGGGCGCACCCTCGACCTGGAGGTCTTCCAGACGCTCACCACCCGCGGTCGCCACCTGCTCGCCGAGGGGCGCGAGCACGAGGCGGCCTCCGTCCTCGACCGGGCGCTCGCCCTGTGGCGCGGCCCGGCCTTCGCCGACGTCAACGTCGGCCGCCTGCTGGAGGCCGAACGGGCCCGGCTGGAGGAGTGCCGACTGGCCGCGGTCGAACACCGGGTCGAGGCCTACCTCCGCCTGGGCCGCCACCACGAGGTGCTCGGCGACCTGGCCGCGCTGTCGATCAGCCACCCGTACCACGAGAGCCTGCAGGCCCAGTACATGCTGGCGCTCTACCGGGCCGGCCGACGGCCGATCGCCCTGGACGTGTACCGCCGGATGCGCACCACCCTGGTGGACGAGATCGGCCTCGAACCGTCGCCCCGGGTGCGCGCCCTCCAGCAGGCGATCCTCGTCTCCGACCCGACGCTCGACCAGGCCCCCGGCCACGGAGACCTCTCCCTGTACCAGGTCCCCGGCCGGACGACGACGCCCGCCGCGCTCCACGCCTGACCACGGCCCCGCGAACGACGAAACCCCGGAGTAGCACCGTGGCACATCCCATCCCGCCCACCGCTCCCGACCAGGTCCAGCTGCTGACCCCGGACGGCCGCCGCGTGGCCCACCCCGACTACCGGCTCGACGCCGGGCCCGACCTGCTGCGCGCGCTCTACCGCGACATGGCGGTCGCCCGGCGGATCGACGCCGAGGGCGTCACCCTCCAGCGCCAGGGCGAACTCGCCCTGTGGCCCTCGCTGCTCGGCCAGGAGGCCGCCCAGGTCGGCGCCGCCCACGCGCTCGCCGACGACGACCACGTCTTCCCGAGCTACCGCGACCACGGCCTCGCGCTCGGCCGCGGACTCGACCCCCTGAAACTGTTCGCCCTGTTCCGCGGCGTCAGCAACGGCGGGTGGCGCTCGGCCGAGCACAACTTCCACCTCTACACCCTGGTGATCGGCTCCCAGACGCTGCACGCCACCGGCTACGCGATGGGCGCCGCCCTGGAGGACGCCGGGAGCGCCGTGCTGGTCTGCTTCGGTGACGGCGCCACCAGCCAGGGCGACGTCAGCGAGGCGTTCAACTACGCCGCCGTCTACGACGCCCCCGTGGTCTTCTTCTGCCAGAACAACCAGTGGGCGATCTCCGAACCCAACCACCGGCAGACCCGGGTACCGATCCACCAGCGGGCCGCCGGCTTCGGCTTCCCGGGCGTGCGGGTCGACGGCAACGACGTGCTCGCCTGCCTCGCGGTCACCCGGGCCGCCCTGGAGCGGGCCCGGACCGGCCGGGGCCCGATGCTGATCGAGGCCTACACCTACCGCATGGGCGCCCACACCACCTCCGACGACCCCACCCGCTACCGGGACGCGGCCGAGGTCGACGCGTGGACCCGCCGCGACCCGATCGCCCGGATCCGCGCCCACCTGGAGCGCGAGGGCCTCGCCGACGAGGCCTTCCTCGCCGGTGTCGACGAGGCCGCCGAGGCCGCCGCACTGCGGGTGCGCCAGGGGGTGCGCACCATGGCCGATCCGGAACCGGAGGCCATCTTCGACCACATCTACGCGGACGGACACGCGCTCGTCGACGAGGAGCGCGCCGAGTTCCGCGCCTACCAGGCGTCGTTCGCCGGAGCGGAGGGCCGCTGACATGGCCGCCATGACACCCGGGCGCACCGACACCGGGACCGACCCGACCGTACTGAGCCTCGGACGGGCGATCAACACCGCCCTGCGGCACGCCATGGAGGCGGACCCGAAGGTCGTCCTGATGGGCGAGGACATCGGCCCGCTCGGCGGCGTCTTCCGGATCACCGAGGGCCTGCACAAGGACTTCGGCGACCGCCGGGTGCTGGACACCCCGCTCGCCGAGTCCGGCATCGTCGGCACCGCGATCGGTCTGGCCCTGCGCGGCTGGCGCCCGGTCCTGGAGATCCAGTTCGACGGCTTCGTCTTCCCCGCCTACGACCAGATCGTTACCCAGCTCGCCAAGCTGCGGGCCCGCTCGGGGGGCGCGCTCGCGCTCCCGGTCGTCATCCGGATCCCCTACGGCGGCGGCATCGGCGCGGTGGAGCACCACAGCGAGTCCCCCGAGGCGCTGTTCGCGCACATCGCCGGGCTCAAGGTGGTCTCCCCGTCCACTCCCGAGGACGCCTACTGGATGCTCCGTCAGGCCATCGCCGGGAACGACCCGGTGATCTACTTCGAGCCGAAGCGCCGGTACTACCAGCAGGGCCCGGTGGACACCGCCGCCGCACCGCACCCGCTGCACGCGGCCGTCGTCCGCCGCCCGGGCCGGGACATCACCCTGGCCGGGTACGGCCCGACCGTCGGCACCTGCCTGGAGGTGGCCGAGGAGGCGGCGGCGGAGGGGCGGAGCGTCGAGGTGGTGGACCTGCGCTCGGTCTCCCCGCTGGACACCGACACGCTCGCCGAGTCGGTCCGGCGCACCGGCCGGCTGGTGGTCGTGCACGAGGCGCCGGTCTTCTTCGGGGCCGGCGCGGAGATCGCCGCCCGGATCACCCGGGACTGCTTCTACCACCTCCAGGCACCCGTGCTGCGGGTCGGCGGCTACCACGCCCCGTACCCGCCGGCGCGGCTGGAGGAGGAGTACCTGCCGACGCCGGACCGCGTCCTGGACGCGATCGACCGGTCCCTCTCCTTCTGACCCCCTCATCCGAGCACCCCGAGGAACCCGTGACCAGCCGCATTCGTGAGTTCGTCCTGCCCGATGTGGGCGAGGGGCTGACCGACGCACAGATCCTCCAGTGGCACGTCTCGCCCGGCACCCCGGTGCACGACGGGATGGTGGTCTGCGAGGTGGAGACCGCCAAGGCCGCCGTCGAGCTGCCGATCCCCTACGACGGGGTGGTGCACGAGCTGCGCTTCCCCGAGGGCACGACGGTGGACGTCGGCGCGGTGATCATCACCGTGGACACCGGCGCCGACCGGGAGGCCACGACGCCCGCCCGGGAGCCCAACCTGGTCGGCTACGGCGCCGCCGAGCCGGCCCGCCGCCGGCAGCGGCCCGTGCCGGCCGCACCCACGCCCGCCGCCCCCGCGGCCGTGCCCGCGTCCGCGCCGCCCGCCGGTCCCGCGCCCGCGCCGTCGGCCCTGCCCCTGGCCAAGCCGCCGGTCCGCAAGCTGGCCCGGGACCACGGCGTGGACCTCGCCGCCGTCCCGCCCACCGGCCCGAACGGCGTGATCACCCGGGCCGACGTGCTCGCCGCCGCCCGTCCCGCCGCGGCGGCGGCACCCGCCCCGGAGGACGGCCCGCAGGACCGCCGGATCCCGGTCGAGGGCGTCCGCCGGGCCACCGCGCGGGCCATGGTGGCCAGCGCCTTCACCGCCCCGCACGCCACCGAGTTCGTCACCGTCGACGTCACCCGGACGATGCGGCTGGTCACGGCCCTGCGCGAGGATCCCGAGCTGTCCGGCGTGCGGGTCAACGTCCTGCTGCTGGTCTGCCGGGCCCTGCTCGCCGCGATCGCCCGGCACCCGGAGATCAACGCCTCCTGGGACGAGGACGCGCAAGAGATCGTCCAGTACGGCCGGATCAACCTCGGCATCGCCGCGGCCACCCCGCGCGGCCTGCTGGTACCGAACGTCAAGGACGCCGGCCGGCTGACCCTGCGCAGGCTCGCCGAGGAACTGGACGCGCTGGTCACGACCGCCCGGGCCGGGCGCACCACACCCGCCGCGCTGACCGGCGGCACCGTGACGATCACCAACATCGGCACCTTCGGCGTTGACACCGGCACCCCGATCCTCAACCCCGGGGAGGCCGCGATCCTGGCCTTCGGCGCGGTCCGGGAGCGTCCCTGGGTGCACAAGGGCGAGGTCCGGCCCCGGCAGGTCACCACGCTCGCGCTCTCCTTCGACCACCGTCTGGTCGACGGCGAGCTCGGCGCGCGGGTGCTGGCCGACACCGCCCGCCTGCTGGAGGACCCGCGCCGGCTACTGGCCCGGTCCTGACGCGCGGGAGGCCGGCCGGTGGCCGGCCTCCCCCCGGCGGTCAGGGCGCGGTCAGGCCCGCCACCAGACGGTCGGCCGCGCCGTACGGGTCCAGCTCGCCGGTCACCACCCGCTCCGCGAGACCGGCCAGCTGCCGGTCGCCGTGCAGGTCGCCGATCCGGGCGCGCAGCGCGGCCAGCGCGATCGCCTCGATCTCGTCGGCGGCCCGGCGACGGCGCCGCACGGCCAGCTCGCCGTGCTCGTCCAGCCAGGCGCGGTGCTTCTCCAGCGCCTCGACCACCTCGTCGACGCCCTCGCCGCGGGCCGCGACCGTCTTCACGATCGGCGGGCGCCAGTCCCCCGCGTCCCGGGCCTCGCCCAGGCCCAGCATGTGGTTGAGCTCCCGGGCGGTGGCGTCGGCGCCGTCCCGGTCGGCCTTGTTGACCACGAACACGTCGCCGATCTCCAGGATCCCGGCCTTGGCGGCCTGGATGCCGTCGCCCATGCCGGGGGCGAGCAGCACCACCGTGGTGTCGGCCTGCGCGGCGATCTCCACCTCGGACTGGCCGACGCCGACCGTCTCCACCAGGATGACGTCGCAGCCGGCCGCGTCCAGTACCCGCAGCGCCTGCGGGGCCGCCCAGGAGAGTCCGCCGAGGTGGCCGCGGGTGGCCATCGAGCGGATGAACACCTCCGGGTCGGTGGCGTGGTCCTGCATCCGGACCCGGTCGCCGAGCAGCGCGCCGCCGGAGAACGGCGAGGACGGGTCGACCGCCAGCACGCCGACCCGCTTGCCCAGCCGCCGGTAGGCGGAGACCAGCGCCGAGGTGGAGGTGGACTTGCCCACGCCCGGCGAGCCGGTCAGGCCCACCGTGTAGGCGTGCCCGGTGTACGGCGCCAGCGCGGCCATCACCTCGCGCAGCTCGGGCGCGGCGTTCTCGACCAGCGAGATCAGGCGGGCGACCGCCCGCGGACGGCCCTGCCGGGCCTGCTCGACCAGGGTCGGCACATCGATCATCGGTAGCTGCTCCTTGCGCCGAAGGGCCGCGGACCACTTGTGGTGGTCCGCAGCCCCGTTGTGAATCGGTCGGTACTCCGGTCAGGCCTTGGGCACCCGGACGATCAGCGCGTCGCCCTGGCCGCCGCCACCGCACAGCGCGGCCGCGCCGACGCCGCCGCCGCGGCGCTGCAGCTCCAGCGCCAGGTGCAGCACCACGCGGGCGCCGGACATGCCGATCGGGTGGCCGAGCGCGATCGCGCCGCCGTTGACGTTGACGATCTCCGAGGAGACGCCGAGGTCCTTGGTGGACTGGAAGGCGACGGCGGCGAAGGCCTCGTTGATCTCGATCAGGTCGAGGTCCTCGACCGTGATGCCCTCCTTGGCGACGGCGTGCCTGATCGCGTTGGACGGCTGCGACTGCAGCGAGTTGTCCGGGCCTGCGACGTTGCCGTGCGCGCCGATCTCGGCAATCCAGCTCAGGCCCAGCTCCTCGGCCTTGGCCTTGCTCATCACGACCACCGCGGCGGCGCCGTCCGAGATCTGCGAGGAGGTGCCGGCGGTGATGGTGCCGTCCTTGGTGAAGGCCGGGCGCAGCTTGGCCAGGCCCTCCGCGGTGGTGTCGGCGCGGATGCCCTCGTCCTGGCTGAACAGGACCGGCTCGCCCTTGCGCTGCGGGATCTCCACCGGGACGATCTCGGCGTCGAAGACGCCGTCGGCCTGGGCCTTGGCGGCCCGCTGGTGCGAGGCGGCGGCGATCTCGTCCTGGACCTCGCGCGGGATGCCGAGGCGGGTGTTGTGCTTCTCGGTGGACTCGCCCATCGGGATGTTCTCGTAGGCGTCGGTCAGGCCGTCGTGCGCCATCGCGTCGAGCAGCTCGATCGCGCCGTACTTGTAGCCCTCGCGGGACTTCGGCAGCAGGTGCGGGGCGTTGGTCATGGACTCCTGGCCGCCGGCCACCACGACGTCGAACTCGCCGGCCCGGATCAGCTGGTCGGCCAGCGCGATGGCGTCGAGGCCGGAGAGACAGACCTTGTTGATGGTGAGCGCCGGGACGTTCATCGGGATCCCGGCCTTGACGGCGGCCTGGCGGGCGGGGATCTGGCCGGCGCCGGCCTGCAGGACCTGGCCCATGATCACGTACTGGACCTGGTCACCGGTGATGCCGGCCCGCTCCAGCGCCGCCCTGATCGCGAAGCCGCCGAGTTCGGCACCGGAGAAGCCCTTGAGGGAGCCGAGCAGCCGGCCCATCGGGGTGCGCGCCCCGGCGACGATCACTGAGGTGGTGTTGGTCATGGGACGAGCCCCTTCGCACGTCGTGGCCAGGTGGAGGATTCCGCTCAATGTACTGACCTGGTACCCGCCCGTCACCGGACCCAAGATGTGATCGAGCGCACTGGCACCATCCAGTCAACACCGTGCCGCGTCGATCCGGGTGAACCCTGCCGCCCGGCCCGTGTGAGCAGACTCGCACCCCGATCGCTGGCGCCGACGTCCGGCATGCGCTGCACTGTTGCCGTCCCGTCGCACCCGTCCCGGACCGGAGGCCCCCGTGCTCACCCGCATCGACCACATCGGCATCGCCTGCCGCGATCTCGACAAGACCGTCGAGTTCTACCGCGCCACCTACGGCTTCGAGGTGTTCCACAGCGAGGTCAACGAGGAGCAGGGCGTCCGGGAGGCCATGCTCAAGATCAACGACACCGGGGACGGCGGCGCGTCGTACCTCCAGCTGCTGGAGCCGATCCGCGAGGACTCCCCGGTCGGCAAGTGGCTGGCGAAGAACGGCGAGGGCGTCCACCACATCGCCTTCGGCACCGCCGACGTCGACACCGACTCCGAGGAGATCCGGGCCAAGGGCGTGCGGGTCCTCTACGACCAGCCGCGCACCGGCTCGATGGGCTCGCGGATCACCTTCCTGCACCCCAAGGACTGCGGCGGGGTGCTGACCGAGCTGGTCACCGCCGCCGGGCCCGACGCGCACTGAGGGCCGCCGCCGTCGCGGGGCGGCGCCCGGCCGTCCGCCGCCCCGCCACCCTCATGACCCGTCAGTAACCTCACCGGGCAACCCGGAAAACCCCCACGCGACCATTCCCCCGCAAGACGCTCCCACTACAATGCCCAGGTGCGCGAAGACTCCGGGGGACGGGGACGACGAGCACGGCCGAAGACAGGCCCGTCCGCCCCGGTGGGAGGCCCGTCGCAGGGGAGTCCATTTCGCGGGCACGGCTGAACAGTCGCAAGACGGATCTGTCACCATTCTCCACAAGGCAAGAGTTCGCCCAGGAGTCCACCCGGACGGGGGAACGCGGATCGACCGCGCTCCCGCCCCGGACTCCGACGACCGCGGCGGGCGTCCCCGACTAGGCAGGGGCGTCCGGACGGCCGCGGATGCAAGGACCAGTCGGACCGGTGCCCGGACAACGGGAGCACGGACCGGCCGGGTCGAGGACGCGACCAGGAGATGGATGGGACCGCGGAGTGCGGGGCTACGACCGCTACGAGGTTGACGATCACCTCTCCCAGTTCGAGGCCGAGATGGATCGGACTCGGAAGGAGCGGGACAAGTCAGTCGAGCATGCCGAGGACCTCGCCTACCAGGTGGAGGTGCTCCGGGCCAAGCTGCACGAGTCCCGCCGCATGCTCGCCCAGCCGCGCGCCTTCGACGCCGTGTCCGGCCAGGCCGAGCAGATGCTCCGCACCGCCGAGATGCAGGCCCAGCAGCTGCGCGCCGACGCCGAGCGCCAGCTGCGCGACTCCCAGGCCGCCACCCAGCGGATCATGGCCGAGGCCGCCGAGCGCACCGCCCGGCTGGAGGCCGAGCTGGCCGCACGCCGCCGCCAGCTGGAGGAGGAGCTCGCCGAGCTGCGGCGCAGCGCCGAACAGCACGTCAACGAGAACGTCAACTGGGCCGAGCAGACCCGGGCCGGCACCGAGCAGGAGGCCCAGCGCCTGCTCCAGGAGGCCCGCGCCGAGTCCGAGCGGATGATGGCCGCCGCCCGCGCCGAGGCCGCCGCGCTCTCCGACCAGGCCCGCGCCCAGACCGCCGCCGACGTCGACGCCGCCCGCGGCGAGGCCCAGGCCGCCGCCTCGGCCGCCCTCCAGCGCGCCCAGAGCGACGCCGAGCGCCTGCTGCGGGCCGCCTCCGAGCAGGCCCAGCAGGCCGGCGCCCAGGCCGCCGCGGACGTGGACGCCGCCCGTGGCGAGGCCCAGCAGCAGCTCGCCGCCGCGCACGCCGCCGCCGAGCAGCAGCTGGCCGCCGCCCGCGCCGAGATCGGCCGGCTCAAGGAGGCCGCGGCCGCCGAGCAGGCCCGCGCCCAGCAGGAGCTCGGCCACGCCCAGGCGGAGATAGCACGGCTGCGCGCCGAGGCCGTCGCCGAGGCCGAGCGGGCCCGGCAGGAGGCCGCCGAGCTGCGCTCGCACGCGGAGGCCGCCGCCGAACAGCTGCAGGCCGATGCCGAGGCCGCCGCCGAGCGGAAGGTCGCCGACGGCGAGGCCGCCAGCGAGCAGCGCTCGCAGACCGCCCGCGCCGAGGTGGCCCGGATGGTCGCCCAGGCCACCAAGGAGGCCGACGCGATCCGCGCCGAGGCCGCCACCAAGCAGGCCGAGGCGGACGCCGCCAAGGCCGCCGCCGCCGAGGAGAGCGAGCGGCTGCGTGCCACCGCCGAGTCGGTGGCCGGACAGCTGCGCGCCGAGGCCGAGGCCGCGATCGCCGAGCTGCGCGCCCAGGCCGACCGGGATGTCGCCGAGCTGCGGGCGCAGGCCGGGGCCGCCGCCGAGCAGCTGCGCGGCGAGGCCGAGGAGGCCGGCCGGGCGGCCGGGGCCACGGAGGCCGCCGCCCAGCTGGCCAAGGCCGCGAAGTCCGCCGAGGAGATGCTCGACCGGGCCGGCCGCGACGCCGAGGCCGCCCGCACCGGCGCCACCACCGAGGCCGAGCGGATCCGCGCCGAGGCCGCCGCCGAGGCGGAGCGGCTGCGCGAGCAGGCGCAGGCCGCCGTCGAGGCCGCCCAGAACGCCGCCCTGGACGACGCCGCCGCCGTGCGCGAGCGGATCCAGGAGATGCAGGACGAGGCCGCCCGGCTGCGCGCCGAGGCGGAGGAGCTGCGCTCGCAGGCCGCCGCCGAGGCCGACCGGGTGCGTGGCGAGGCCCGCCGCCAGGCGGTGCTGCAGATCGAGGAGTCGGCCAAGAGCGCCGAGGAACTGCTCACCAAGGCCAAGGCCGACGCGGACGACCTGCGCGCCGGCGCCGCCGCCGAGATCGAGCGGCTGCGCGAGCAGGCCAAGGAGCAGGCCGCCGAGACCCAGGGGCGGGCCGAGCAGACCCTGGAGCGGGCCCGCGCCGAGGCCGCGAAGACCACCGCCACGGCCGAGCAGCAGGGCCGGGACGCGCTCACCGCCGCCAAGGCCGCGGCCGCCGAGAACCGGTCCGCCGCCGAGCGCGAGACCGCCGAACTGCGGCGCGGGGCAACCGAGTTCGACCAGCAGGTGCGCGCCGAGGCGACGGCCGCCGCCGAAGCGGTGCGGGCCGACGCGCAGGCCGAGGCGAACGCCGTGCGCGACGCCGCGGTGGCCGACGCCGAGCGGGTGCGCACCGAGGCCGACGCCGAGGCCGCCCGGGCCCGGGCCGAGTCCGAGGCCGCCGCCGAGGCGCTGCGCGAGGAGAGCCGGCGCGAGCGCGCGGAGGCCTCCGCCGGGCTGCTCCAGGAGCGCGAGGAGACCGCCGAGCAGCTGTCCGCCGCCACGGCCGCGCGCGAGCAGGCCGAGAGCGCCGCGGCGGAGCTGACCGAGCGCACCGCTGCGGAGACGGCCGCCGTCCGCGAAGCCGCCGAGGCCCACGCCGAACGCGTCCGCACCGACGCCGAAACCGCCGCCACCGAACTCACCGAACGCACCACCGCCGAAACCGCGCGCCTGAAGGCCGAGGCCGAACGCACCCTCGAAGCCGCCGAAACCGCCGCCGAACAGCGCCGCGCCGAAGCCGAAACCGCCGCGGCGGAACTCACCGAGCGCACCGCCGCGGAGACGGCCGCCGTCCGCGAAGCCGCCGACACCCACGCCGAACGCGTCCGCACCGACGCCGAAACCGTCGCCACCGAACTCACCGAACGCACCACCGCCGAGGCCACCGCCGTCCGCGAAGCCGCCGAGGCCACCGCCGAGCGGCTCCGCACCAACGCCGAAACCGCCGCCAAGGAGCTGCGCGAGCGGGGCGCCGCCGACCTGTCGCTCGCCGAGGAGCAGGCCGGGACGGTCCGTGCCGAGGCCGGCCGTGAGCTGTCCGAGGCCCGCGCCACCGCCGCGGCGATCCGCACCGAGGCCGGCGAGGAGCTGGAGCAGGCCCGGCGCGACGGCGAGGAACTGGTCGAGGCCGGCCGGACCGAGGCCGCCGCGCTGGTCGAGGCCGCCGAGGAGGAGGCCGCCGAGGTCCGCCAGTCGGTGGCCGGGCTGCACGAGACCGCCTCCCAGCAGATCGCCGAACTCCGCGCCACCGCCGAGCGGGATGTCGAGGAGCTGCGCGAGCAGGCCGAGCGGGCCGCCGCCGAGGTGCGCGACACCGCCGACCGGGAGACCACCGAGCTGCGGGCGCTGGCCGACCGCGAGACCGCCGAGCAACGCGACACCGCCGAGCAGGAGGTCGCCCGGCTGCGCGAGACGGCCGAGCACGAGACCGCCGACCTGCGGGCCCGGACCGCCGCCGAGACGACCGCCCTGCGCGAGCAGACCGAGCTGGAACTGGCCGCCGACCGCGAGGCCGCCGAGGCCGAGCTGGCCCGTCAGTTCGCCGAGGCGAAGGCCTACGACGAGCAGCTGCGCGCCGAGGCCGAGGACACCCTGCGCGCCGCCCAGGAGACCGCCGAGCAGCAGCGCGCCGACTCCGAGCAGTGGGCCGCCCGGACGGTGGCCGCCGGCGAGGACCGGGCCGCCGCCACCGTCGCCGAGGCGGAGGAGTTCGCCGCCGCCCTGCGCGCCGAGGCCGAGGAGTACGCGCTCGCCACCCGCACCCTCGCCGACGAGTACGACACGGCCACCCACGGCCGCGCCGACGCCTACGACGCCGAGGTCCGGGAGACCGCCGAACAGTTCGACAAGGCCACCCGCGAGCGGGCCACGTCCGTACTGGAGAAGGCCTTCGCGGACGCCGAGGCGCTCGGCGAGGACGCCCGGACCACCGCGCTGGCCACCACGGCCGCCGCCGAGGAGCAGGCGGACGCGATGGTCGCCGCCGCCCGCAAGGAGGCCGACCGGCTGGTCGTGGCCGGCGAGGCCGCCGGGCAGGAGGCCGTCGAGAAGGGCCGGTCCGACGCCGACGCGCTGCTCTCCGAGGCCCGCCGGGACGCCACCGCGATCCGCGAGCGCGCCGAGGAACTGCGCGAGCGCACCGACGCCGAGGTGGAGGCCCTGCACGAGCGCGCCCGCAAGGAGAACGCGCAGGCCATGAAGTCGGCCGGCGAGCGGGTGGACGCGCTGGTGACGGCCGCCCAGGAGCAGCTGACCGAGGCCGAGGAGCAGGCGGTGGCCACCGTCGCCGAGGCCGAGGACCGGGCCGCGGCGCTGGTCGCGGCCGCCGAGGACCGGGCCAATGAGCTGACCTCGGAGGCGTCCACCGAGGCCAGCAAGGTCCGGCTGCAGGCCGTCCGCAAGGCGGAGGGCCTGCTCAAGGAGGCCGAGACGAAGCTCGCCAGCTCCACCGACCGCGCCGAGGCCCTGATCATCAAGGCCGAGGCCAAGCTGAAGTCCGCTCAGGACGAGGCGGAGGAGCGGCTGGAGTCGGCGTCGGCCGAGGCCGAGAAGCGGCTGCGGGCCGCCGACCGGGCCGCCGACGAGCAGGTCGAGCTGGCGAAGGCGGAGGCCGAGCGGCTGCTCGCCGAGGCACGGGCCGAGGCGCAGCGGGCCACCGACGAGGGCCGGCGCGAGCTGGACGAACTGGTGCGCCGCCGCAAGGACATCAACACGGAGATCTCCAGGGTGCAGGACGTGCTGTCCGCCCTGGAGGCCTTCGAGGCTCCGTCGCCGGTCGCACAGGCCAACGGGGGAAGCACCACCAAGAAGGACGGGGGGGCCAAGGCGGGTGCCGGAATTGGCTCTCCCCGGTCGGGCGGCAATCGCTCCAAGAGCGCACCACCCGATTGAGCGGACATTGTCCGCGGGACAACGGCGTTTCGTCGCCGACACTCCGGTACCGTGTCAGGATTCCCTCAACCACCTCAGCGGTTTGACGACAGGAAGCCCAGAACCCCATGAGCGACAGTCACTCCCCTCACGGCTTCGACCTGGTGCGCCGTGGGTACGAGCGCGCCCAGGTCGACGAGCGGATCACCAAGCTGGTGGCCGACCGTGACAGTGCCTTGACCCGGATCAGCGCCCTCGAGAAGCGCATCGAGGAGCTCCACCTGGAGACCCAGACCGCCCAGGCGGCGGTCGCCGAGGCGGAGCCGTCGTACGCCGGTCTCGGTGCCCGGGTCGAGAAGATCCTGCGGCTCGCCGAGGAGGAGGCCAAGGACCTGCGCGAGGAGGCGCACCGCGCCGCCGAGCAGCACCGCGAGCTCGCCGAGGCGGCTGCCCAGCAGGTCCGCACCGAGGCCGAGAACTACGCCAAGGACCGCAAGGCCAAGGCGGAGGACGAGGGTCTGCGGATCGTCGACAAGGCCAAGAGCGACGCCGCCCAGCTGCGCGCCGAGGCCAACAAGGACGCCCAGAACAAGCGCGAGGAGGCGGACGCCCTCTTCGAGGAGACCCGCACCAAGGCCGCCCAGGCCGCGCTGGAGTTCGAGACCAACCTGGCCAAGCGCCGCGAGCAGTCCGAGCGCGACCTGGCCGCCCGTCAGGCCAAGGCCGAGAAGCGGCTGGCCGAGATCGAGCACCGCGCCGAGCAGCTCCGCCTGGAGGCCGAGAAGCTGCGGACCGACGCCGAGCGCCGCGCCCGCCAGACCGTCGAGACGGCCCAGCGCCAGTCCGAGGACATCGTGGCCGACGCCAACGCCAAGGCCGACCGCATCCGCAGCGAATCCGAGCGCGAGCTGGCGGCGCTCACCAACCGCCGCGACAGCATCAACGCCCAGCTGACCAACGTCCGCGAGATGCTGGCGACGCTGACCGGCGCGGCCGTGGCCGCCGCCTCGCTGCCGAACGACGACACCATGGGCGTTCCCGCCCAGCAGTCGCGCTGACGCGGCCCGCAGGCCCCGACGGCCCCCGCCCTCCCAGGGCGGGGGCCGTCCCCTTTCCTCAGCGCGGGTAGGCGCCGTCCGGGCGCTGGTGCCCGCAGCTCAGCTGGTTGCCCTCGTCGTCCGAGACCGTCCCGAACCACGAGGTGCACCAGACCGACACCGAGTCCGGCCAGTACTGCACCTCGAAGGGGTGCCCGGGGCCGTAGTCGCCGTACGAGGTGACGATGAACGTCTCCCCCGGGCGCATCCAGTAGTCCTCGCCCAGCGGTTCCAGGGTCAGTTCGAGCAGCCCCTCGCCCCGATTGGTCAGCGGCATCCGGCCGGTCACCTCCAGCGCGGAGAAGTCCCAGCCGCCGGTCTCCGCCCGCTCCTCCCTCATCCCGCCGCCACCCTCTCCAGCAGGCGCAGCGCCACCGCGTCGAACGCCTCCGGCGCCTCGATCGCGCTCAGGTGGCCCACGCCGGGAAGCACCGTCAGCTCCGCGTCCGGCAGGGCCTCCACCATCAGCTCCGCCTCGGTGAGCGGCATCAGCGCGTCCTCGGCGCCCGCCACCACGGCGGCCGGCACCCGCAGCCCGGCCAGCACGTCGAGGCGCTCCGGCCGGGCCGCCATGGCCCGCTGCGCCCAGGCGACGGCGGCCGGCGGGGCGGCCTCGACCAGTTCCTGCACCCGGCCGACCAGGTGCTGCGAGCCCGGGGCCAGCTGACCGTTGGCCACCCGCTCGTCGAGCAGCAGCCGGACGCTGTCGCGGGCCAGCACGGCGGAGGCGATCCGCTCCCGGTTCGTCCTGGCGGCCTCCGGGTCGGCGGTGGCCTTGGTATTGGCCAGCAGCAGGCCGGCCAGCCGGTCCGGGTGCCGCTCGGCGAAGGCCATCGCCACGTACCCGCCCATGGAGAGCCCGCCGAGCACCGCCCGGTCGATCCCCGCGGCGTCCAGCAGCCGGGCGACGTCGTCGGCGACGGCCTCCAGCGAGGGTTCCTCGGAGCCCAGCCCGGCGGCGCCGAAGCCGCGCTGGTCGGGCGCGATCACCCGGGCCCGGTCCCCGCCCGGGCCGGGCAGCTCGTCCAGTTGGGCGGACCACATGGCGGCGTTGAGCGGAAAGGCGTGCAGCAGCACGAGGGGTGTTCCGGTGCCGCTCTCGCGGACCGACACTGCGGAGGGGAGCTGGGTCATGGGGCCACCGTATTCCGGTGCGCCCGGCGGGCCCACTCAGCAGGCCGCCTTGTCCGCATTGTCATAGTCTGACGGAGAGTGAGGGAGCTCCCATGATCGAGTTGCACGACCTGACCAAACGCTACGGCAGGACGCTGGCCGTGGACCGGCTGAGCTTCAAGGTCCCGGAGGGGGTGGTCACCGGGTTCCTCGGGCCCAACGGCGCCGGCAAGTCCACCACCATGCGCATGATCCTCGACCTCGACCGCCCCACCGGCGGCCGCGTCACCATCGACGGCAAGAGATACGGACAACTCAGCGAACCGCTCAAGTACATCGGCGCGTTGCTGGAGGCCAAGGCCGTCCACCCCGGCCGCACCGCCCGCGACCACCTGCTCTGGCTCGCCCAGAGCAACCGGATCCCCGAGCGCCGGGTGGACGAGGTGCTCGCCCTGGTCGGTCTCACCCCGGTCGCCCGCAAGCGCGCCCGCGGCTTCTCGCTCGGCATGGGCCAGCGGCTCGGCATCGCCAGCGCGCTGCTCGGCGACCCGGAGATCGTGATGTTCGACGAACCGGTCAACGGCCTCGACCCGGAGGGCATCCTCTGGATCCGCAACCTCATGAAGCGCCTCGCCTCCGAGGGCCGCACCGTCTTCGTCTCCTCCCACCTGATGAGCGAGATGGCCGTCACCGCCGACCACCTGGTGGTCATCGGCAAGGGCCGGCTGCTCGCCGACCTGCCGATGTCCGAGTTCATCCGCCGCAACTCCCGCTCCGCCGTCCGGCTGCGCAGCCCGCAGCCCGAGCGGCTGCTCGACGCCCTGGCCGGCGCCGGGCTGCGGCACGAACCCGGGCCGGACGGCTCGTTCGAGGTGGTCGACGGCGACCTCGCCGCGCTCGGCGAGCTGGCCGCCGCGCACGCCGTGGTGCTGCACGAGCTGAGCCCGCAGCAGGCCTCGCTGGAGGAGGCGTTCATGCAGATGACGGCCGACGCGGTCGAGTACCACGCCGGCTCCGGGCCGGTGCACGGCCCGGACGGCACACCCGCCGCGCCCGGCACACCCGCCGCACAGGACGCAGCGGGAGCACCGGGCGCCTGGGGTGCGAACTGGAAGGGCGGCCGGGCCGGACAGCCCGCCTCCCCCGGCACGGAGGAGAACTGAGATGGCGTCCTTCCCCGCGGTCCTGCGCTCCGAGTGGACCAAGATCCGCAGCGTCCGCTCGACGGTCTGGACCCTCGCGCTGACCTTCGTGGTCACCCTCGGCATCGGCGCCCTGCTGTCGCTGCTCACCAACAACAACTTCGAGGAGTTCCGCAGCGACAACTCCCCGTTCGACGCCACCGGCACGTCCTTCGCCGGCATCATGCTGGGCGAGCTGGCCATCATCGTCTTCGGCGTGCTGGCCATCGGCAACGAGTACAGCAGCGGCATGATCCGGGTCACCCTGGCCGCCGTCCCGCAGCGCGGCACCCTGCTCACCGGCAAGGCCGTGGTGCTCGGCACCCTGGCGCTGGCCGTCTCGCTGGTGACGGCCTTCCTCACCTTCTTCACCGGCCAGGCGCTGCTCGGCGAGCACTCCACCTCGCTCGGCGAACCGAACGTGCTGCGCGCGGTGTTCGGCGCCGCGCTCTACCTCACGATGCTCTGCCTCTTCTCGGCCGGCGTCACCGCGATGCTGCACAACCAGACCCTGGCGCTGGGCGTGCTGGTGCCGTTCTTCTTCCTGCTCTCGCCGATCCTCTCGGCGGTGCCCGGCGCCAAGACCGTCGCCCACTACTTCCCGGACTACGCCGGCTCCCGGATGCTGCTGGTCTACGAGCAGCACGACCAGCCGTACGGGCCGTGGGCGGGCTTCGCCATCTGCCTGGCCTGGACGCTCGCCGCGCTGGTCGGCGGGGCGCTGGTGCTGAAGAAGCGCGACGCCTGAGCCCGGGGCGGGTCAGTACCGGGGAGCGCCGCGGCCGCGGAGCAGGTTCGAGGCCCGGCGCTCCCGCGCGCCCCAGCAGGCCCGGTGCCAGTGCCGTCGGTCGTCCACCCCGGCGCCGTGCATCGGCCAGGCCACGATGTGGCCCGTGCCGGACGGGATCTCCTGGTCGCAGCCCGGGCAGCGGTAGTGCCGGCCGGCCGTCCCGGCAACCGTCTGGACCACCCAGTCGTCGCCCTGGTAGTTCTCGGTCCGGCGCATCGAGCCGCCCAGCGGTGCGGCCGGCTCGGCCTGGTCGCGGTCGGCGGCGGTCTTGATCCGGTTGCGTCGGGGCGACACGGCGGCTACCTCTCTACGAGTTGCGGGAACCGTTCCAGCCTACGGCCGGGCGCCACCCGACCGGGCCACTATCACGGCATCGGAGGATGATCGGGTGTTTCCCATGAGATCCACCCGTTTCTCCGGTAAATCGGTGCTCCGGTGTGCCATTGGCACATGACATGGGCTACTCACGAGGGGACAGGCGGGGCCCGCAGACCCTGCGCGCACCCGAGGAGGCCTCAGAAATGACCAGAACGAGCACCGCCACGGCCGTCGCCACCACCCCGGCGACCCCGCTACCGGCGGCCCAGGGCGCGAGCGCCGCCACCGCGGACACCGCACCGGTCCGGGTCGGCGCCTTCCTGCTCTCCGCACAGTTCCCCGGCCAGACCCACGGCGAGGCGCTGGACCGCACCGTGCGGGCCGCCGTCGAGGCCGAGCAGGCGGGGCTGGACAGCGTATGGCTGGCCGAGCACCACTTCGTCCCGTACGGCGTCTGCCCGAACGCCGCCACGCTGGCCGCGCTGCTACTGGGCCGGACCACGCGGATCGGCATCGGCACGGCGGTCAGCGTGCTCTCCACCACCCACCCGGTGGCGCTCGGCGAACAGGCCGCCCTGCTCCACCTCACCTCCGGCGGACGCTTCACGCTCGGGGTGGGGCGCGGCGGCCCGTGGATCGACCTGGACGTCTTCGGCAGCGGCGTGGACGCCTTCGAGGAGGGCTTCCCGGAACGGCTCGACCTGCTGCTGCGCTGGCTGCGCGGCTCCCGGGTGGGCGCGGCCGGACCGCAGTTCAGCTTCCCCGAGGTGGCCGTGGTGCCCCGGGCCACCGAACCTCCCCGCCGCCCGGACCTCGGCGCCTGGCTGGGCCTCGCCGACCGGACCGGCGCCGGTGTGCTGCGCTTCCCCCGTCAGCGCCAGGACGCCGACGGTCCCGCCGACGAGCAGCTCACCACCGTCGGCCGCCCGCCGGCCGGACCGCCCGTGGTGGTCGCCTGCACCTCACCCGGCGGGGTCCGCACCGCCGCCGAGCGCGGCCTGCCGATGCTGCTCGGCATGCACTCCGGCGACGACGACAAGCTGCGCATGCTGGAGCTGTATCGTTCCGCCTGGCTGGCGGCCGGACGCGGCGAGGAACAGCTGCGCCGGGTCGCCCGCCGACACGTCGCGGCCGGGGTGGCCCAGGTCGACGACCGCACCTCGGCGGCCCGGGCCACTCTGCTCCGTGCGATGCCCGGCTGGTTCGAGTTCGGGCTCGGCGCGCACCGCACGGTGGACGGCCGGGAACGCAAGATGCGCGACCCGCGCCAGTACACCGAGCTGCTCTGCGACCTGCACGCGGTCGGGACGCCGAGGCAGTGTGCGGACCGGCTGCTGGCCACCGCCGAGCGGACCGGCATCCGCCGCTTCGCCCTGCTCGCCGAGGGCAGTGGCGACCGGGAGGCGACCCTGCACAACATCGCCCGGCTCGGCTCCGAGGTCCTGCCGCAGTTGGGCTGAGATCAGCAGTCGCGGAGTTCCTCGGACTGGTTGAGCAGCTGTGCGCGGACCGATGTGAAGCGTTCGTACCGCTTCTTGTTGGCGGAGGACGGCACGAAGACCGCCACCCGGTGACAGTTCTGGAAGGCCAGCTGAACACCGAAGTGCCGCTCCAGGGCACCCCGGATCGCATTGCTGGCGAGTGCCCGCAGGAGCTGGCCGCGGGCCTGCTCACTGGGCGGCGGTACCTGGTTGTCGGCGAAGTCGGTGCCGTCGACCTTCGCCTGGGCGACCAGTGAGCTGATCAGGTCCCAGGCGTACGGCAGGGAGACGCGGACGCAGTCGACGAACTCCCGCTCGTCGACCTCGTCCCGCTCGGCCTTGTCCAACAGGGCCGGTGAGACGTCGAGCGACATGGGTTCTCCTCTCGCGGTCCACCCGCGCGACGCCCGGGTGGTGATGCGTAGTCCAAGCTGAGGGTGAGGGTGGGACGCGTGTGTGTCCGGGGCACCGTCGGACGGGTGTGACGCCGCCGGACGGCCGGGTTTCCGGCACCGCGCCGACGCGGGGGCGCCGCAGACCTTTCGAGGGACGTCGGTCGAGGGCGCCGGCCGCTCAGAACAGCGTGGCAGTCAACGACGGGCCAGGCCGGTCATTCCTGCGGATTGCTCCGGGAATGCGCCCGTGTGCACCACATTGGCCGGATCCCGTCGGATCGTTCATCTGAAGTCTCCATCCCCGTTGACAGCGCTCCCGCAAGCAGTCCGTCACACACCGTAGCGGCCTATCATGGTGGCCGCCAGGGTGCCGACGGGCTTTCGAGGATCGCAGGGCATCCATCGTGGCGGGGTTCGTGGATTCTTCACCCGCTCGTCGTGGAATCGCATCAACTGGCCCCGGTGGGCTAGCGTGGTCGACCGTGCGTCTCGTAATTGCCCGCTGCTCAGTCGACTATGCCGGTCGGCTCTCCGCCCATCTGCCCTCCGCCACCAGGCTCATCCTGGTCAAGGCCGACGGCAGCGTCAGCATCCACGCCGACGACCGCGCCTACAAGCCGCTCAACTGGATGTCCCCGCCGTGCGCCCTCAAGGAGGCCGACGGGGTCTGGACGGTGGAGAACAAGGCCGGCGAGAAGCTCATCATCACGCTGGAGGAGGTGCTGCACGACTCCTCGCACGAACTCGGCGTGGATCCCGGCCTGATCAAGGACGGCGTCGAGGCCCACCTCCAGGAGCTGCTCGCGGACCGGATGGAGGTGCTCGGCAGCGGCTGGTCGCTGATCCGCCGCGAGTACCCGACCGCGATCGGCCCGGTGGACATCCTGTGCCGCGACGCGGACGGTACGACGGTCGCCGTCGAGATCAAGCGCCGCGGCGAGATCGACGGTGTGGAGCAGCTCACCCGGTACCTGGAGCTGCTCAACCGGGACCCGCTGCTGGCGCCGGTGAAGGGCGTCTTCGCCGCCCAGGAGATCAAGCCGCAGGCGCGGGTGCTGGCCACCGACCGCGGCATCGGCTGCGTGGTGCTGGACTACGACGAGCTGCGCGGCATCGACGACGACAAGCTGAAGCTGTTCTGAGCGGTCAGGTGCCGCTCGGCGACGGGGACGTCGCGGACGCCGTCGGACTCGCCGAGTCCGACGGCGTCGTCGTCGGCGGCGAGGGCGTGGCGGTCTGCGCGGGCGCTGTGCTCGGCGGGGTGGACGGCGGGGTGGACGGCGTGGTCCCGCCGGTCGGCTGAGTGACGCCCCCGGCGCCGCCCCCGCTCGTCCCGCCCGACGTGGAGCCGCCGGAGCCGCCCGAGGTGCCCGAGCCGCCGGCCGCGCCCGCACCGCCCGTCCCGCCACCGGAACCGGCGGTGCCGCCCGCCGGGGGCTGCGGCGGGTTCGGGGCGGCGGGCTGGGAGGAGGCGGCCGTGCTGCTCTCCCCCGGGCTCGGCGAACGGCTCGGCCGCTTCGACGCCGACGTCGAGGCCGACGGCGAGCCGGACGGCGTCCGCGAGGCGGTGGCCGCGCCGCTCGGCGCGGGCTCGTCGTCGGGCTCCCCGGAGGCCGCCGCGGCGGCCCCGTCCGAGGGCAGGTCGGTGGTCGGCGCGGCCGACGGGGAGGTCGAGGAGGCCGAGGGTCGCGGCGCGCCGGAGCGCGGCGAGCTTCCCGCGCCCGGCAGCACCGAGCCGTCGTCGCTGCTGCTGTGCGGATCGTTGCCCTTGTCCTCGCCGGCCACGGTCATCCCGACCGCCGTGCCGAGCACCCCCAGTGCCAGGACCGCCGCCGAGGCGGCGATCGCCGTGCGCCGGCTCCCCAGCCGCAGCGGCACCCTGGCGATGGCCCGCAGCCCGGGCCGACGGGCCGGAGCCGCCTTGGCCGGTGCGGCGGGCGGCAGCTGCCGGCCCTCGGCCCGCAGCAGGTCCAGCATCCGGCGCGCCCCGGCCGCGCCGCGCCGCTCGCCGAGCGCGCCGCGCAGCGCCAGCGCGGCCTCCAACTCGGCGATGGCCCGGCCGGGTTCATGGACGCAGACGGCGTACACGCCCAGCTCGTGGCGGAACCAGGCCTCGTCGGCCCGGGCACCGGTGTGCCGGGCGGCCTCCAGGCCGAGCTGCAGGGCGCGCTCCCAGGCCCCCCAGCGCAGCGCCAGCGCCAGCGCGGGGGCCGCGGCCCGGGCCAGCCGCAGCACCGCGTCGTGCCGCCCGGCGGCCCGGTCGGCGAGCAGGACGCCGATCACCACCTCGGCCTCGGCGGCGATCTGCGGCAGCGAGACCGAGGAGTGGCCGACCCACCAGGCGAAGTGCTGGGCGGCGCCGTCGGCGCTGCCGCGGGCCGGCCAGTGCGGGGCGAGCAGTTCCAGCGCCCCGGCGGTGAGCCGGTGGTGGCCGCCGATCGAGACGGCGAGCCCGGCGTCGGCGAGTTCGGCGAGCGCGCTCTCGCCCTGGCCGACGTCGATCAGCGCGGGAAGGTGCGGGGCGGTCGGGCATTCGCCGCCGAGCGCCACGGCGAGCCGCAGCACGGCCTGCGCGGTCTCGCTCAGCCCCTCGGCGAGCCGGACGGCGGGCAGCGTGGACTCGGCGACCGAGGGCAGTGGCACGGTGCCGCGCAGCGCGGCCTCGCGGACCGCCGGATCGGGGTGGTGGACGGGCTCCTCCACCGCGCCGAAGACGTCCATCCGGTCCTCCTCGGCGGCCACCAGGGCGTCCACCGCGATGTCCCGCTGGCGCAGCAGGGCGGCGGCCTGGACGAAGCGCAGTGGCAGTCCCTCGGACTCGAACCAGAGGTCCACCGCCCATGCCTTCTCGGCGGCGTCCAGCGGCCGCCCGGCCAGCCGGGCGGCGAGGGCCAGGCAGGCCGGCCGGGAGAGGCCGGCGACCAGGTGGTCCCGGAGCCGGGAGTCCGCCGGGAGCAGCGGGCTGTCGGGGGCGGCGGAGATCAGGAACGCGCAGTCGGGGGCGGCACCGAGCAGCGCCTCCAGTTCGGCGCCGGTGGGCACCACCTCGTCGATGACGACGATCGCGCCGACCCGGGCGAGGTGTTCGACGAGCTGGCCGGGGTCGGGGCGGAAGCCGGGGGCGTGGTGGGTCGCCGCGAAGAGGTCCTGGAGCAGGTCGGCGGCGGTGCGGCGGTGGCCGCAGAGCTGCACCACGCCACCGGGGGCGAGTCCGCCGGCCGCCGCGGCGACGGCGGACAGCAGGGCGCTGCGGCCGGAGCCGGCCTGGCCGACCAGGCGTATCGACCGGCCTTCGGCGAGCTGGGCGAGCAGTTGGGCGACGTCGTCCTCGCGGTCGAGCAGCGGCAGGTCGGCGGGCCCGGCGCCGAGGGCGAGCGGGCCGACCTGGCGGCCGGCGTCGCCGGCCGGGCCGCGGGCGGGCGCACCGGGGACGACGGAACGGGGCCGGGGGCGCCATTCCTCGGGGCAGGGGCGCACCTCGGAGCCCTCGGGGCCGCCGACGGTCACCAGCAGTCCCCCGGAGACCAGTTCACCGCTCCGGGTGCGCACGGACTCCTGCCGGAAGTCACCGGTTGGCTGTGCCACGTTCTGCTCCGCCCCACGCTCGCGCCGTCAACCCCGACCGGCCGCCGCGCGCCCGGCAAGGGCGGGCCGGGCGGCCGTGTCCTGACGCCAGACTCTCGCACATCCGTGCCCACCCGCGCAGCGTCGCGCGGTCAGCGGCCCGGGGCCCCGGGCCGCCGGGTGGTCAGAGCGCGGGGAGGGTGGCGCCGTGGGCGTCGGCGGTGACGCCCTCGACGGCGAGGATGCGGTGCAGCCGGGTGGCCACCAGCAGGCGCTGGAGCTGCGCGGGGACGGAGCGGAGCACCAGGCGGCGGCCGATCCGCCCGGCCCGGCGGTGGGTCCCCATGATCACGCCGAGGCCGGTGGCGTCCCAGAACTCCAGCCGGGCGAGGTCGAGGACGAGATCGCCGAGCCCGCCGTCGACGGCCTGGTGCAGCCGGGCGCGCGCGTCGGCGGCGGTGCGCACGTCGAGGCGGCCTTCGATGGCCAGCGCCGCGTGGTCGCCGGTGATGCGCATGCTCTCCTCCTTCGCGTGGCGGGCCTGGGATGCGGGTGTGCGGGGGTGTTCGGGTGCGGTGCGGTGCGGTGCGCGGGTGCGGCGTGCGGGTGTCGGTGGGTACGGGTGTCGCCGGCGGTGCCGGGCCGGAGGGGGCGGTGGCGATCCGGGCGCCGGGCGGGCCCCGCGGCCCCACGCGCCGGCCCCGGCCGGAATGCCGGGTTCCCCGTCATCCATCTGACGGTGAGCCGGCCCCCTGGGTTGCTGGTCATGGCCGGATCTGAAGCGATTTCACTCGTCCGAGGGAATATACGCAGGAACTCTCCACACTTATGCTCGATTACCGCCCAAATCACCCGTCTGCGGCACCGGCGTGAGGAAACTCACCCGCCCCGGGAGGGACGGGCCGCCCGGTTCCACGACCGCACGGCCCGCCCGTTCACCGGCTCAGCGCCGGCTACCCGCCGTCACTTGCCCGGGTACGGGTAGAAGCCGCGGCCGCTCTTGCGGCCGAGGTCGCCGGCGGTGACCATGCGCGCCATGACCTCCGGGGCGGCGAACTTCTCGTCCTGGGTCTCGTTGTAGATGTTCCGCGCGGCGTGCAGCAGGATGTCCACGCCGGTCAGGTCGGCGGTCTCCAGCGGGCCCATCGGGTGGCCGAAGCCGAGCCGGCAGGCGGTGTCGATGTCCTCGGCGCTGGCGACGCCCGACTCGTAGAGCTTGGCGGCCTCGACGACCAGCGCGGTGATCAGACGGGTGGTGACGAAGCCGGCCACGTCGCGGTTGACCACCACGACCTCCTTGCCGACACCCTCGGCGAAGGCGCGGGCGGCGGCCAGCGTCCCGTCGCTGGTCTTGTAGCCGCGGACCAGCTCGACCAGCTTCATCAGCGGCACCGGCGAGAAGAAGTGCACGCCGACCACCGACTCGGGGCGCGAGGTGGCGGCGGCGATCCGGGTGATCGGGATGGCGGAGGTGTTGGAGGCGAGCACCGCGCCGTCCTTGGCGAGCTTGTCGAGCTCCTTGAAGACGCCCTCCTTGACGTCCAGCTGCTCGAAGACGGCCTCGACCACGATGTCGGCCTCGGCGACGGCGCCCAGGTCGGTGGTGGTGGTGATCCGGGCGAGCGCCGCCTCGGCGTCCTCGGCGGTGAGCCGGCCCTTGGAGACGAACTTGTCGTACGAGGCCCGGATGCCGTCGAGGCCGCGCCGCAGCGCCTCCTCGGTCACGTCACGCAGGACCACCGGGTGCCCGGCCTGGGCGGAGACCTGGGCGATGCCGGCGCCCATCAGGCCGGCACCGATCACGGCGATCTGCTTGCTGGACGCATTGCTCATGGCTTGGTCTCCCGATGCCGTCGCCGCCCCGATGGGCGGGCCCTGAAGGCGGCTCAAGGCAGGGGTCGCCCACCGAGCCGCATCGCTCATGGGCCGGACTTTAGTCCCCGGACGCGGCCCGTGGTGCCATCCGAGGGTGTGATCTGCGACCGACCTGGTCACCTGAGCAAATCACTCGATCAGATCATCAGCCCGAGGTCCTGGGCGAGGATCGCGGCCTGTACCCGGCTGCGCAGCCGCAGCTTCGCCAGGATCCGGCTGACGTGCGTCTTGGTGGTCGCCTCCGCCATCTCCAGCCGCCCGGCGATCTCACCGTTCGACAGGCCGGCCCCGATGCAGGCCAGTACCTCCCGCTCGCGCGGCGTCAGCCCGTCCACCGCCACCCGCAGCTCCGGCCCGACCACCCGCTCCGGGCGCGCGAAGGTGCCGATCAGCCGTCGGGTCACCGAGGGCGCCAGCATGCCGTCCCCGCGGGCCACCGTGCGGATGCCCTCGACCAGGGTGTCCGCCTCCAGGTCCTTCAGCAGGAACCCGGCCGCCCCGGCCCGCAGCGCACCGTAGACGTACTCGTCCAGGTCGAAGGTGGTCAGCACCAGGACCTGCGCCGCCCCGGCCGCCACCACCTGGCGGGTCGCCGAGACGCCGTCCAGCCGCGGCATCTGCACGTCCATCAGGACGACGTCCGGCCGCAGCTCCAGCGCCAGCCGGACGGCCTCCTCGCCGTCCGCCGCCTGCCCGACCACCTCCAGGCCCGGCTCGGCCCGCAGGATCATCACCAGCGCCGCCCGCACCGCCGCCTGGTCCTCCGCGACCAGCACCCGGATCGTCATGCCCGTCCCGCCCCTTCCTCCGTCCCCAGCGCCCGCGGCAGCACCGCGCGCACACTCCAGCGATCGTCCCGCGGCCCGGCCTCGAAGCCGCCGCCCAGCAGCGAGGCCCGCTCCGCCATGCCGACCAGCCCGGCCCGGGCGCCCGGCAGCGACCGCCCCGCCCCCTGGCGGAACGGGCTGTCCACGACGATCCGCAGCTCCTCGGGGCGGAAGTCCAGCAGCACCCGCACCTCCCCCGGACCGGCGTGCTTCAGCGCATTGGTCAGCGACTCCTGCACGATCCGGTACGCGGCCAGTTCCACCGGCACCGGCAGGGAGCCGCGCTCCCCGCGCTCGGCCAGCTCGAAGGCCAGCCCGACGTCCTGCCCGGCCGCCCGGGCCTTGGCGAGCAGCGCGTCCACCGCCGCCAGGTCCGGCGCGGCCCAGGACTCGTCGGCCTCGCCGCCGCCGCTGTCACGCAGCAGGCCGATGATGCGACGCATTTCGGCCAATCCCTGGACGCTGTTCTCCCGGATCACCCCGAGCACCTCCACCACCGGATCGTCCGCCGCCCGGTGCTGACGCCGCGCCATCGACTGCGCCCCGGTGGCATGGATCGCGATCGCCGACAGGTGGTTGGCCACCACATCGTGCAACTCGCGGGCCATCCGGGACCGTTCGGCGACCACCGCCTCGCGCCGGTCCATCTCCGAGAGCAGCGCGGTCTGTTCCGCCCGCAGCCGCTGTGTCTCCGCCTCCTCCCGGTGCTTGCGCACCGCGTCCGCGGTCCACAGCGGGCCCAGGAAGATCAGGGCGGTGACCACGGCCACCGCGACGGCCGTCGCCGAGTCGGCGTAGACGAAGGTCAGGGTGGTCAGCACCAGCACCGAGACGGTGCCGCTCACGTGCAGGACCGGCGACATCCGGCGGGGGCCGTACACCACCGCCGCGTAGAGCAGGTCGGTGTACATGATGGTGGTCGCCAGCAGCGCGCCGGAGAAGATGCTCCCGGCGAAGACCAGTCCGCCGAGCGTCACCACCAGGACCGGCCGGGTCCGCCGCATCAGCTCCAGGCCCGACATCGCCAGCAGCGCCGGCAGCACCTGCCACCGCTCGACCGTCGACGAGTGGTCGTACACCTGGAAGGCGATCAGCAGCAGCCCGCCGAACAGCCCGGAGAGCGCCAGTGCCCCGTCGACCTGCCGCGGGGTGGGGGTGGGTCTGCGCACGCCCCCATCAGATCATCCCGGCGGCCGACCCGGCTCCGGCAGCGGGGAGGAGCCCCCGTACATCGAAAGATGCAGCCCGGGTCCGTTCCCGGCGACGACGCGCACGCGAGGGGCCCCGGGGAGGCTGGAGGCATCGCCGAGAGCCGGAGCAGACCATGATCGTCACCCTGATCCTCGCCGCCGAGGCCGCCTTCTGGGTGGTCCTCGCCCTGGGACTGGTCACCCGCTACCTGCTGCGGTGGCGCCCGGTGAGCACCGTCCTGCTGGTCGGGCTGCCGGTGATCGACCTCGGGCTCTTCCTGCTCACCTTCCTCGACCTGCGCGGCGGCGCCACCGCCTCCTGGACGCACGCGCTGGCCGCGAGTTACCTGGGTTTCTCGGTCGGCTACGGCCCGTCGGTGGTCCGCTGGGCCGACGCCCGGTTCCTGCACCGCTTCGCCGGCGGGCCGAAGCCGCCGCCCGCGCCCAGGTACGGCGCCGAACGCAGCCGCCACGAGTGGCGGATCTGCGGGCGCACCCTGGTCTCGGTGGCGATCACGGTCACCCTGATCAGCGCGCTGAAGCTGTTCACCGACGCGCCCGGGACCGCCGTCTTCGACCAGTGGTACTGGAAGCTGGGCATCGCCGCGGTGGTCAACACCGCGATCGCGGCCAGCTACACGCTCTGGCCCAAGCAGCCGCCGAAGCCGAGCAGCTAGGCCGCGCGGCCGCTAGCGGTTCTCGCCCGGCACCCAGAGCACGTCACCGCGCTCCTTGTTGGCCGACCGGGCCAGGATGAACAGCAGGTCGGACAGCCGGTTGAGGTACTTGGCGGTCAGCGGGTTGACGGTGTCCCCGTGGGTGTCGATCGCCGCCCAGGTGGCCCGCTCGGCCCGCCGGACCACGGTGCAGGCCAGGTGCAGGTACGCGGCTCCCGGAGTGCCGCCGGGCAGGATGAAGCTGCGCAGCTTCTCCAGCGTCTCCAGGTAGTGGTCGCAGTCCGCCTCCAGCTTGTCGATGTACGACTGCTGGACCCGCAGCGGCGGGTACTTCGGATCCTCCACCACCGGGGTGGCCAGGTCGGCGCCGACGTCGAAGAGGTCGTTCTGCACCCGGGTCAGCACGGCGGCCACGTCCTCGGGCAGCGCGCCGGCGGCGATCGCCACGCCGATCGCGGCGTTGGCCTCGTTGGTGTCCGCGTACGCGACCAGGCGCGGGTCGGTCTTGGTCGTGCGGCTCATGTCGCCCAGCGCGGTGGTGCCGTCGTCGCCGGTGCGGGTGTAGATGCGCGTCAGATTGACCATGCGGCCAGCCTAGCCGGGCCGCTTGGGTCGCGGTGACCCCCGCTGACCCCCGTCAGGCGACGTTGGCCTCCCCATCCCGAGGGTCCGTCGCTACGCGACGTTGACCTCCCCCCCACCCCGAGGGTCCGTCGCTACGCGACGTTGACCCTCTGCCCGGGCGGGGCCGCCTCGAGCCAGGCGAGGAAACCGGTGAGCGCGTCCTCGCTCATCGCCAGCTCCAGCGGGGCCCCGTTGTGCAGGCAGCGCAGCACCACCGAGCCGGAGAGCAGGGCCAGCTCCTCCTGCCCCTCCGGGTAGCGCCGGCCGAGCACCTCGATCTCCCGGCGCGGCAGCACCTTGCGCGGGCGCGGGGCGTACGAGAAGACCCGGAACCACTCGATGGAATCGCCGCTGTACCGGCCGATACCAAAAACCCACCCCTTGCCATCGGTCTGCGGGACCGGGGCCGGGGTGGGTTGGCCGTTCTCGTCGAGGTCGGGCTGCGTCGAGGCGTCGGCCGGCATTTTGAGCCGGTAGCTGCAGTCGAACGTGCCACCGACCCGCTGGATCACACGGCGGCGTACCGCGAACGCGACCAACCCGATCACACCGAGCGCCACGACCGCCGCACACACCACAAGGGCGAGGACCATGCTCACCTACCTCCTCGCTACCCGCGTTCCCCGTGTCGGTCGTACCAGCCGACCGCGTTGACCTACCAACTGAGACGACAGTCCCGGGGTCACGCTCACGCGTCCCCGGGACCGTCGGTCGACCCCGCTCAGGCGGGATCCGGCGCACTCAGGCGTGGGCCTTGAGGCCGCGCGCCGCGAACAGCCGGACCTCGGCGCGCCGCTCGGCGTGCTCGTCCAGGTCGGACTTGGCCTTGTCCAGCGCGCGCTCGGCGCGCGCGACGTCGATCTCGTCCGCCAGCTCGGCGATCTCCGCGAGCAGAGACAGCTTGTTGTCGGCGAACGAGATGAAGCCGCCGTGCACCGCGGCGATCACGGTGTTGCCGTCCGTGGTACGGATGGTGACCGGACCGGTCTCCAGCACGCTCAGCACCGGGGTGTGACCCGCCATGATGCCGGTGTCACCGGAAGCCGTACGGGCGACGACGATGGTGGCCGCACCGGACCACACCTTGCGGTCGGCTGCGACCAGCTCGACGTGCAGCTCAGCCAACGTGGGCTCCTAGGCTCATGCAACGCCCGATTACTCGGGAGTTTCGGTAAGAATAACGGGCCCGCGCCCCCGGCATGAAACCGGCGGCACGGATTTGACCGGAATCACAGTCGATGCGACGCGAGGGGTGGGTCCCAGGGTTGGGGCCCACCCCTCGCGATCACGCTCGGCTGCTACCGGCCGGACTACTTCTTCGCCAGCTCGGCGGCGTTCTTCTCGAGGTCCTCGATGCCACCGCACATGAAGAAGGCCTGCTCCGGGACGGAGTCGTACTTGCCGTCCGCGATCGAGTTGAAGGCCTCGATGGTCTCCGACAGCGGGACGGTCGAGCCCTCGACACCGGTGAACTGCTTCGCCACGTAGGTGTTCTGCGAGAGGAAGCGCTCGATGCGGCGGGCACGGTGGACCGTGACCTTGTCCTCCTCGGACAGCTCGTCGATACCGAGGATCGCGATGATGTCCTGGAGGTCCTTGTACTTCTGCAGGATCCCCTTGATACGGACGGCCGTCTCGTAGTGGGTCGCAGCGATGTACCGCGGGTCGAGGATGCGGGACGTGGAGTCCAGCGGGTCGACGGCCGGGTAGATGCCCTTCTCCGAGATCGGACGCGACAGAACGGTGGTCGCGTCCAGGTGGGCGAAGGTGGTGGCCGGCGCAGGGTCGGTCAGGTCGTCCGCGGGGACGTAGATCGCCTGCATCGAGGTGATCGAGTGACCGCGGGTCGAGGTGATGCGCTCCTGCAGGAGGCCCATCTCGTCGGCCAGGTTCGGCTGGTAGCCCACCGCGGAGGGCATACGGCCGAGCAGGGTCGACACCTCGGAACCGGCCTGGGTAAACCGGAAGATGTTGTCGATGAAGAGGAGCACGTCCTGCTTCTCGACGTCGCGGAAGTACTCCGCCATGGTCAGCGCGGAGAGCGCGACGCGCAGACGGGTGCCCGGCGGCTCGTCCATCTGGCCGAAGACCAGCGCGGTCTTGTCCAGAACGCCCGAGTCGACCATCTCGTCGATGAGGTCGTTGCCCTCACGGGTGCGCTCGCCGACGCCGGCGAACACCGACACACCACCGAAGTTCTCGGCGACGCGGTAGATCATCTCCTGGATCAGAACGGTCTTGCCGACACCGGCACCACCGAACAGACCGATCTTGCCACCCTGGACGTACGGGGTGAGGAGGTCGATGACCTTGATGCCGGTCTCGAACATCTCGGTCTTGGACTCGAGGTCCTTGAACTCCGGGGCCTTGCGGTGGATCGGCCAGCGGACCTCGACCTGCTTGTCGAACTCCGCCTGGTCGACGTTCAGCACGTCACCGAGGGCGTTGAAGACCTTGCCCTTGGTGATCTGGCCGACCGGCACCGAGATGGCGGCACCGGTGTCGCTGACCTGCGAGCCACGGACCAGACCGTCGGTCGGCTGCATCGAGATGCCGCGGACCAGGCCGTCGCCGAGGTGCTGGGCGACCTCGAGGGTCAGGGTCTTCTTGCCCGAGCCGTCGGGGTTGTCCACCTCGACGTGCAGGGCGTTGAACATGTCCGGAATCGCGTCGACGGGGAACTCCACGTCGACGACCGGGCCGATGACCCGCGCGACGCGGCCCGTCGCCGTGGTCGGCTCAACAGTGGTGGTCATACTCATTCGCTCCCCGCGCTAGCGTCGGCCAGGGCGTTCGCGCCACCGACGATCTCGCTGATTTCCTGGGTGATCTCGGCCTGACGGGCCGAGTTGGCAAGCCGCGTGAGCGACTTGATGAGCTCGCCGGCGTTGTCCGTCGCGCTCTTCATGGCGCGGCGGCGGGCGGCGTGCTCGGAGGCAGCCGACTGCAGCAGCGCGTTGTAGATCCGGCTCTCGACGTACCGCGGCAGCAGCGCGTCCAGGACGCCCTCCGCCGACGGCTCGAAGTCGTACAGCGGGAAGATCTCCGACTTGGCCGGGTTCTGGTCGCTGAGCTGGACCTCGTCCAGCTTCAGCGGCAGCAGCCGCGCCTCGACCGCGTTCTGCGTCAGCATCGACACGAACTCGGTCGAGATCAGGTGGAGCTCGTCCACGCCGCCGGTCTCCGTGGTGAAGGCCTCGATCAGCTCGGCGGCCACCGTCTTCGCGTCACCGTAGGTCGGCTTGTCCGAGAAGCCCGTCCACGAGCCCGCGACCCGGAGGTTGCGGAAGCCGTAGTACGAGACGCCCTTGCGGCCGACGATGTACGTCACCACGTCCTTGCCCTCGGCGCGCAGGCGCTCGGAGAGCGTCAGCGCGGCCTTGATGGCGTTGGTCGAGTAGCCGCCCGCCAGACCGCGGTCCGCCGTGATCAGCAGGACCGCGGCGCGCGAGGCGCTCGGGTTCTCGGTGGTGAGCGGGTGCTTGGCGTTGGACCGGGTGGCCACCGCCGTCACCGCCCGGGTGAGCTCATCGGCGTACGGAGTGGAGGCGGCCACCGCGCGCTGCGCCTTGACGATGCGCGACGCGGAGATCATCTCCATCGCCTTGGTGATCTTCTTCGTCGCGGTGACAGAGCGGATCCGGCGCTTGTAGACCCGAAGCTGTGCTCCCATGGGTCGTTACGTCCTTTCCCTCGCTACCGGACTCAGGCCTGCTCGGAGAGCAGCTTGCCGTCAGCGGTCTGGTAGCCCGCCTTGAAGCTCTCGACGGCCTTGGTCAGCGCGTCGACGGTGCCGTCGGCCAGCAGACCGGTCTCGACGATGCCGGCCAGCAGGTCCTTGTGCTGCAGACGGACGTAGTCCAGGAACTCGCGCTCGAAGCGGCGGATCTCGGCGACCGGGACGTCGTCCAGCTTGCCGGTGGTGCCGGCCCAGATGGAGACGACCTGCTCCTCGACCGGGAACGGCTGGTACTGGCCCTGCTTCAGCAGCTCGACCATGCGCGCACCGCGCTCCAGCTGGGCCTTGGAGGCCGCGTCCAGGTCGGAACCGAAGGCGGCGAACGCCTCCAGCTCGCGGTACTGGGCGAGGTCCAGACGCAGACGGCCGGCGACCGAGCGCATGGCCTTGATCTGGGCGGAGCCACCGACGCGGGAGACCGAGATACCGACGTTCACGGCCGGGCGGATGCCGGCGTTGAACAGGTCGGACTCCAGGAAGCACTGGCCGTCGGTGATCGAGATGACGTTGGTCGGGATGTACGCCGAGACGTCGTTGGCCTTGGTCTCGATGATCGGCAGACCGGTCATCGAGCCGCCGCCCAGGGCGTCGTTCAGCTTGGCGCAGCGCTCCAGCAGGCGGGAGTGCAGGTAGAAGACGTCACCCGGGTAGGCCTCGCGGCCCGGCGGGCGGCGCAGCAGCAGGGAGACGGAACGGTAGGCCTCGGCCTGCTTCGACAGGTCGTCGAAGATGATCAGGACGTGCTTGCCGTCGTACATCCACTCCTGGCCGATGGCCGAGCCGGTGTACGGGGCGAGGTACTTGAAGCCGGCCGGGTCGGAGGCGGGAGCGGCCACGATGGTGGTGTACTCCAGCGCGCCGGCCTCCTCCAGGGCACCGCGGACGGACGCGATGGTGGAGCCCTTCTGGCCCACGGCGACGTAGATGCAGCGGACCTGCTTCTCCGGGTCGCCCGAGCGCCAGTTGTCGCGCTGGTTGATGATCGTGTCGACGGCCACCGCGGTCTTGCCGGTCTGGCGGTCACCGATGATCAGCTGGCGCTGGCCGCGGCCGATCGGGGTCATCGCGTCGATGGCCTTGATGCCGGTCTGCAGCGGCTGCTTGACCGACTTGCGGGCCATGACGCCCGGAGCCTGGAGCTCCAGGGCGCGGCGACCGGTCGAGGCGATGTCGCCCAGGCCGTCGATCGGGTTGCCCAGCGGGTCAACGACGCGGCCGAGGTAGCCGTCGCCGACCGGAACCGAGAGGACCTCGCCGGTGCGGCGCACCGTCTGGCCCTCCTCGATGCCGCCGAACTCACCGAGGACGACGACACCGATCTCGCGGGTGTCGAGGTTCAGCGCGAGGCCGAGGGTGCCGTCCTCGAACTTCAGCAGCTCGTTCGCCATGACCGAGGGCAGACCCTCGACATGGGCGATGCCGTCCGCCGCGTCAGTGACCGTGCCGACCTCTTCCACAGAGGCGGCGTCCGGCTGGTACGACTGGACAAAGTCGGCCAGCGCGTCCCGGATCTCCTCCGGACGGATCGTAAGCTCCGCCATCAGGCTTCCCTGCTCTCCTAGTTTGCGATCCTCGGCCCGCCATTGAGGGCCGCAAGTACTCGACTCTCGGCCGGGTCGTATGAACCGGCCGTACGTTTTCCCGACTCCGGTGGAGCCGGTTTCCCGACCGAGGGTCGGATGTGCTGCTTGGGTGCTCAGCCTTCGAGGGACTGGCGAGCGCCTTCCAGGCGGCTCGACACCGTGCCCTCGATGATCTCGTCACCGATCTGCACGCGGACACCGCCGACGACCTCGGGGTCGACGTCGATGTTCAGGTGGACCTGGCGGCCGTACAGCCGGCCGAGAGCACCCGACAGGCGCTCCCTCTGGCTGTCCGACAGCGGAACCGCCGTGGTGACCTGGGCCACCACACGGTCGCGCCGGGAGGCGGCGAGCTTGGAGTAGGACTCCAGCCCCTGCTCCAGGCTACGGCCACGCGGGTTGTTGACCAGGGTGGTGACCAGCCGCACGGTGCCCGCGTGAGCGCGGCCGCCGAGCAGCTTCTTGATCAGGGCCGCCTTGGCGACGGCACCGGCCTTGGGCTCGGTCAGCGCGGCGCGCAGCTCGTGCGAGCCGCTCACCACCCGGCCGAACCGGAAGAGCTCGTCCTCGACGTCGTCCAGGGCACGAGCCTTGTCGGCGGCGATGACCTCGGCGTACGCGGCCAGCTGCTCCGTGGAGTCGACCAGGTCGCGGGCGCCCGACCAGCGGGACCGCACCAGGCCGGCGACCAGGTCGGCCGTCTCGCCGGAGACCTGGCCGGTCAGCAGCGAGGAGACCAGCTGGGCCTTGTCCTGACCCGACCGGGACGGGTCGGTCAGAACGCGGCGCAGCGACACCTCACGGTCCAGCAGGGCCGTGACGGCGGTGAGCTCCTCGGCCAGCCTGGCCGCGTCCACCGAGGTGGAGTCGGTCAGGCTCTCCAGGTTCTGCCGCCCGGCGGCGAGGGCCTCACGGCTGGCGCCGATCACTTGGCCGCGCCCTGAGCAACGGCGGCCTTGGCCTCCAGCTCGGCCAGGAACCGGTCGACGACACCGCTCTGCCGCGCGTGGTCCTCAAGGGACTCACCCACGATGCGGGACGCCAGCTGGGTCGCGAGCGAGCCCACGTCCTGGCGCAGGGCGGCGGTCGCCTGCCTCTTGTCGGCGTCGATCTGGGCGTGGCCGGCGGCGACGATGGCCTCGCGCTGGCGCTGGCCCTCCTCGCGCATCTCGGCGAGCTGGGCGGCGCCCTGCTCGCGAGCCTGCTCGATGATGCGAGCAGCCTCGTGACGCGCCTCGGCGAGCTCGGCGCGGTACTGCTCAAGCAGGGCCTGGGCCTCGCCCTGAGCTGCCTCGGCACGCTCCATGCCGCCCTCGATGGCGTCCCGGCGGTCCGCCAGCACCTTCTCGATGCTGGGCAGGAGCTTCTTGCCGAGGATGCCGAAGACGATGAAGAAGCAGAGCAGGCCGATGATGACCTCGGGCCACGCGGGGATGAGGGGGTTCATCTCCTCCCCCTCCTGCGCGAGGAAGACCACGGGGTTCATATCTGAACCTTTCGTCGAAACTGGCTACCGATGTGTCGGACTAGCGGCCGAACACGAACGGCATGACGATGCCGATGAGCGCGAGCGCCTCGGTCACGGCCAGACCGATGAACATGTTGGTGCGGACCAGGCCGGCGGCCTCGGGCTGGCGGGCCATGGCCTGGACGCTGTTACCGAAGATGAGGCCCAGACCGATGCCGGGGCCGATGGCCGCGAGACCGTAGCCGATGGAAGCGACGGAACCGGTGACCTCAGCGAGGTTCTGCATCTCAAACTGTCCTTATGCGTGGTGGAACCGGTGGTGGTTGGCCACCGGGAGTCTTTGCCGGGAGTTGCCCGTGCGAGTCGGCGCCGTCGCTCCGGCGCCGGTTCGACGTCAGTGCGCCTCGTCGAGCGCCCCGCCGATGTACGTGCTGGCGAGGAGCACGAAGATGTATGCCTGGAGGAACTGGATCAGCAGCTCGAAGGCGGTCAGGGCGACCGTCACGGTGAACGAGGCGCCCGCGTACAGCGCGCCGATGCTCGGGCTGAGCAGGTACCAGGAGGCGACCGAGAACATCACGATCAGCAGGTGACCGGCGAACATGTTCGCGAACAGTCGGACCGCGAGCGTGAAGGGCCGCAGGAGGACGTTCGAGATGAACTCGATCGGCACCAGGATGAACATGACCCAGCCGGGCACGCCCGACGGCCAGCACAGGTTCTTCAGACCGCCCACGAAACCGTGGGTCTTGAAGGTCAGCCCCATGTAGGTGACCCAGACGACCAGGGCCAGCCCTGCGGGGAAGGCGATGTTGGCGGCAGCCGGGTACTGGACGAACGGGACGATCGACATCACGTTCAGGAGCCAGATGAAGAAGAACAGCGACACCATCATGGGGACGTACTTCTGTCCCCGCTTGCCGATGGATTCGAGCACGATGCTTCGCTTGACGAACTCGTAGCCGATCTCGCCGACCAGTTGCAGCTTGCCCGGCACGAGCTTCGGCTTGGCGAAAGCAGCCCAGAAGAAACCGATGACCAGCAGCGCGATGAGCATCGACAGGAGCATCGGCTTGTTGAACTCGATGCTGCCAATCGTGAAGATCGGCTTGAACTGGAACTCGTTCAGGCCGGGCGCCGGGAAGCCGCAGCCGGAGAACAGGTGGCAGTTGGCCTCGGAGGCGAGCTGCGTGAGCCTGTCAGCACTCACCACGGACTCCTTCGTCGTGACACATAGTTACGGCAACCTCGGTGTGTCGGCGCGGCTCTCAGCCACGGTGCGGCACTTTGACTGGATTCTTGTCTCGCGCGCCGGCCACAACGGGGCGCGGCGCCGAAGCGCGGCCCTCGTCTGGCCGACAGTGTGGAGACGGTGGGGTGCTGGAGCGCCATCCGTCCGGTCAGTGGAACGATCCAGCCGCAAGCCACACCCCGTGGCTGTCCCGGACGATAGCAGTCCGTCGACCGGGCACCGGACACCGCCCCCTCCTTGGGAGGGGGAGGAGGCAGCGTCACGGTTGACGCTCCGGGGGATCCCCCTTCTTGGAGGAGGAACCGGTCTCCACGTAGAAGATCTTGACCTTCATGCCGATCCGAACCACCGCCCCCGTCCAGACCAATGTGCAACCCAGTACGGTGAAGCCGAAGACCTTGGTGTCGAAGGCGGTCGTGTTCTTGAAGACCGCCAGCACGATCCCCACCAGGAGGATCTGAGCCATGTAGACCGACATGGCCACCGGTAGCAGAAGCTGGGGGTTTCCCCTGCTCAGGCGATCGACAGCGGCTTGGCCGACGCTGAAGAACGCCATCACCAGCACCGCTGCGAACAGGGCACCGTACAGCCCCTTGACCCCCACCACCGCGGTGGAGATCGCCATGGCGGCGACCCCGGCGACCGCAGTGGGGATTGCGGCGCCTCGGATGATCCGGGCGTCATGGGACGGCATGTCGGCAACTCCGGCGGCATGTCGGGCAAACGGACGTCGAGCAGCGTGAACACCCGACGAGTGCTCACATCTGGGACCGGGAGGATGACCTTCGTGGATCCGAGTCCTCATTGCACAGAGGCTCTCGACCAGGCCCGGGCTCCTCGTGAACGGTATCACAAGCTATTTGATGTGGTCTTTACCCTACGCATGTGCTGCTCGCCACACGGGTTCCCGATGATGTCACCCGAACGGACGAGGCGGCGAGCTGACGGCCGCGCCGAAGAGCCCGCCCGCGTCAGCACCAGGGTGTGCGGTCAGCCCCGGCCGCGCGGTCGGTGGCCGACCGCGGTGGCCCCGTCTCCGAAGCGCCTGAGCACCTCCTCGTCCATGACCGGGAAGTCGTCCTCCGGGGTCGGGGCAGGTGCGGCCGGGTCCGCGTCGCCCCCGACGGGCGACAGCTTCTCGGCGACCCGCACGACCTCCGGAACCGGACGGCGGCGGCGGTAGCGCGGCGGCACGAAGGCCTGCACGGCGCGCGGCGCCCGCGGCCGGAACCGCGGGGTGAGCAGCACCACCAGGCCGACCAGGCAGAGCCCGGCCAGCGTGAGGACGACGGTGCGGCCGGTGTTGGTGACCGAGAAGGCGACGGTCCCGAAGGCGATCAGCGCGGCCCAGAAGTACATGATCAGTACGGCCCGGCTGTGCGAGTGGCCGACCTGGAGCAGTCGGTGGTGCAGGTGGCGCTTGTCGGCGGCGAACGGGGACTGCCCCGCCCAGGTGCGGCGGACCACCGCGAGCAGCAGGTCGGCCAGCGGCAGCGCGATGACCGTCAGCGGCAGCAGCAGCGGGATGTAGATCGGCACCAGGGCGTGCACGGTGGCGGTCTGCGAGCCCAGCTCGCTGGTGATGAGGTCGGGGTCGACCCGGCCGGTGATGGAGATCGCGGCGACGGCCAGCATCAGGCCGAGCATCATCGACCCGGAGTCGCCCATGAAGATCCGGGCCGGGTGCATGTTGTGCGCCAGGAAGCCCAGGCACATGCCGATCAGCAGCACGCTGAACAGCACGGCGGGGGCGGCGTCGGTGATCGTGTAGCCGTACCAGAGCCGGTAGGAGTACAGGAAGAAGGCCATCGCGGCGATGCAGACCATGCCGCCGGCCAGACCGTCCAGGCCGTCGATGAAGTTCACCGCGTTGACCATCACCACGACCATGACCACCGAGATGACCATGCCCTGGGTGGGGCTGACGGCGACCGGTCCGACGCCCGGCACCGGGAGGGTGATCACCGTGACGCCCTGCCAGACCATCACACCGGCGGCGATCATCTGGCCGCCGAGCTTCACCAGGGCGTCCACGCCCCACTTGTCGTCCAGCACGCCGAGCAGCCACATGATGCCGGCCCCGGAGAGCAGCGCCCGGATGTCGGTGCCCTGGGAGAACACCTTGCTCAGGTTGTCCAGCTGGGAGGCGACCAGGATGCCCGCGCAGAGCCCGCCGAACATGGCGATGCCGCCGAGCCGCGGCGTGGGCTCGCGGTGCACGTCGCGGGCGCGGACCGGGGGCATCGCCCCCGCCGCGATGGCGAACTTCCGGACCGGCCCGGTCAGCAGGTAGGTGACGGCCGCGGTGCAGAACAGCACCAGCAGATACTCACGCACCACTGACCTCCTGCAGCGCTGTCCGACGGGTGGGTACCGAAGGTACTCCCGTGCCTGTCCGGGGTTCGAGGTGCGTCGCCACGGCACACACCTTATTGACTCCGACGCCGGGGCGCGCATCGCGGTTCGCCCCGCCGGGTAGGAGATTCGGATAACCGTTCAACGGCGCCCGGCGAACGCCCGTGCCAGCTCCCGGACCCGCTGCGCCACCCGGACGTCCGTGCCCGCGACGAGCAGCCGTCCGATCAGCCCGGCGATCTCCTCCAGCTCCGCCTCCCCCATGCCCTGCGAGGTCACCGTGCCGGTGCCGAGCCGGATCCCGGAGGCCTCGGACGGCGGCGCCTCGTCGTACGGCAGCGCGCACTTGCCGAGCAGCAGGCCGGCGGCGGCGCAGCGGCGCTCCGCCTCGGCGCCGCTGACCCCGAGCGCGCCGACGTCGGCGGTCACCAGGTGGGTGTCGGTCCCGCCGGTCAGCGGGCGCGCGCCGACCTGCGCGAGCCCCTCGGCCAGCACCCGCGCGCCGGTCACCGTGCGCTGCGCGTAGGCCCGGTAGGCGGGCGTCGCGGCCTCGGCCAGCGCGACGGCCTTGCCGGCCACCTCGTTCATCGCGGCGCCGCCCTGGCTGAACGGGAAGACCGCCCGGTCGATCCGCTCCGCCAGCTCCGCGGTGGACAGCAGCAGGCCCCCGCGCGGGCCGCGGAGCAGCTTGTGGGTGGCCGCCACGGTGACGTCCGCGTACGGCACCGGGGACGGCGCCAGGCCGGCCGCGATCAGTCCGGTGGTCTGCGCGGCGGCGGCCACCAGATAGGCGTCCGTCTCGTCGGCGATCTCCCGGAAGGCGGCCCAGTCGGGGTGCCGCGGGTAGGAGATGGAACCGGCCACGATCGCCTTCGGGCGGTGGCGCTGGGCCAGCTCGCGCACCTGGTCGAGGTCGATCAGCCCGTCCTCGCGGCGCACCCCGTAGCCGACGAAGTCGAACCAGCGGCCGGAGAAGTTGGCCCGCGAGCCGCAGCTGAGGTGGCCGCCGTGCTCCAGCGACATCGCGAGCACCACGTCGCCGGGCCGCAGCAGCGCGGCGTAGGCGGCCAGCATCGCCGAGGTGCCGGAGCGCGGCTGCACATTGGCGTGCGGGGCGGCGAACAGTTCCCGGGCCCGGTCGATCGCCAGCAGCTCGGCGGCGTCGGCGAGCGCGCAGCCGGTGTGGTGGCGGCGGCCGGGGTAGCCCTCGGCGTACTTGTCGATCAGCGGGCCGGTGAGGGCCGCCAGGACGGCCGCGCCGGTGAGGTTCTCCCCGGCCAGCAGCTGGACCGTCTCGGCCCTCCGCTCGGCCTCGGCGGCCAGCAGGTCGGCCAGCTGGGGATCGGCCCGGTACAGGGCCGCTGAGCGCGCCTCGGCGGTGTCGACGGGTCCGGTCGCGGCATCGGTGACGGTCATGGCGGGGCTCCCGGGCGCGTCGGGTCGGATTTCTCCAGCGTAGGACCGCCCCGGCGCCCCGGCACGGCGGCGCGTGCCGGGGTACGCCCGGGCGTACGAAGGGAGCCGTGAGCGGCGTTGGAGCAACGACCGTCGGGACCGCGCCGGGAGCACCCGGGCGGGGTGGGCTGCTGCCCGCCCGGGCGCGCCGGTGCCGAAAGGGAGGCGCGAGGACGCCGTGAGGTACGAGCGGCGTTGGAGCAACGACCGTCGGGACCGGGCCGGGAGCGCCCGGGCGGGCCAAATATCAGAGCGCGCGGACGCCGGTCAGCGCGGTGACCACCGGGTCGACGGCGTGGAATATCTCCTCGCCGCAGTTGCGGAACATCCCGATCGGCGCGCCGTAGGGGTCGTGCAGTTCGTCCGCCTCGGGGTCGGCGGCCAGCAGCCAGCCGCGCAGCGCGGCGGCGGCGCGGACCAGCGCGCGGGCGCGTTCGGTGACGTCCGCGCCGCGCCGGGGGTCCGGCAGGGTGCCGGGGTCGATGGTGCGGACCAGCCGGGTGAACTCCTTCAGCGTGAAGGTGCGCAGCCCCGCCTCGTGGCCCATCGAGATGACCTGGGCCCGGTGGTCCAGGGTCGCGGTGAGCACCAGGTCGGCCTCCACCACGTGCGCGTCCAGCAGTTCGCGGCCGGTGAAGCCGCCGCTGTCGGCGCCGTACTCGTCCAGCACCGTCGCGGCGTGCTCCTCCATCGGCGCGCCCACGTGGCCCCAGGTGCCGGCCGACTCGACCAGGATCCGTCCGGCCACCCGGGGGTTGAGCCGGGTGTCCAGCTCACGCCGGGTGAGCCGCTCGGCGATCGGCGAGCGGCAGATGTTGCCGGTACAGACGTAGAGGATCCGGAAGTGGTTCAGCGGCCTGGGGCCCACGCTCAGGTACGGCGATATGCCGGGCCCGGCATGGAGGGAGGCGGCCGTCAACTGCCGGCCTCCAGGTCGGGGACGACCTCCCTCAGCTGCTCGACGGAGATCGCGCCGGCCCGCAGCAGCACCGGCACCTTGCCGGTGACGTCCACGATCGACGAGGCCTGGGCGTGGTCGGCGGTGCCGCCGTCCAGGTAGACCGAGATGGCGTCGCCGAGCTGCTGCTGGGCCTCGTCGCAGGTGGCCGGGGACGGGCCGCCGGTCCGGTTGGCGCTGGAGACGGCCATCGGCCCGGTGGCGTTCAGCAGCTCGATGGCCACCGGGTGCAGCGGCATCCGGACGGCGACGGTGCCCCGGGTGTCACCGAGGTCCCAGCGCAGCGAGGGCTGGTGCCGGGCGACCAGGGTGAGGCCGCCGGGCCAGAAGGCGTCGACGAGCTCCCAGGCCTGCTCGGAGAAGTCGGTGACCAGGCCGTGCAGCGTGGTCGGCGAGCCGACCAGGACCGGCGAGGGCATGTTGCGGCCGCGGCCCTTGGCGGCGAGCAGGGCGCCCACGGCCTCCGGGGAGAAGGCGTCCGCGCCGACCCCGTACAGGGTGTCGGTGGGCAGCACGACGAGTTCGCCGCGGCGGATGGCCGAGGCGGCCTCGCGCAGGCCGGTGGCGCGGTCCCCGGTGTCGGCACAGTCGTAGCGGCGGCTCATCGGTGCGGTCCCCTTCCGAACGGGCTCATGGCGTGGTTCACAGCGACGCCTTGCGCGCCGTGGTGAAGCGGGGGCGGTTGTTGAGGTCCCGGTGGTCGGCGGCGTCGGTCCAGCCGCCCTCCTCGTTGAAGATCCACGGAACCTGTCCGCCCTGGGTGTCGGCGTGCTCGATCACCACGGCACCACCCGGACGCAACAGCCGGGCGGCGACCCGCTCGATGCCGCGGATGGTGTCGAGGCCGTCCTCGCCGGAGAACAGCGACATCTGCGGGTCGTGGTCGCGGGCCTCCGGGGCGACGTACTCCCACTCGGTGAGCGGGATGTACGGCGGGTTGGAGATGACCAGGTCGAAGCGGCCGTCCCAGGCGCGGTCGTCCTCGAAGGCCCGGGTGGCGTCGCCCTCGTGCAGGGTGACCCGGGCGCGGTCGGGCGAGGCCTCGATATTGCGCCGGGTGTACGGCAGGGCGCCCTCGTCGAGCTCGAAGGCGTGCACGGTGGAGCGCGGCAGCTCCTGGGCGAGGGCGAGCGCGATGGCGCCGGAGCCGGAGCACAGGTCGACCACCAGCGGCTCGGCGACGTCCATCTCGCGGACCGCGTCTATGGCCCACTCGACGACCGTCTCGGTCTCCGGGCGGGGCACGAACACGCCCGGCCCGACCGCCAGTTCGAGGTAGCGGAAGAAGGCCCGGCCGGTGATGTGCTGGAGCGGCTCACGGGCCTCGCGGCGGGCGACGGCCTCCCAGTACCGGGCGTCGAAGTCGCCGTCCTGGACCGTGTGCAGCTGGCTGCGCTTGACGTTGTGGACGTGGGCGGCGAGCTCCTCCGCGTCGAAGCGCGGCGACGGCACGCCGGCCGCGGCCAACCGCTGGGTGGCCTGGGCCACCTCCGCGAGTAGCAGGTTCATCCGTACGACCTCTTGCTTCCGCTCTCCGGCCTCGACGTCGGGCTCGCTGCCGCCGGTGTCAGTTCTGTTGGGCCGCGGCGAGCTTGGCCGCGGCGTCCGCGTCGACGCAGGACTGGATGACGGGGTTCAGCTCGCCGTCCAGCACCTGGTCCAGGTTGTAGGACTTGAAACCCGTACGGTGGTCCGAGATGCGGTTCTCCGGGTAGTTGTACGTCCGGATCCGCTCGGAGCGGTCCACCGTGCGGACCTGGCTGCGGCGCGCGTCCGAGGCCTCCCGCTCGGCCTCCTCCTGCGCGGCGGCCAGCAGCCGCGAACGCAGGATGCGCATCGCCTGCTCCTTGTTCTGCAGCTGGCTCTTCTCGTTCTGGCAGGACGCCACGATACCGGTCGGCAGGTGGGTGATCCGGACCGCGGAGTCGGTGGTGTTGACCGACTGGCCGCCGGGGCCGGAGGAGCGGTACACGTCGATCCGCAGGTCGTTGGCGAGGATCTCGACCTCGACCTCCTCGGCCTCGGGGGTGACCAGCACGCCCGCCGCGGAGGTGTGGATGCGGCCCTGCGACTCGGTGGCGGGCACGCGCTGCACGCGGTGCACGCCGCCCTCGTACTTGAGCCGGGCCCAGACGCCCTGGCCGGGCTCCGCGTTGCCCTTGGTCTTCACGGCGACCGAGACGTCCTTGTACCCGCCGAGGTCGGACTCGTTGGAGTCGATGATCTCGGTCTTCCAGCCGATCCGCTCGGCGAAGCGCAGGTACATCCGGAGCAGGTCGCCGGCGAACAGCGCGGACTCCTCGCCGCCCTCGCCCGCCTTGATCTCCAGGATGACGTCCTTGTCGTCGCTCGGGTCGCGCGGGACGAGCAGCAGCCGCAGTTCCTCGGTCAGCTCCTCGCGGCGGGCCTCGCCGTCCTTCACCTCGGAGAGGAACTCCGGGTCCTCGGCGGCGAGTTCGCGGGCGGCCTCGATGTCGTCACCGGCCTGCCGCCACTGCCGGTAGACCCGGGTGATGGGGGTCAGCTCGGCGTACCGCTTGGCCAGCTTGCGGGCGTTGGCCTGGTCGGCGTGGACGGACGGGTCGGCCAGCCTCGCTTCGAGGTCGGCGTGCTCGACGAGGAGCTCTTCGACTGCCTCGAACATGGGGTGGCCTTCTTCCCGGGGATCGTCGTGCAAGGGGGTGGGTACGCGGAGGTGCGGGGGGACGCGAACGGCGCCGGTCCCCAGCGCCCCCGGAAACGAGTTCGGGGGCACCGGGAGACCGGCGCCGAGGGAGCGCTAGGCCTTCGCGCTGTGCTGCTTGCCGAAGCGGGCCTCGAAGCGGGCCACGCGGCCACCGGTGTCGAGGATCTTCTGCTTGCCGGTGTAGAACGGGTGGCACTGCGAGCAGACCTCGGCGCGGATCTCGCCACTGGTCTCGGTCGAGCGGGTGGTGAACTCGGCACCGCAGGTGCAGGTCACGCGGGTGACCACGTACTCGGGGTGAACGTTGGGCTTCAAGGGGTTCTCCTAGTGTTCGGGAGGGCACCGGGTCGGCGGCTGGAATGCCGCACGTGAACCGGGACCGACGGTCCAGTCTGCCAGGACCGGCCGCTTCTTCCCAAACCGGGGGGCGCCGCGGGATATTCCGGGCCCCTCGGGAGCGCCCGGAACAGCGCGTTCAGGGGCGCTTGGCGGGCGCCTTCGCCGGGGCCGTGGCGGGCGCGGTGGGCGTGACCTGGGCGGGGTTCTGCGGCTGGGCGGCGACCACCGCCTGCGGCACCGGCGCATCGGCCTTGAGGGCCGCCCAGAGCTGGTCCGCCTGCGGCTGCTGCTGGACCACCCGGTCCCGGTCGGTCGGGGCGGGCTCCACCGGCAGGGTGACCATGGAGAGCTGGTCCGGGCCGATCCCCTTGAGCTCCTGGGCCAGTGCGACCAGCGAGTTGACCGAGGCGAGCGCGGAGTCGGTGGTGATCGAGCGGGTCAGGGTGTCGCCGACGGACCAGAGCTTGACCGGGTTGGTCAGCAGTCCGATCCCGCCGGCCTGCTGGAGCAGCGAGCGGACCATCTGCTTCTGCAGTTCGATCCGGCCGAGGTCGCTGCCGTCGCCCACCCCGTGCCGGGTGCGGACGAAGGCGAGCGCCTGCTGGCCGTCCAGGTGGTGCTCACCGGCCGGCAGGTCCAGGCCGCTGTCCTTGTCGTGGATGGCCACCGTGGTGGTCACGGTGGCCCCGCCTATCGCGTCCACCAGCCGGGCGAAACCGGCGAAGTCCACCTCGACGTAGTGGTCCATCCGCAGCCCGCTGAGCTGTTCCGCGGTCTTCACCGCGCAGGCCGCCCCGCCGCTCTCGTAGGCGCTGTTGAACATCGCGCGCTTGGCGGCCGGCACCGCCTTGCCCTTGGCGTCGGTGCACTCGGGGCGCGGGACGAGGGTGTCGCGCGGGATGGACACCACGTCGGCGCGGGAGTGGTCCTGGTTGACGTGCAGCACCATCGCGGTGTCCGAGCGGGCGGTGCCGCCGGTGTCGCCGCCGGCGAGGTCGGCGTTGCCGCCGGAGCGCGAGTCGGAGCCGAGCACCAGCACGTTGAAGGAGCCGTCGACGGCGGCGGCCGGGCGGGCGGTGCCGAGCCGAGCGTCGATGTCGACGCTCTTGAGGTTGCCGTCCAGCCGCAGGTACGCGTACCCGGCGGCCCCGGCGCCGAGGACGGTGAGCGCGGCGACGGCGCACGCGACCGCGCGCAGCAGCTTGCGACGGCGGCTCGGGACCCTCTTGTGTTCGGCCATACGGCCCAGAGTAAATCGGACAAGATGCTAAAAAGGGCCCAAGATGTCGCGAGTCTGGAACAAACCGGACCGGAACGGCAGCGGGCCCCGGACCGCTCGCGCGGTCCGGGGCCCGGGTGCTTCGACGCGTCCTGCCGCGTCAGTCGCCCGACCCGGGGGTCGTCTTGGCGATCTGCATCAGGAACTCGGCGTTGCTCTTGGTCTGCTTCATCTTGTCCAGCAGCAGCTCGATCGCCTGCTGCGAGTCGAGCGCGTGCAGCACCCGGCGCAGCTTCCAGACGATGGCGAGCTCCTCGCCGCCGAGCAGGATCTCCTCCTTGCGGGTGCTGGAGGCGTCCACGTCCACGGCCGGGAAGATGCGCTTGTCCGAGAGCTTCCGGTCGAGCTTGAGCTCCATGTTGCCGGTGCCCTTGAACTCCTCGAAGATCACCTCGTCCATCCGCGAGCCGGTCTCGACCAGCGCGGTGGCCAGGATGGTCAGCGAGCCGCCGTTCTCGATGTTGCGCGCGGCACCGAAGAACTTCTTCGGCGGGTAGAGCGCGGTCGAGTCGACACCACCGGACAGGATGCGGCCGGAGGCCGGCGCCGCCAGGTTGTAGGCACGGCCCAGACGGGTGATCGAGTCCAGCAGGATCACCACGTCGTGGCCCAGCTCCACCAGGCGCTTGGCGCGCTCGATGGCCAGCTCGGCGACGGTGGTGTGGTCCTCCGCCGGGCGGTCGAAGGTCGAGGAGATGACCTCGCCCTTCACCGACCGCTGCATGTCGGTGACCTCTTCCGGACGCTCGTCGACCAGGACGACCATCAGGTGGCACTCGGGGTTGTTGTGGGTGATCGCGTTGGCGACCGCCTGCAGCACCATCGTCTTGCCGGTCTTCGGCGGCGCGACGATCAGACCGCGCTGGCCCTTGCCGATCGGCGACACCAGGTCGATGATCCGGGTGGTCAGCACGCCCGGGTCGGTCTCCAGGCGCAGCCGCTCCTGCGGGTAGAGCGGGGTCAGCTTGTTGAACTCGGGGCGGCCGCGGCCGCTCTCCGGGTCCATGCCGTTGACGGAGTCCAGCCGCACCATGGCGTTGAACTTCTCGCGGCGCTCGCCCTCGCGCGGCTGGCGCACCGCACCGGTGATGGCGTCGCCCTTGCGCAGGCCGTTCTTGCGGACCTGGGCGAGCGAGACGTAGACGTCGTTCTGGCCCGGCAGGTAGCCGGAGGTGCGCACGAACGCGTAGTTGTCGAGGATGTCGAGGATGCCCGCGACCGGGATCAGGACGTCGTCCTCGCCGATCTGCGGCTCGGTGCCGGTGGTCTCGAAGCCCTCGCGGCGGCCGCGGCCACGGCGGTCGCGGTAGCGGCCACGACGGCCGCGGCGGCCGTCGCCGTACTCGTCGTCGTCGAAGCCGGCCTGCTGCTGCGCCTGCGGCTGCTGGGCCTGCTGGCCGCCCTGACGGCCCTGGCCCTGCTGGCCCTCGCCCTGCGCGCCCTGCTGCTGGGTCTGGCGCTCGGCGCGGTCACGGCGGTTGCGGCGGTCGCGGCGCGACTCGCGCCCCTCGCCGTCCTGGCCGGCCTGGGCCTCGGCGGCCTCCTGGCGGCCCTCGCGCTCGCCGCCCTCGCGGCGGTCGCGGCGCTCCCGGCGGTCGCGGCGGGTCTCGCGACCCTCCTCGCGGCCCTCGAAGGCGCGGGCGCCCTCGGTGCGGGTCTCGGCCGGCTTGGCCTCGGTCACCACGGCGGCGGGCGCCTCGGCGGCGGTCTCGGCGACCGGGGCGCCGGCGGCCGAGGTGGCCCGACGGCGGGTGCGCTCGGTGCGGGCCGGCGCGGCGGTCTCGGCGGCGGCCTGGACCGGGATCTCGATCTGGGCCTGCGCCTCGGCGGCGGAGGCCTCGGCCCGGGCGGCGGCGGCCTTGCTGGTCCGGCGGGCCGGCTTCTCGGCCGGCTCGGCGGTCTCGGTCTTGGCGGCGCGCTTGGCAGCCGGAGCGGCGGTGGCGCCGGCGAGCAGCGGGTCGCCGCCGCTCTTCTCCTTGATGGTCTCGATCAGCTGGCTCTTGCGCATGCGCCCGGTACCGGTGATGCCCAGGTCCGCGGCGAGCTTCTGCAGCTCGGCCAGGACCATGCCGTCCAGGCCCGCGGCGGCGGTACGACGGCGCCGCGCCGGGGCCGCGGGGGCGGCGGCGGCGTCCGACGCCTCGGCGTCCGGGCGCGCGCCCATCAGATCGGTGGTGTCGCTCACTAAGGGTCCTTCCCTGGAGCGGACGTCGGCCTGTCTGGCTCGGCGACCGGTTGTGCTGTCCTGACCAACGCTCGACTGCGTCGGTCCGAGGCGGTGATCCCCCGAATGGCGCTGGGTGCCGTTCGGGAGAGAGCTGCGAGGTGCGGTGCTTGAAGCACGGTGGTGCTGAGTGGCGTGGTGGGACGGTCGAGTGTCGACCCTCCCCCGGCCGCCGGCCGGGAGGTGCCCCCACGCTGCCTGCGAATCCCGGGCCCCCGTCGCGTGACGGTGACCCGCGCTCCGCCCGTCCTGGCCTCGAGGTGGGAGGCCGCGGGTGGGAGTCAGGTGCCGTCACGGCTTCGGGATGCGGCCGCAAGTCGCGCAGGCAGGCTGCGTACGCGCTGCGGTGGGCTCCCGGAGAATCGTCGCCCCGTGCATCGCCGGGACTCCGCTGGTGCGGAGTGCTGGGATCGGGACGCGGCGCACCGAGCCCCGGAGGGCACCTGGTGCAGCAATGAGGTTAACACTACCGACCCCCTCAGACATTCCCCAGCCTTGCGCTTGCCAATCGTGTCCGGACGGTCCGGCCCGGACGGCGTGCTCAGACGCCGAGCGGGAGCACCGCGGCGCCGGTCCGGTCGAGTTCGAGCCGGTGCGCGGCGAACGCCGGGCCGTCGGCGCCGTGGCCGTCGGCGAAGCCCAGGACCTTCTGCACGCCCGCCTCGTCGGTGAGCGCGAGCACGGTCGGGCCTGCGCCGGAGATCACCGCGGGCACGCCCTCGGCGCGCAGCGCGGCCACCAGCGCGGCGCTGTCCGGCATCGCGGAGGACCGGTAGTCCTGGTGGATCCGGTCCTCGGTGGCGGTCAGCAGCAGGTCCGGCCGCCGGGTCAGCGCCTCGACCAGCAGCGCGGACCGGCCGGCGTTGGCGGCGGCGTCGGCCAGCGGGACGGTCTTCGGCAGCAGGCCGCGGGCGGTCTCGGTGAGCACCTCGGTGCCCGGCACGAACACCACCGGGACGACCTCGGCGGACGGCGCCAGGGCGATCGCCCTGGCGGCGTCCTCCTCGGTCCACGCCACGGTGAAGTTGCCGCGCAGGCAGGCCGCCACGTTGTCCGGGTGGCCCTCCAGCTCGGAGGCGAGCGCCAGCAGCGCGTCGTCGTCCAGGGCGGACGGGCCGCCGATGGTGACGGCGCGGGCGGCGACGATGCCGGCGCAGATGGCGGCGGACGAGGAGCCCAGGCCGCGGCCGTGCGGTATCCGGTTGGCGCAGACCACTTCGAGGCCGCGCGGCTGGCCGCCGAGGCGGTCGAAGGCGGCGCGCATCGAGCGGACCAGCAGGTGGCGCTCGTCGCGCGGGAGCGTGTCGGCGCCCTCGCCGGCGATGTCGACGGAGAGCCCGGAGTCGGCGACCCGGACGACCACGTCGTCGTACAGACCCAGCGCGAGTCCGAAGGCGTCGAAACCCGGGCCGAGGTTGGCACTGGTCGCGGGAACCCGGACCCGGACGGCGGCGGCACGGAACGCAGGACCGGCCATGCGGTGGACTCTCCTGGGGAAATCGGGCGGCGCGAAGCGCGTCGGTGCGAGGGTGGGGAGCGGGCCTCGGGCCCCGGCCGGGGCGAACGGTCACAGTCGGTGGTGCGGCCCGTGAAGGAGCCGGACCCGGGGCATGTGCCACACGGCCGGACCCAGAGTATCGAAGAGAGGTTCCACAGCGGTACACCCCGTGGGCCTTCGATCTGGTGTGTTGCCGGTTCTGGCCGGAATGCATGCGGGAATCGGATCGGAATGCGCCGGTAAATTGACACAAAAGTGTCAGTCGAGAACGTAAACCGGGCCGACCCCCGAAAGGGTCGGCCCGGGTGGGGGCCTGGCCCCCGTGGCGGTGGGGGGCTAGTCGAGCAGGCCCAGACGCCGGGCGGCGGCCTCGGGGTCGACCGGGACGATCTGCGGCTGCGGCGCGCCGGCCACCGCCCAGTCCGGGTCCTTGAGGCCGTTGCCGGTCACGGTGCAGACGATCCGCTGGCCCGGGTCGACCAGGCCGGCCTCCGCCTTGGCCAGCAGTCCGGCCACCGAGGCGGCCGAGGCGGGCTCCACGAAGACGCCCTCCTGGGAGGCCAACAGCCGGTACGCGGAGAGGATCTGACGGTCGGTCACCTTGTCGATCAAGCCGCCCGACTCGTCCCGCGCGGCAAGCGCGTGGTCCCAGGAGGCCGGGTTGCCGATCCGGATCGCGGTGGCGATGGTCTGCGGCTGCAGCACCGGGGCGCCGTCGACGATCGGGGCCGAGCCGGAGGCCTGGAAGCCCCACATCCGCGGGGTGCGGGTGGCCAGGCCGTCCGCCGCATACTCGCGGTAGCCCTTCCAGTACGCGGTGATGTTGCCCGCGTTCCCGACCGGCAGCACGTGAATGTCCGGAGCGTCGCCGAGCATGTCGACGATCTCGAAGGCGGCGGTCTTCTGGCCCTCGATCCGGACCGGGTTCACCGAGTTGACCAGCGCCACCGGATACTTCTCGGACAGTTCACGCGCAAGGGTGAGGCAGTCGTCGAAGTTCCCGTCCACCTGGAGGATCTTCGCGCCGTGCACCAGCGCCTGGCCCATCTTGCCCAGGGCGATCTTGCCCTGCGGGACGAGCACCGCCGACACCATCCGCGCCCGCACCGCGTACGCGGCGGCGGAGGCCGAGGTGTTGCCGGTGGAGGCGCAGATGACGGCCTGGGCGCCGTCCTCCTTCGCCTTGGAGATGGCCATCGTCATGCCGCGGTCCTTGAAGGACCCGGTCGGGTTGGCACCCTCGACCTTGAGGTAGACCTCGCAGCCGGTGCGCTCGGAGAGCACCTGGGCGGGGACCAGCGGGGTGCCGCCCTCCAGCAGGGTGACCACCGGGGTGGCCGCGCTGACCGGCAGGCGGTCCCGGTACTCCTCGATCAGACCACGCCACTGGTGGGCGTGGGTGCCACGGGCGGCGTTCTCGGCAACGCTGCTCATCATCTGTTCCTATTCCCCTTCGACCCGCATGATGCTGGCCACGTCGCGCACGCTGTCGAGTGCGCGGAGCTTGTCCACCGTCGCCGACAGCGCGGCGTCGGTGGCGCGGTGGGTGACCACGACGAGCGAGGCGTCGCCGTCGCGGCCCTGCTGGCGCACGGTGTCGATGGAGACGCCGTGCTCGGCGAAGACGGAGGCGACCTGGGCGAGCACGCCCGCGCGGTCGTCGACGTCCAGGCTGACGTGGTAGCGGGTGACGACCTCGTCCATCGGCTTGGCCGGCAGCCGGGTGTACACCGAGTCGCCGGGGCCGGTGGCACCGGCGAGCTTGTTGCGGCACACCGCGACGAGGTCGCCGAGGACCGCGGAGGCGGTCGGCGCGCCGCCCGCGCCCGGGCCGTAGAACATCAGTCGGCCGGCCGCCTCGGCCTCCACGAACACCGCGTTGTACGCCTCGCGGACCGAGGCCAGCGGGTGCGACAGCGGGATCATCGCCGGGTGGACGCGCGCGGTGACCGACTCGCCGTCGGCGGCCCGCTCGCAGATCGCCAGCAGCTTCACCACACAGCCCATCGCCTTGGCGGAGGCGATGTCGGCGGCGGTCACCTCGGTGAGGCCCTCGCGGTAGACGTCCGCCGCGGTCACCTTGGTGTGGAAGGCGATGCCGGCCAGGATCGCGGCCTTGGCGGCGGCGTCGAAGCCCTCCACGTCGGCGGTCGGGTCGGCCTCGGCGTAACCGAGCGCGGTGGCCTCCTCCAGCGCCTCCGAGTACCCGGCGCCGGTGGTGTCCATCTTGTCGAGGATGAAGTTGGTGGTGCCGTTGACGATGCCCAGCACCCGGTTGACCCGGTCGCCGGCCAGCGACTCGCGCAGCGGGCGCAGCAGCGGGATCGCGCCGGCCACCGCGGCCTCGTAGTAGAGGTCCACCCCGGCCTCGGCGGCCGCCGCGTGCAGCTCGGTGCCGTCCTTGGCCAGCAGCGCCTTGTTGGCGCTGACCACCGAGGCGCCCTGCCGGAACGCCGACAGGATGAGGTGTTTGGACGGCTCGATGCCGCCCACGACCTCGATCACCACGTCGATGTCGCCCCGGTTGACCAGGGCCTCGGCGTCGGTGGTGAGCAGGTGCTCGGGCACCCCCGGGCGGGGACGGCCCGCCCGGCGGACCGCGATACCGGCGAGCTCGACCGGCGCGCCGATGCGCGCGGCGAGGTCGGCGGCGTCTGTCGTCATGATGCGCGCCACCTCGGAGCCCACCACACCACAGCCCAGCAACGCCACCTTCAGCGGCCGCGTACGCATCATCCGACTCCGCTCATTCATCGTGCTTCGGTCGTTCCGGCGGGATTTTCGGGGCCCCGCCGGACTTTCGGTTCCTACCAGTCTCCGGGACTTTCCGTACGGATCTACGGTCGTTCCATGATCTGAGACAAGGATTTCGTCATCCGATATCGAGACGCAGGAGATCCTCCTCCGTCTCGCGCCGGACGATCACCCGGGCCGCACCGTCCTGGACGGCGAGCACGGGGGGCTTGAGGGCGTGGTTGTAGTTGCTCGCCATGGAGCGGCAGTACGCGCCGGTGGCGGGCACCGCGACGAGGTCGCCGGGGGCGAGGTCGGCCGGCAGGAAGGCGTCCCGGACGACGATGTCGCCGGACTCGCAGTGCTTGCCGACCACCCGGACCAGCATCGGAGCGGCCTCGCTGGTGCGCGACACCAGGGCCACCGAGTACTCGGCGTCGTACAGCGCGGTGCGGATGTTGTCGGACATCCCGCCGTCCACGCTGACGTAGGTGCGCAGGCCCTCCAGCGGCTTGACGGTGCCGACCTCGTACAGGGTGAACGCGGTCGGGCCGACGATCGCCCGGCCCGGCTCCACGCTCAGCCGGGGGGCGGTGAGGTTCGCGGCGGCGCACTCGCGGCGCACGATCTCGGCCAGCGCGGCGGCGATCTCGGCCGGCTCGCGCGGGTCGTCCTCGCTGGTGTAGGCGATGCCCAGGCCGCCGCCGAGGTCGATCTCGGGCAGCTCGACGCCGTGCTCGTCGCGGATCGACGCCAGCAGGCCGACCACCCGGCGGGCGGCCACCTCGAAGCCGGCGGTGTCGAAGATCTGCGAGCCGATGTGCGAGTGGATGCCGCGCAGTTCCAGGCTCGCGCCGTGCGCCAGCACCCGGCGGACCGCCTCGGCGGCCGATCCCCCGGTCAGCGACAGGCCGAACTTCTGGTCCTCGTGCGCGGTGGCGATGAACTCGTGGGTGTGTGCCTCGACGCCGACGGTGACCCGGATCAGCACCGGCTGGCGCACGCCCTGGTGACCGGCGATGGCCGCCAGGCGCTCGATCTCCTCGTAGGAGTCGACCACGATGTGCCCGACCCCGGTCTTCACCGCGTGTTCGAGCTCGTCCACCGACTTGTTGTTGCCGTGCAGCGCGATCCGCTCCGGCGGCATCCCGGCGGCCAGCGCCACCGCCAGCTCGCCCGGGCTGCAGACGTCGAGGTTGAGGCCTTCCTCGTGCAGCCAGCGCACGACCGCCTTGGAGAGGAAGGCCTTGCCCGCGTAGAAGACGTCGGCGTCCGCACCGAACGCCTCGCGCCAGGCCCGCGCCCGGGCCCGGAAGTCGGCCTCGTCCATGACGTACGCCGGGGTGCCGAACTCGGCGGCCAGCCGCTTGACGTCGACGCCGCCGACGGTGACCACGCCCTCGGCGTCACGGGCGACGGTCCGGGACCAGACCTTGGGGTCGAGTGCGTTCAGGTCGCTCGGCGGCGCCTGGTAGTGGCCCTCGGGCAGCACGTCGCCGTGCCGGGGGCCTGCGGGGTGTGCGGAGCGAGACATGTCGTTGGTTTCCTCGACCTATGGCGAGGGGCGGCGACGGTCCCCGTTGACCGTCCGCCGCCCCCGCTGTGCACATGGGGGTGGTGCCTACATCCGCTCGGGCGCCGAGACGCCCAGCAGCGTCAGGCCGTTGGCGACGACCGTGCGTGTCGCGTCGGCGAGCCAGAGCCGGGCGCGCGTGAGGTCGGTGACCTCCTCGTCGCCCCGCGGCAGGATGCGGCAGTTGTCGTAGAAGCGGTGGTACTTGGCCGCGAGGTCCTCCAGGTACGTCGCGACGCGGTGCGGCTCGCGCAGCTCGCCGGCCGAGGCCAGCACGCGCGGGAACTCACCGAGGTGGCCGAGCAGGTCGGACTCCCACTCGGTGGCCAGCAGCTCCGGTTTGAAGTCCTCGGCCGCGCCGCGCGAGATGCCGTGCTCGTCGGCGTTGCGCTGGACCGCGCACATCCGCGAGTGGGCGTACTGGACGTAGTACACCCGGTTCTCGTTGGTCTGGCTGGTCAGGATGTTGATGTCGAGCGTGATGGTGGAGTCGGTGGAGGAGCGCGCCAGGGTGTAGCGGGCCGCGTCCACGCCGATCCACTCGACGACGTCGTCGATCGTGATGATGTTGCCGGCCCGCTTGGACATGCGGACCTCTTCGCCGTCGCGAAGCATCTTCACGAACTGGCCGATCTTCACCTCGATGTTGTGGTTCATGTCGTCGCCCGCGCAGGCCGCGATGGCCTTGAGGCGGTTGACGTAGCCGTGGTGGTCGGCGCCCAGCATGTAGAGCGCGACCTCGGTGCCGCGGTCCCGCTTGGACAGGTAGTAGGCGGCGTCGGCGGCGAAGTAGGTGGTGTCGCCGTCGGCCTTGACCAGGACGCGGTCCTTGTCGTCGCCGAAGTCGGTGGTGCGCAGCCAGACGGCGCCGTCCTGCTCGAAGACGTGGCCCTGCTCGCGCAGCCGCTCGATGGCCGTGCCGACGGCGCCCGAGTCGTGCAGCGACTTCTCCGAGAACCAGACGTCGAAGTGGGTGCCGAACTCGTCCATCGAGCGCTTGATCTCGGTGACCATGAGCTTCAGGCCCTCGGCGCGGAAGACCTGGAGCTGCTCGTCCTCGGACTTCTCCAACAGGCCCGGGACGGCCTCGGTGATCGCCTTGGCGATGTCGACGATGTACTCGCCGACGTAGCCGCCCTCCGGTACCTCGCGGCCGTTCGCGGCGGCCTGCAGCGAGCCGGCGAACTTGCTGATCTGCACGCCGGCGTCGTTGAGGTAGTACTCGGTGGTGACGTCGGCGCCGCAGGCCCGCAGCACGCGCGCCAGCGAGTCGCCGACGGCCGCCCAGCGCACGCCGCCGATGTGGATCGGGCCGGTCGGGTTGGCGGAGACGAACTCCAGGTTGATCTTCAGACCGGCGAGGTCCCCGTTGCGGCCGTAGGCCTCGCCCGCCTCGACGATGGTGCGCGCCAGCGCGCCCGCGGTGGCGGTGTCCAGGGTGATGTTCAGGAAGCCCGGGCCGGCGATGTCGACCTTGGCGACGCCGGTGATCCCTCGCAGGCGGTCGGCCAGCACCTCGGCAACGGCTCGCGGCGGCCGGCCGGCCGACTTCGCGAGCTGGAGGGCCACGTTGGTCGCGTAGTCGCCGTGGTCCCTGTTCTTGGGCCGCTCGACCGTCACGTGCTCGGGCACGGCGACGGCCAGCTCGCCCGCCTCGACGGCGGCGCTCACTGCGGCCTGGACTGCCTGGGAAAGCTCTGCGGGGGTCACGACGCCAAGCGTAGGCGAGAGGGGGAGTGCGCCCGCCACTCGGTTTACCGGTTGAGACGTCCGGCCCCGGCGCTCAGCCCCGATCGCTCGGATCTGTTCGCTGAGGGCGAAACCCGTCCAGCGCCTCGTCGGCCGTCGTGTCCCCGCGGCCGAGCTCGACCAGTCGGCGCACCAGCGCCACCAGGTCCGCCGGGTCGAAGGGCTTGCCCAGGTAGCCGTCCACCCCGACCGACTCCCCCAGGTCCAGATCGGCCGGGGTGCAGGCGCTCACGATCGCGATCGGCAGCAGCCTGGTCCCCGGCGCCGCCCGCAGCCGGGCCGCCGTCCGCAGGCCGTCCAGTCGCGGCATCATCACGTCCAGCGTCACCACGTCGGGCTTCACCCGGCGGACCACCTCCAGGCACTCGGCGCCGTCGGCGGCGGTCACCACCTCGAAGCCCTCGAGCTCCAGGTTGACCCTGATCAGCTGGCGGATCACCTCGCTGTCGTCCACCACGAGGACCCGCCCGGACACTCCCGACACCTCACCGAGGGTATCGGCGGCCCCGCCGCCCCGTCCGGCCTTTCCGCACTTCCGCCGGACCGCCCGCCCGGCCCCCGCGCGAAACCCGTGCACGGAGCACGCTCCGGGCCTGGTAGTGTTCTCCACGTCGAAGCGAACGCGACGACAACACCGAGCAAGCCCCCGTAGCTCAGGGGATAGAGCACCGCCCTCCGGAGGCGGGTGCGTAGGTTCGAATCCTACCGGGGGCACTTCGCGAGAAGTGCCGAAGAGGCCCAGGCCAGTGGCGAGTTGCCACCGGACTGGGCCTGATTCGTTTTCAGGAGGACGCGGCGGCCACGGCCTCGGCGTAGAGCGTCGCGACGGTGTGGTCGAAGTAGGCGCCGTAGGAGGTGTCGTCGGTGTCGCCGCCCTGCTGGTAACCGCCGATGACACCGACCACATGGCCGGTGGCGGTGGAGATCCAGGGCCCCCCGCTGGTACCGCCCGGGTAGTCGGGACAGTCGACGACACGCTGGAAGGCGCTCTGCCGGCCGGTGGTGTTGGTGCACAGCAGGGGCTGCTCGCCGGTGGCGGGGTAGCCGTAGAGACGGACGTCGGCGCCGAACGGCTCGTCGGTGCCGAGCGTGTTGCCGCCGACCACGTCCTCGATCCGGCGGCCGGCGGCGTCGGGGGCGGTCTCCAGGACGGCGAAGTCCTCGTCCTGGTCGCCGCCGTGGGACCAGCCGGTGGTGGTGTGCACGGCGGTGACCCGCCAGGTGCCGTACGGGGCGCGGCCGTCCCGGTAGCCGGGGGCGAAGGTGACGCCGCTCGGGTCGTCGACGCAGTGGGCGGCGGTGAGCAGCAGGTTGCCGGTGGCGCTGTGCAGCACGCTGGCGGTGCAGAAGTGGTCGCCGGCGTGCACGGCGCCGCTGAACAGGGCTCCGACGGTGGCCGCCTCGGGGGTGGCCCCGGCGGTGTCGGTGGTGCCCGGCGGGTTGCTCGGCGTCGGGGTCACGGTGGGGGTCGCGGTGGGGGTCGGGGTGGGGGTCACGGTGACGGTGGGGGCGGGGGTCGGGGTGACGGTGGGCATCGCCACCGGAGCCACCGGAGCCGTCCGGGTCGTCGGAGCCGTCGGAGCCGTCGGGGTGGTGGCCGCCGCGGTCTCCGGGGAGGCCACGGCGGTGGACCGGGGGGTCACGCTGTGGGTGCCGACGACGGCGGCCGCCAGGGTGAGCGCGGAGAGCGTCGCCGCGCCCAGGGTCGGGGCCAGGAGACGTCGTCGGGAGGTGCGGCGGCGGTGCTGGCCCATGCGTGGTCGACTCCTGCCTGGTCGGCGGCGGTACGGGAACCGACTATGGCGCCCTGAGCTGGGAGGGTCGTGATGCGCCGCTGGGAACGCGATGAGAATTCAGCCGGTCGACGGCGCGGCGCAGTGCGGCGGCCGGCGTGTCCGCCGGTTGCGGAGGCGCCGACCGCCGAGCAGGTCTCATCGGGCCCGCTGTCGCTGGTGGGCCGGGGACTGCGCCGGGGACTGCGGCGCCCGCGCGCCGGCTTCGGCCTCCGCCGGACCGCCGGCCGCCCCGACCGCCCCCGCCGTCCCGGTGGCCCCCGCGACCTCGGTGGCCCCGGTGACCTCGGTGGCCCCGGTGACCTCGGCGGCCCCGGTCGTTCCGGCGGCCTCGCCGGTTCCGGTGGCCTCCCCCGGCGCCGGCCGGTGGTTGATCATCAGGAACGCGATCAGTGCGGCGACCAGCAGGATGCCCATCGCCACCCAGGTCGCCACCACGTAGCCGTGCACGGAGCCCTCGGCCCGGACTGCGGGGTTCGCGGCGCCGAGGCCCCGGGCGGCCAGCCAGCTCGCGGTGGCGCTGGCCGCGATGGTGTTCAGCAGGGCCGTGCCGAAGGAGCCGCCGACCTGCTGGGCCGAGTTGATGGTGGCCGAGGCCGCGCCCGCCTCGTGCGGGGCGACGCCCAGGGTGGCCAGGCTCATCGAGGGCATGAAAACCAGGCCCATGCCGAAGCCCAGCAGCAGCTCGGCCGGCAGCACCATGCCGGCCCAGGGGCTGTCCACCCGCATCTGGGTCAGCCAGGCCATGCCGGAGGCGGCCAGCAGCAGCCCGGGGCCGATCAGGTTGCGGGACGGCACCCGGGTCATCAGCCGGGCCGCGAAGCCGGTCGAGCTGATGACGATGGCGGCGGTCATCGGCAGGAAGGAGACGCCGGACATCACCGGCGAGAAGTGCTTGATCACCTGGAGGTAGTAGGTCAGGAACAGGAACAGGCCGAACATCCCGATCATCGCCAGGCCGATCGAGAGGGCGCCGCCGCCCCGGTTCCGGTTGGCGACGATGTGCGTCGGCAGCAGTGCGTGCGGCGTCCGCTTCTCGACCAGCACGAACACCGCCAGCAGCAGCACGCCGAACACCAGCGAGCCGAGCACCAGGGCGTCGGCCCAGCCCCGGGTGACCGCCTCGGACATGCCGAACACGATGGCCAGCAGACCGCCGCAGCCGAGCAGCGCGCCGGGCAGGTCGAGCCTGATCCGGGTGCCCTTGCCGATGTGGTCGCGGGTGAGCACCGAGTACGCGGCAAAAGCGGCCGCCACCGCGATCGGGGTGTTCACGAACAGGCACCAGCGCCAGTTCAGGTACTCGGTGAGCACACCGCCGAGCAGCAGGCCGATCGCGGCGCCGCCGCCGGCGATCGCGCCGAAGATGCCGAAGGCCGTGCTCCGCTCCCTGGGATCGGAGAAGGTCGTGGAGAGCAGCCCCAGTGCGGAGGGGGCGAGCAGCGCGCCGAAGGCGCCCTGCAGGGCGCGCGCCGCGAAGAGCATGGTCGGGCCGCTCGCGCTGCCGCCGATCGCGGAGGCGAGGGCGAAGCCGAGCAGGCCGATGATGAAGACGCGCTTGCGGCCGAAGAGGTCCCCGAGCCTGCCGCCGAGCAGCAGCAGACCGCCGAAGGCCAGCGTGTAGGCGGTGATCACCCATTGCCGGTCGGCGTCCGAGATGCCCAGGTCCTTCTGGGCCGACGGAAGGGCGATGTTCACGATGGTGATGTCCAGCACGATCATCAGCTGGGCGATGGCGATGACCGCCAAGGCCCACCAGCGGCGGGAGTCCGCCGCCGTTCCGTGACCGGTGGTGGCTTGGGCTTGGGCAGACACTGGGGGAGCCTTTCCGGAGGGGTACGGAGAGGTCACGCAGTCGCCTTCCAGCCAAACGCGCGGGGCGTCGAATGGCAAGGAAAAACCTGGACAAATCAATGGAACCGGGACCAAATGACCAGAGGCCCCGGGACCACGGTCCGGGGCCCCCGGGACCGGTCCGTCCCGGGGGCCCCGCCGTCGCGACTAGAGCGCCGAGAGCTCCGCGACCAGGTCGTCCAGGCCCAGCGAGCCCTGCGACAGGGCCGCCATGTGCCAGGCCTTGAGGTCGAACACCTCGCCGCGCGCCTCGTGCGCGGCCCGGGCCGCCGCCCGGCCGCGCAGCCAGGCCCGCTCGCCCAGCTTGTAGCCGATCGCCTGCCCGGGCAGGCCCAGGTAGCGGACCAGCTCGCTGTCCAGGAAGTCGGCGGACAGCCCGCAGTACAGGCCGAAGAACTCCCGCGCGGCGTCCGGCGTGACCGGCTCCCCCGCGCGGTACGGCGAGTCCGCCGGGAACTCCAGGCCGGCGTGCATGCCGATGTCCACGATCACCCGCAGCGCCCGCATCATCTGCGCGTTGAGGTAGCCCAGCCGGTGGCCGGGGTCGGTGAGGTAGCCGAGCTCGTCCATCAGGCGCTCGGCGTACAGCGCCCAGCCCTCCAGGTTGGCGCTCACCCCGCCGAGGCTCACCTGGTAGGTGGAGAGCCGGTCGGCGACGTAGTTCCACTGCGCGATCTGCAGGTGGTGGCCGGGGACGCCCTCGTGGTACCAGGTCGAGACCAGGTCCCACTCGGGGAACCGCTCACGGCCCAGGACCGGCAGCCAGGTCCGGCCGGGGCGGCTGAAGTCCAGCGACGGGGCGGTGTAGTACGGCGCGGCGGCGCTGCCGGCCGGGGCGATCCGCGACTCGACCCGGGTGATCGGCTCGGCCAGGTCGAAGTGGGTGCCCTGGAGGTCGGCGATCGCCGAGTCCATCAGGCCCTGGAGGAACTCACGGGCGGCCTCGACGCCGACCCGCGCGGGGCCGTCGGTCTCCAGCCACTTCATCGCCTCCATCGGTTCGGCGCCGGGCCGCACCTTCCCGGCCTCGGTGCGCATCTGGGCGAGCAGGTCGTGGAACTCCTGCCAGGCCCAGGCGTAGGCCTCGTCGAGGTCGAGGTCGGCGCCGGTCCAGTAGCGCACCCAGCGGCCGTAGCGCTCGCGGCCGGCGGTGTCGGGGGCGTCGGCGGCGGCCGGCCCGTAGACGTCGCGCAGCCAGTCGCGCAGGGCGGCGAGCGCCTCGGCGGCGGCCACCGCGTGCCCGGCCAGTTCCCCGCGCAGCGCCTCGGGGGCCTCCTGGACCAGTTCGCCGAACCAGCCGCCCGGGACCTCCCCGGCGAGCCATTCGCCGAGCTGGCCGGTCACCGTGGTGACCTGGCGGGGTCCGGAGAGCAGGCCGCGCTCGATGCCCTCGGTGAGGGTGGCGCGGTACTCGGTGAGCGCCTGGGGCACCCGGGCCAGGCGGCGGCCGAGGATCCGCCACTGCTCCTCGGTGTCGGTGGGCATCAGGGTGAAGACGTCGCGGACCAGGTGTACCGGGGAGCCCAGGTTCTGGACGGCCCGGTAGCGCTCGCCGGCGTCGTGGACGGCGAGTTCGGCGTCGAGCCGCTCGCGCAGCAGGCGGGCGCAGCGACGCTCGGCCTCGTCCCGGGGGGAACCGGCCGCCTCGGCCGCGTCGAGCGCCGCCTCGGCCTCGTCGAGCCGGGCCAGGGTGGCGCGGCCGAGGTCCGCGATCGCCTCGGCGCCGGCCGGCGAGAGGTCGGGAAGACGGTCGTCCTCGGGGTTCAGGCCCAGGTACACCGCGGTCAGCGGGTCGAGCTCGGCGAGGTCCCGCACATAGGCGTCGGCGACACTGCGGGGTGTGGTGCCGTCGGAGCTGATCAGTTCAACCATCCGGACATCATTTCGTGACCCGCGCCGTTTGCAAGCCCCTTCTCCCTGGCATGGGCCGGCCAATTCGCGCGGGGGCCGGCCGGGTCAGCCGAGCGGGCGGCGCGGCCACCCGCGCCGCAGCACCCGGCCCGGGTCCCAGAGGGGCCGTCCGTGCGCGAAGGGGAAGAAGGCGAGGCCGATCAGCGCGGCGGTGAAGTGCCCGAGGTCCGTGAAGGTGTGCGAGGCCACCAGCGGCACCAGGTAGAAGACCACCACCGCGCCGCCGTACAGCCACCGCCAGCCGCCGGCGAACCGGTAGGTGAGCACCGCCACCACCCCGGCCAGCGCGTAGGAGACGCCGACGTCCACCGTCTCGGCCATGCTCCGCCGCAGGGTGCCCTGGACGATCCCCCAGGCCACCACTCCCTCGCTCACCAGGGTCGCCAGCACGTGCGAGGTCGCGGCCACCGTGAACCAGCGCGCGGTACCCAGCCAGCGCTCGGCGTTGGCGTGGAACAGGGTGAACAGGACGGCGTAGAGCGGCCAGCTCGACGTCTCGGTCCACAGCGCGCTGGCGACCAGGGCGTGCACCGGGCGCGAGCGCAGGTGCTCCAGGTTGGTCGAGCGGGCGGCCAGGAACCAGTCCAGGGTGCGCTGGTCCATCCGCGCCACGACGAAGCTGGTGGCCGCCAGCAGGAGCAGCCACAGATACGTGCCGGGCGCCGAGCGGACCCACGCCAGGAGCGCGCGCGAGGCCCCGCGCAGCCGGCGCGCGCGGGGCGGCCGTTCCAGCGTCCGGGCCATCCGGCGGGCCTCCTCGGTGCGGTGGCGTGGTGTGTCCCATCCTCGGACGGCGCCCGGCGGGCCGCCTCCCGGAGCGGGCCCCGGGCGGGCCGCGGGGCGGCACAAACGCCCGTTCGGAAGATCGGTGCAGACCCGCCTCCCATCCGGCCCGGGGCCGTTACGCTGACCGCCATGGAAGCCAGCTCAGCGCCCGTCCCGCCGGACCCCGAACCGGCCGCCCGGCCGCGGCGCGCCGGATACCGGCGCCTGCCGGTGCAGCAGCGGCGCGAGCAGCTGATCGCGGTGGCACTGGAGCTGTTCGCCCACCGGCCGCCCGAGGACGTCGGGCTGGACGACGTGGCGGAGGCCGCCGGAGCCTCCCGGCCGCTGGTCTACCGCTACTTCGCGGGCGGTAAACAGCAGCTGTACGAGGCGGCGCTGCGCAGCGCCGCCGAGGAGCTCACCGACCGCTTCACGGTGCCGCCGGCCGGGACCCCGACCCAGCAGCTGTCCGCCGTCCTGGAGCGCTACTTCTCCTTCGTCGCGGAGCACGACGCCGGCTACTCGGCGCTGCTGCGCGGCGGCTCGGTGGTGGAGACGGCCCGCACCTCGGCGATCGTGGACGACGTCCGGCGGGCGGCCCTGCGGCGGACGCTGCGCCACCTCGGGGTGCGGCAGGCCGGGCCGCGGCTGACGCTGCTGGTGCGCTCGTGGATCGCGGTGGTCGAGGGGGCCTCGCTCAGCTGGCTCGACGAGGGCCGGGCGCTGCCGGTGGACGAGCTGCGCGAGTGGCTGGTGGACCAGTTCGTGGCGATGGCGGCGGCGACGGCGCTGCACGACCCGCAGACCGCCGAGGTGCTGGCCGTGCTGCTCCTGCTGGAGGGCCCGGACTCGCCGCGGACGGCGCGGCTGCGGGCGGTGCTGGGAGCCTCCGGCGGGTAGCGCGGTCCGGTCGCCGCGGCCCCCGGCCCCCGCGCGGAGGGCCGGGACCGCGGCCCGCCCTACGCCTTGCCGAGGACCTGGCGCTGACGGCCGAGGCCGTCGATCTCGATCTCGACGACGTCGCCGGGCGCGAGGTAGGGCGTGCCCGGGCGGCCGAGGGTGACCCCGGCCGGGGTGCCGGTGATGATCACGTCGCCCGGTTCCAGCACCATGAAGTGGCTCGTATAGCGGACCAGCTCCAGCACCGGGAAGACCATCCGCTCGGTGGAGCCGTCCTGGCGCTGCTCCCCGTTCACCCACAGCCGCAGCGGCAGCCGCTGCGGGTCCGCCACCTCCTCCGCGGTGACCAGCCAGGGCCCGAGCGGGGTGAAGGTCTCCGCCGACTTGCCCTTGTCCCACTGGCCGCCGCGCTCGAACTGGAAGGCGCGCTCGGTGACGTCGTTGGCGATGGTGTAGCCGGCGATCACCCCGGCCGCCGCCGCGTGGTCCTCCAGGTAGCGGGCGGTGCGGCCGATCACCACGGCCAGTTCGGCCTCGTAGTCGGTCTTCTCGCCGCCGCGCGGCACCAGCACCTCGTCGTACGGGCCGACCACCGTCGAACTCGGCTTGAGGAAGATCACCGGCTCGTCCGGGATCGCCGCGCCCGCCTCGGCCGCGTGGTCCCGGTAGTTGAGGCCGATGCCGACCACCTTGCCGGGCCGGGCCACCGGCGGGCCGATCCGCTGCCCGGCGAGGTCGGCCACCGGCAGCCGCCCGGCCGCCACCCGGGCGGCCAGCTCGGCCAGGCCGGAGCCGTCCAGCCCGGCGAGGAAGCCGCCGGTGATGTCCGCGGTCACCCCGGAGAGGTCGTACGCGGTGCCGTCCTGGGCCAGCGCGACCGGGCGCTCGGCGCCCGGCGGGCCGACACGGAGGAGCTTCATCCGATCCCCACCTCCTGATTCGTCGATCGCCGGGGCGGTGAGGGCCCGCGCCCGGCTGCTGCCTGCGAGGTATATCAACGGCCCGCCGCGGCGGGCCAGGCCGGCCCGCGCCGTCCCCCCGGGGCCGTCACGCCCGGGGCGAACAGGGGCGTGAACCGGCGCCGCCCGGTACAGGATCCGCTCATGGAGATCACCCGTATACGCCCCGAACTGACCGCCATCACCCTGGAGTTCGGCACCGCCTACCTCTGGCGCGACGAGGACGGCACGCTCACCCTGGTCGACACCGGCATCGCCGGGCAGGCCGACGCCGTCGAGGAGGCGATCCGTGCCGTCGGCGCCGAGCCGGCCGCGCTGCGCGCCATCGTGCTCACCCACTACCACGAGGACCACACCGGCTCGGCCGCCGAGCTCGCCCGGCGGCTGGGCGCCGAGGTGGTCGCCCACCGGCTGGAGGCCCCGGTGGTCCGCGGCGAGCAGGAGCCGAAGCCGTTCGCGCTGAGCCCCTTCGAGCAGGAGCTGTGGGACGCGCTGCCGGCGCTGCCGCCCGCCCCGCCGTGCCGGGTGGACCGCGAGGTGGCGGACGGCGAGGTGCTGGGCTTCGGCGGCGGCGCCGTGGTGGTGCACGTGCCCGGCCACACCGACGGGTCGATCGCCCTGCACCTGCCGGAGCCGGGCGTGCTGTTCACCGGGGACCTCGCGGCCAACGTCGCGCACCGGACCACGCCCGGGGTCTTCAACACCGATCCGGCGGCGGCGCTGGAGTCCTTCCGCCGGCTGGCGGCGCTGGACGCCGGGACCGTCGTGTTCGGGCACGGCGAGCCGATCGCCGAGGGCGGCTCAGCCGCTCTGCGCCGGGCCGTCGAGCAGCTGGGCGAGCACTAGCGGCCGGTCCTGCTCCGGCGCGGCGGCGGCGCCCTCCCGCTCCCAGCGCTCCAGGTCGCGCCCGACGTCCTCACGGGCCCGCGGGTGGCCGTCCAGCACCGGCAGCAGCTCGCGCAGCAGCGCGACGGCCGCCCGCGGCCGCCCGGAGCGGGCCAGCCACAGCGCCAGGTCGTGGCAGGTCCGCAGGGTCCGCGGGTCACCCGGCCCGAAGGCCCGGGCGAACTGCGGTATCAGCGCGATCAGCTGCTCGACGGCCCGCTCGGGCGAGCCGGCCGCGCCGCGCCGCCAGGCGTCGTCGGCCTTCTGCCGCAGCGCGTCCGGGTCGGTGCCGAACTTGACGTCGCGCAGCCGGCGGCGGACCGCGGCGGCGTCGGCGGGCCGGTCCGCCGGGTCCTTGGCGAGCAGTTGGAGGATCAGCCGGTCCAGCGCCGGGTCGGGCGTACCGGGGGCCGGCGGCTGTTCGTTGAGGTGCTTGTACATCATGGTCACCGGCGTATTCGCGCTGAACGGGCGACGGCCGGTGCACAGCTGGTAGAGCAGCACGCCGAGCGCGTACAGGTCGGCCCGGCCGTCGATGTCCTCGCCGGACCAGCACTCGGGGGCCAGGTACGCCGGGGTGCCGATGACCACGCCGGTGGAGGTGAGCCCGCCGCCCTGCTGGGTGAGCAGGCGGGCGATGCCGAAGTCCAGCACCTTGGCCTCACCGGTGTCGGTGATCATGATGTTCTCGGGCTTGATGTCCCGGTGCACCACGCCGCTGCGGTGCGCGGAGTCCAGTGCCTTGCAGACCTGCCGCACCCAGCGCAGGGCGGCCGAGGACTCCGGCCGGGCCCCGCCGGCCAGCAGCGCGGAGAGCGGCCGGCCCCGGACCAGTTCCATCACCAGGTAGTGGGTCGAGCGCGCGCCGTCCTGCACCCGTCCGTAGTCGTACAGGATGACGATATGCGGATGGGAGAGGCCGCCGACGGTCCTGGCCTCGCGGATGAACCGGCCGACCGCCTCCTCGTCGCCGGCCTTCTCCTCGGAGAGCACCTTGACCGCGACCGCCCGCCCGATGGTCTCGTCGTGGGCGGCCCAGACCACACCGAACCCGCCGTGGCCGAGCTCGCGCTCCAGCCGGTAGCGGCCGCCCACGACATCGCCCGCCTTCATGCCTTCCCCCACAAGTCCGCCGGAACCGAGCCCCGTTCAACCTGACCGGGTCAGGGTAGCGGCGGCCGACGGTGTTCGGGTGAACCACCCCGGGCCCGGACCGGGACCGGCCCCGGGGCCGCGGCCGGGACTACGTCTTCGGGAGGCCGACCGGGTTGATCTCGGAGGTCGGCACGGCCTCGGCGTCCAGGCCCCAGCGCTTCAGCACCTGGGCGTAGGTACCGTTCTTGATCACCTCGTTGAGCGCCCCGTTCAACGCCTTGACCAGGCCGTTGTCCTTCTTGGTGGTGGCCCCGATCTTGCCGAGCACGTCGGCGCCGCCGCCCGAGTAGGTGCCGATCACCTCGGTGTCACCGCTCTGCACGGCGTGGAAGGCCGCCATCGGGTTGGGGCCGACGTACAGGTCGATCCGGCCGGAGGCGAGTGCCAGGTAGTAGTCCGAGGCGTTCTGGAAGTACTTGATGTCGGCCGGCTTGAGGCCGTTGCGCACGTTCTCCTCGTTCCAGGCGACGAGCAGCTTCTCCTGGTTGGTGCCGGAGCTGACGGCGACGGTCCGCCCGGCGATGTCCTTGGGGCCGGCGACCTTCCAGCCGCTGCCCTTCTTCGCCTCGAAGCCGAGGATGTCCAGGCGGTAGGTGGCGAAGTCGTACTTCTCCTTGCGGGCCTCGGTGACGGTGATGTTGGAAACGCCGACGTCGTACTTGCCGCTGTCCAGGCCGACGAAGATGTTCTCCCAGGAGACCGGGTTGAACTCGATGTCGAGCCCGAGCACATTGCCGATCAGCGAGGCGATGTCCGGGTCGACGCCGATGACCGTCTTGTCGTCGTCGGCGTAGAAGTCCAGCGGCGGCGTGGTGCCGAGCGAGTCGGCCACGGTCAGTTTTCCGCGCTTTCTGATCTCCTCCGGGACCAGCGCCGCGAGGGCGTCGACCTTGGGCGTGGTCACCCGGTTCTGCTTCGCCGTCAGGTTCACCGTGGTGCCGTTCGGCGCGGTGCTGCCCTGGGCCGGGGCGGCGAGGTCGGCCGACGCGTCCGAGGAACTGCCGCAGGCGGCCAGGGTGAGGGCGGCGGCGAGCGCGGCGGCGGCGGTCACGAGGGCGCGACGGGGTAGGGACATGGCGGGGCTCCTGCCGGTGAGGGGGGTTCGGTGGGTCAGAGGACCTTGGCCAGGAAGGCCTTGGTCCGGTCGTGCCGCGGCTCGTCGAGGACCGCCTGCGGCGGGCCCTGCTCGACCACGACGCCGCCGTCCATGAAGACCACGGTGTCGGCGACCTCGCGGGCGAAGCCGATCTCATGGGTCACCACGATCATCGTGGTGCCGCTGCGGGCGAGGTCCTTGACGACGTCCAGCACCTCGCCGACCAGCTCCGGGTCCAGCGCCGAGGTCGGCTCGTCGAACAGCAGCACCTTCGGGTCCAGCGCCAGCGCCCGGGCGATCGCCACCCGCTGCTGCTGGCCGCCGGAGAGCTGGCGCGGGTAGGCCGCCGCCTTCTCGGCCAGGCCGACCCGTTCGAGCAGCTCCAGCGCGCGGGCCCGGGCCTCGGCCTTCGGCCGGCCGAGGGCGCTGACCGGCGCCTCGGTGAGGTTCTCCAGCACGGTCAGGTGCGGGAAGAGGTTGAAGTTCTGGAAGACGAAGCCGATGCCGGTCCGCTGCCGCAGCACCTCGCGCTCCTTGAGCTCGTGCAGCTTGTCCCCGGAACGCCGGTAGCCGATCAGCTCGCCGTCGATCGCCACGAAGCCGCGGTCCACCTTCTCCAGGTGGTTGATCGAGCGCAGCAGGGTGGACTTGCCGGAGCCGGACGGCCCCAGCACCACGGTCACCGAGCCGGCCGGCACGTCGAGGTCGACGCCGCGCAGCACCGCGTTCGGGCCGAAGCTCTTCCACAGGCCGCGGACCTGGACCATGGGCGGCGCCGCCGGCTCGGCCTCTTCGGCGGCGGGGTCCTTGGCGACGGTGGTCACGAGCGTCCTCCGGTGGCGGGGGCGGTGGCGGTGCGGGCGCGCAGGCCCCGGACGAACGCCCGGGCCCGCTGGAGCGGGGTGGGCGGCGGGGTTCGGTCGGCGCCGCGGGCGAAGTAGCGCTCGACGTAGTACTGGCCGATCGACAGCACGGTGGTGAGCAGCACGTACCAGACGGTGGCGACCATCAGCATCGGCACCACCCGGCCGGTGCGGCCGTACACCACCTGCACCTGGTAGAAGAGCTCGCCGATGGCCATCACGTAGACCACCGAGGTGCCCTTGAACAGCGAGATCACCTCGTTGGCGGCGGCCGGCAGGATGCCGCGCATGGCCTGCGGCAGGACGATCCGCCAGGCCTGCCGCAGCCGCGGCACGCCGAGCGCGGCGGCGGCCTCGCGCTGGCCGGGGTCGACGGCGATCACGCCGCCGCGGATGATCTCGGCGGCGAACGCGGCCTGGTGCAGCCCGAGGCCGAGCACCGCCGCGCCGAGCGCGCCCAGCACGCCGACCGTCTCGAAGTCCCCGAAGGTCGGGCCGAACGGGATGCCGAAGCCGAACCGCTTGTAGAGGTAGGAGAGGTTGAACCAGAAGACCAGCTGGACGATCAGCGGGATCGAGCGGAACACCCAGACGTAGGCCCAGGCGACGGACTGGAGAACTACGCTGCGGGAGAGCCGCATCGCGGCGACGACGGCACCCAGCAGGAAGCCCAGCACGGTGCCGTAGGCGGTGAGCTCCACGGTCCGGCCGACCGCCTGCAGGATGGTCTCGGCGGAGAAGAACAGCCGGAAGGTCGCCCAGTCCCAGGCGGGGTTGGTGGCCAGGCCGTGGGCGAACTGGGCCAGCACGACGAGGGTGGCGACGCCGGCCGCCCAGCGCCAGGGGTGCCGGGCGCGGACGGTGGTCAGCCCGGTCAGCTCGGCGAGGTCGAGCGGGGCGGTCGCACCGGCGCCGGCGGCCTTGCCGGCTCCGGGTCTGCCGCCGGGTTTCGCGAGCGGTTCGGTGGTGGTGGTACTCATGGGGGGACTCCTCCCAACGGGCCCTGGACAGGGGGTCACGCGTGCTCGGGCGGGCTGATCAGCGATTCCTTGACGGCCGAGTCCGTCACCCCCCACTTCTTGAGGATCCGCTCGTACGTCCCGTCCTTGATCAGCTCGTTGACGGCCGCCTGGAACGCGGCGGTGAGCGGGGAGCCCTTCTTGAACGCGAAGCCGACGTCGAGGCGGTGGAACTCGCCGAGGAACCGGGTGCCCGAGGCCTCCTGGGAGGCCTGGTAGCGCAGGCCGTTGATGGTGGACATCTCGATGTCCACCCGGCCCTGCTGGAGGCTGGTCAGGAGGGCGCCGTTGTCGCTGAACGCCTTGACCTCGTAGGGCTGCTTGCCGGCGTCCGTGCAGACGTTCTTCTTCGCGTTGAGCGTGGTCTCGAAGGTGGTGCCGGCGCTGGTGCCGACGGTCAGCCCGCAGAGCTGGACGAGGTCGGTGACCGGCTGGATCGAGGTGTTGTCCTTCTTGACCGCGAAGCCCTGGCCGTCGTCGATGTAGGTGACGAAGTCGATCGTCTTCAGCCGGGCCGTGGTGACGCCGAAGTTGCCGGTGCCGACGTCGTACTTGCCGCTGCCGAGCGCGGGCAGGATGGTCTCGAACGCCGCGTCCTCGCGCTGCACACTCAGGCCGAGCAGCTTGGCCACCGCGTCGGCGAAGTCGACGTCCAGGCCGGCGGCCTTCTTGCTCGCCTGGTCGGCGTAGAAGGAGGACGGCGGGGCGCCGATCGAGGACCCGAACTTCACCGTCCCGGCGGCCCGGATGTCGGCGGGCAGCAGCGCGGCGGCGGTGTCCGACTTCTTCAGGCCGGAGACGACGTCCTCCGCGGCGGCGGAGACGGCCGGCTGCCCGGCGCCCGCCGCCGCCGGCTTCGGGTCCGAGCCGCACGCGGCCAGCGCCAGGACCGGGAGCAGGGCGGCGGTCGCGAGCAGGCGGCGGCGGACGGTGGTGGTTCTCACGGGTACGGGTGCCTTTCGGGGTGTGCGGGGTGTGCGGGGTGTGCGGGGTGTGCGGGGTGGGCCGTGGCGGGCCGGGTCAGCGCAGGTGCTTCTCGAACGGCAGCGGGCCGATCGTCAGCGGGTCGGCGGCGACGTCGAACAGCGGGGTGTAGCCGTTGGCCAGGTAGAGCCCCCGGGCCTCGGGCTGGAGCGGGCCGGTGGTGAGGTAGAGCCGCTGGTAGCCGACCGCGGCGGCGGCCCGCTCCAGTTCGGCCAGCACCCGGGTGGCCAGGCCCCGGCGGCGGTGCGCCGAGTGCGTCCACATCCGCTTCAGCTCGGCCGTGCGCGGGTCGTACCGCCGGTAGGCGCCGCCGGCCACCGGCTCGCCGCCCTCCAGCAGGAGCAGCAGGACGCCGTGCGGCTCGGCCCACTCCTCCGTCGGGTAGCGGGTCATCTCCTCGTACGCCCCGGGGCCGTAGCGGCGGACGTACTCCTCGGTCAGCTCGCGCACCAGCGGCTCGGCGAGCGGGTCGTCGATGCGCACCCGGCGCACCTCGACGTCGAGGGCCGGGCCGCCGGGCAGGGCCGTCACGCCTGGGCCGCGATCAGCTGGTGCCGGTCGCGCTCGCTCTGCTCGGCGCGGTCGGCCTCGGCGGCCGCCGCCTTGGCCGCGTCCCGCTTGGCGACCTCCTCGCGCACGATCGGGATCACGTACCGGCCGAAGTCGATCGCGTCGTCCACCAGGTGGTAGCCGCGGGCGGAGAGGATGTCCACGCCCAGGTCGTAGTAGTCGAGCAGGGCCTGGGCGACCGTCTCCGGGGTGCCGACCAGCGCGTTGGAGTTGCCCGCGCCGCCGGTGGCCGCGGCGGTCGGCGTCCACAGCGCGCGGTCGTAGCGCTCGCCCGCCTCGGCGATCTCCAGCAGCCGCTGCGAGCCGGCGTTCTCGGGGGCCTCCCCGGCCGGGCGTCCCCGGCGGATCAGCTCGCCGCCCTCCCGGCGGGCCCGGATCGCGTCCACCGTCCGGTGCGCCTTCTCCCAGGCCAGTTCCTCGGTCGGGGCGATGATCGGCCGGAACGCCACCTGGATCCGCGGCGCGTCCTCGCGCCCGGCGGCCCGCGCCGCCTCCTTCACCCGCTCGATCTGCTCGGCGGTGCGCGCCAGCGGCTCGCCCCACAGGCCGTAGACGTCCGCCTCGGCGCCGCCGGCCGCGTACGCCGCCGCCGAGGAGCCGCCGAAGGAGACGCCCGGCCGCGGCTGCTGCACCGGGAAGACGTCGGCGACGAAGTCCTTGAAGCGGTAGTGGACGCCCTCGTGGTCGAAGGGCTCGCGGCTGGTCCAGGCCTTCTTGACGATCCCGATGTACTCCCGGGTCCGCTCGTACCGCTCGTCCTTGGTGAGGAAGTCGCCCTCGCGCTGCTGCTCGTGGTCGTTGCCGCCGGTGATGAAGTGGACGGTGAGCCGGCCCTCGCTGATGTGGTCCAGGGTGGCGAAGGTCTTGGCGGCGAAGGTCGGGTACGAGACGTTCGGGCGGTGGGCGAGCAGGATCTGCAGCGTGTCGAGGCGGGAGGCGAGGAACGCGGCGGCGGGGGCCGGGTCGGGGGCGCCGGAGCCGTAGGCGAACAGCACCCGGTCCCAGCCGTTGTCCTCGTGGGCACGGGCCAGCCGCAGGGTGTAGTCGCGGTCGAACGCGGCCGTGGTGCGAGCGGTGGTCTCGGTACCGTCGGCGGTGGCGGCGATGCCGAGGAATTCGACGGGCATGGTGGCGGAACCTTTCGGGTCGTGCGCAGTCCGGTGGGCTGCGGGTGGGCAGACCGGATCGGGGCCCGGCGGCATGGCGGGCCGTGGTGCGGTGAGGGCGGCGGGCACGTGACGGCCCGCGCGCAGAACGGGGTACAGCCGGAGCGCAACGCGGTGAGGAGGAGAAGGGGGCGGCGGCAGCGCGCGATTGACGAACCGTCAGGAAACGACGGCTCTCCCGGCCCGGGACGGGGCACCGAGGGAGGTCCCTGCGAGGGAGGAACAGGCCGGACGAACGGCCCGCTGCCGGGTCAGCCGCGACACGCCGCGGACCACACCCGACCGAAGTCGATGTGGTCGCGGGTGACCAGTGGCTGCTCGGCGTACATGGCCTCAAGTTGAGCAGCGAACCGCGCACGGCGTCAACCATCCACCATTACCGCTCTGTTGCGATCTCCTGTCGCCCCGCGAAGCATCCCCGGCCCCGCCCCGGAGCGGGTCTCCCACCCTTGACACCCGCCTCTCGCTCACGCGTACGATCCAAGCGGAGTGCAACGCATCGCCGGCCGTGTTGAGGGACGCGGGCCGGCCGCAACGGCCGTACGTGACCACGCCGTACCCCGCCCGCGCGCCCGCGCGCGTCTCCGCCCTCCCGCCTGGAGCCTGAACATGGCCGCCCCGTCGGACGTCCTGCCCGCCCGCGCCCTCACCGAGCCCACCGCCCCGCCGCCCGCGACCGTCCTCGACGGCGCGGCCGCCACCGCCCGGATCGTCCCCCGCCGCCGCCCCGGCCAGTGGGTCGCCGCCGCCGTCGCCCTGCTGCTCTTCGTGATGGTCGTCAACTCACTCGCCCGCAACCGCGCGTTCCAGTGGGACGTGGTGGCCGACTGGTTCACCGCCGCCTCGGTCATGAACGGCCTCACCCTGACCCTCTGGCTGACCGCCGTCACCCTCGGCCTCGGCTTCCTGCTCGGCACCGTCCTCGCCACCATGCGGCTGTCCGGCAACCCGGTGCTGCGCACGCTCAGCTGGGTCTACATCTGGATCTTCCGCTCCACCCCCGCCCTGGTGCAGCTGCTGCTCTTCTTCAACATCGGCGCCCTCTACCCGACGCTCGGCCTCGGCATCCCGTTCGGGCCGGAGTTCCTCACCGTCCGCACCGTCAACCTGTTCGGCCCGACGCTCACGGCCGTCGTCGGCCTGACCCTGCTGGAGGCCGCGTACGCCGCCGAGGTGGTGCGCGGCGGCATCCTCGCGGTCGACCGGGGCCAGCTGGAGGCCGCCTCCGCGCTCGGCCTCGGCCGGTGGCGGGTGCTGCGCCGGATCGTCGTGCCGCAGGCGATGCGCTCGATCGTGCCGACCGCCGGCAACATGCTGATCAGCGCGCTCAAGGGGACCAGCATCATCAGCGTGCTGGCCGTCTCGGACCTGCTCTACTCGGTCCAGCTGGTCTACCTGCAGTCCTACCAGGTCATCCCGATGCTGATGGTCGCCACCATCTGGTACATCGTGATCACCACGGTGCTGTCGATCGGCCAGTACTACGTCGAACGGCACTACGCGAAGGGCGCCACCCGCGAGGGGCTGCCGCCCACCCCGCTGCAGAAGGCCCGCGCCGGGTACCGCCGGCTGCGCGCCGCCGCCTCGGCCGACCTGCCCGGGGAGGCCGGCCGATGAGCGCCGTCCTGGTCATCGTCGGCGCCGGGCCGCGCGGCACCGGCGTCCTGGAGCGGATCGCCGCCAACGCGCCCGAACTGCTGCCCGCCGACCGCCCGTTGCACATCCACCTGGTCGACCCGCACCCGCCCGGCGGGGGCCGGATCTGGCGCCACGAGCAGTCCCCGCTGCTGCGGATGAACTCGATGGCCGAGGACGTCACGATGTTCACCGACGAGCGCTCCACCATCGACGGGCCGGTCCGCCCCGGCCCCTCGCTCGCCGAATGGGCCTCCGACCCCCGGGCCTTCGCCCCCCACCGGGAGATCACCGACCCGGCCGTGCGGGCCGAGCTGCGCACCCTCGCGCCCACCGACTTCCCCACCCGCCGGGCCCAGAGCGCCTACCTGGACTGGGTGTTCCGGCGCGCCGTCGCCGACCTGCCGCCGCACGTCACGGTCACCGTCCACCGGGACACCGCGCACCGCGTCGAGGGCCCGGCCGACGGGCCGCAGCACGTCCACCTCACCGACCGGGTGCTCACCGCCGACCACGTCGTGCTCACCCTCGGCCACCTCGACTCCGCCCCCGACCCCCGCTACGCCGCCGACACCGCCTTCGCCACCCGGCACGGCCGCTTCCACCTGCCGCCCGCCTACTCCGCCGACGCGGCCGGCGACCTCGACCGGATCGCCCCCGGCGAGCACACCGTGCTGCGCGGCTTCGGCCTCGCCTTCGTCGACCTCGTCTCCCTGCTCACCGAGGGCCGCGGCGGCCGCTTCGATCCGGACGGCGCCGACGGCCTGGTCTACCGCCCCTCCGGCCGCGAACCCGTCCTGCACGTCGGCTCCCGGCGCGGCGTCCCCTACCACTCCAAGACCGACTACCGCCTGCAGGGACCGCCCGCACCACTCCCCCGCTACTTCGACGCCGCCGCCGTCGACGCCCTGCTCGACCGGCCCGGCCCGCTCGAACTGCGGCGCGACGCCTGGCCGCTGATGGCCAAGGACATCGGCTTCGGCCACTACCACGAACTGTTCCACGCCCACCCGGAGCGCACCGCCCTGCCCTGGGCCGAGTTCCTGGCCGGCTACGACGCCCACCCCTGGGCGTCCCCCGGGCTGCGCGCCCTGGTCGAACGGGCCGTCCCCGACCCGGCCGACCGGCTCGACCTCGAACGCCTGGACTTCCCGCTCGCCGGCCTCGAACTCGGCTCCGCCGAGGAACTCCAGCGGCACCTGCGCCGCTACGTCACCGAGGACGCCGACCGCCGCGCCGACCCCGCCCACAGCGCCGACCTCGGCGCCTTCCTCGCCCTGCTCTCGCTCTTCGGCCAGCTGCCCCGGCTGCTCGGCTCCGGCCGGCTCACCGCGCGCTCGGTGGCCGAGGAGATCGACGAGTGGTTCTTCGGCTACTTCAGCTACCTGGCCTCCGGCCCGCCCGGCTTCCGGCTGCGCCAGCTGCTCGCGCTCTCCGAGGCCGGGGTGGTCCGCTTCCTCGGCGCGGGCATCCGGGTCGACCGGGACGAGGCCACCGGCACCTGGCGGGCGTCCGGCGCCACCGTGCCCGGCCACACGGTCACCGCCACCGCGCTCGTCGAGGCGTACCTGCCCAAGCACGCGCTGGCCCGCACCCGCGACGCGCTGCTGCGCGACCTGCACCGCACCGGACGGATCACCGAGGAGGTCGTCGCCGACCCCGAGTACACCCACCGCTCCGGCCTGCTCACCATCCGCCCCGGGGACAGCCGCGTCCTCGACCCGGCCCTCGACCCCGCCGCCGACGGCGGCGCGCACCCGCGCCGCACCGCGCTCGGCCCGCACACCAGCCTGCGCGCGGCGGCGGCCTTCGCCCGCCCGCGCACCGACTCGCCCGGCTTCCGGCAGAACGACGCGGCGGTCCGGGCCCTGCTGCGCGCGCTCGCCCGCGAGGGCTCGGCGGTGCCGGTGTAGGGCGCCGGGTATGACGCGCCCCGCCGCGTCACGGGCCGTAGATCTCCTCCACCAGGTCCTCGGCCGTGACGTGGTCCGGCGCGGAGAGCACCCAATCGCCGACCCGCTGGATCCCGGTGCCGCGCTCCAGCGCGGTCAGGCAGGCGTTGGCCTCCTGGTCCGAGGCGAAGTCCCGGGCCAGCAGGCGGCGGACGAGCAGCAGCGCCTCGCCCGGGTGCATCCGCGGCTGCCGTCCCGGCCGCGCCCGCCCGGCCGGGGCCGCCGCCGGCCGCAGCCGGTAGCCGACGAGGTCCTGCCGGGCCTGGACGGTGGCCGGGTGCTGCTCGCCGAGCGCCCGGGCGAGCTCCGGCAGCAGGGTGCGCAGCTGGAGCACCGCGCCGTCCAGGTCGCCCCGGTCGGCCGTGTACACCGCCAGGTCGTGCCGCGCCCTGAGCACCCGCGGGTCGTGGCCGCCCCAGGCCTCGTGCAGGTCCGGCAGCAGCTGGGCGAGCCGGCGCAGCGCGGTGACCGTCTCGCCGCTCTCGCCGATGCACCACACCAGGTGGTAGCGGGCGGCGAGGGTGTCCGGGTCGCCCTGGCCGAGGGCGAGCCGCATGTCCTCGGTCACCGTGGAGAGCAGCCGGATCGCGCCGTCGAGGTCGCCGGCCCGGCTGAGGAACCAGGTGAAGTCGCGCCAGGCGACGAGGGTCTCGCGGTCGGCGGCGCCGAGCGCGGCCACGGCCTCCTGGGCCACCGCCTGGAGCTGGCGGGCGGACTCGCCGGCCGTCGGCGCCCGGAAGGCGGCGTTGCGGCGCTCGCGCAGCGCGGCCCGGACGTCCTCCGACCGGCCCTCCACACGGTCCTCCGCCCGGCCCTCCGGCCCGCTCCGTCCCGCCGTCCGCCGCTCCGCCAGCTCCGCCAGCCGCCGCTCCACCGTGCGGGCGTCCGCCGGCCGCCGCTCCGGGTCCTTCGCCAGCAGCTCCGCGACCAGCCCCGCGAGTTCCGCCGGCAGCCCGAACGGCGCCGGGTCCAGCGCCGGCGGCGGCTCGTTGAGGTGCTGGTACATCAGCACCGGCGTCGAGTCCCCGCTGAACGGCCGCGCCCCGGTGCAGAGTTCGACCAGCACGCAGCCGAACGCGTAGAGGTCCGCCCGGCCGTCCACCCGGCCCCCGGTCCAGCGCTCCGGCGCCATGTACGCCGGGCTGCCGATGACCGTGCCGGTGGTGGTCAGCCCGCCCGTCCCGATGTCCAGCTGGGCGATGCCGAAGTCCAGCACCTTCACCGCCCCGGCCTCGGTGACCATGATGTTCTCGGGCTTGATGTCCCGGTGCACCATCCCCGCGTCGTGCGCGGCCGCCAGCGCGGAGCAGATCTGCCGCCCCCAGCGCAGGCTCCGCACCGGGTCCACCGGTCCGTCCCGCAGCACGGCGGTCAGGGTGCGGCCGAGGAGCAGCTCCATCACCAGGTACGTCACCGTCCGGCCGGCCAGCTCTCCCTCGCCGAGGTCGTGCACGGTGACGATGTGCGGGTGCGAGAGGTTCCCGGCCGCACAGGCCTCCCGGACGAACCGCAGCGCGGCCTTCTGCTGGTCCTCGCCGTGGTGGTTGATGACCTTGACCGCCACCGGCCGCCGCATCCGGGTGTCGAAGGCCCGCCACACCACGCCGAACCCGCCCTGCCCCAGCCGCTCGACCAGCTGGTACCGCCCGTCGAGCACGTCGCCGACCATCACCCGCCACCCCCGGACCTGTCGAAGCATCTGCACTCTATCCGCGCCGCCGTCCCGGCCGCCCTCCCCCGTTCCCGCCCCTGCCGCCCCCGGCCGCCGGGTGCGAGGATGAGTCAGGCGCCGCGACGAGACGGCGGCCCGACGCACAGCCGAGGAGCGCAGTCATGGCCAAGCAGGCCCCGCAGAGCGACCCGGCGCAGGACGCCCCCCAGGTGTCGGCGCCCCAGCACGCGGCCGCCGGGCTGCCCGCCGTCGGCCACACCCTGCGGATGGCCACCGAGCAGATGGGCGCCCGTCGCACCCTCAGCACCCTGCGGAAGATCAACCAGCCCGACGGCTTCGACTGCCCCGGCTGCGCCTGGCCGGAGCCCGGGAAGACCCACACCGCCGAGTTCTGCGAGAACGGCGCCAAGGCCGTCGCCGAGGAGGCCACCGAGCGCCGGATCCGCGCCGAGTTCTTCGCCGCCCACCCGGTCGCCGAGCTGGCCGAGCGCTCCGGCTACTGGCTCGGCCAGCAGGGCCGGCTGACCCGGCCGATGCTCCTCGACGAGGGCGCCACCCACTACACGCCGATCTCCTGGGACGACGCCTTCGCGCTGATCGCCGAGGAGCTGCGCGCCCTGGACACCCCGGACGGCGCCGCGTTCTACACCTCCGGCCGGACCAGCAACGAGGCCGCGTTCGCCTACCAGCTGTTCGCCCGCCGGCTCGGCACCAACAACCTGCCGGACTGCTCCAACATGTGCCACGAGTCCTCCGGCTCCGCGCTCACCGAGACGCTCGGTGTCGGCAAGGGCAGCGTCAGCCTCAAGGACCTCTACCAGGCCGATCTGATCATCGTGGCGGGCCAGAACCCGGGCACCAACCACCCCCGGATGCTCTCCGCCCTGGAGCGGGCCAAGCGCGCCGGCGCGACCATCGTCAGCGTCAACCCGCTGCCCGAGGCCGGGCTGGAGCGCTTCAAGAACCCGCAGCAGGCGCGCGGCCTGGTCGGCCACGGCACCAAGCTGACCGACCTCTTCCTGCAGATCCGGCTCGGCGGCGACCTCGCCCTGTTCCGCGCCCTCAACCAGCTGCTGCTGGAGCAGGACGCCGTCGACCACGCCTTCGTCGAGGAGCACTGCCACGGCTTCGAGGAGTTCGCCGCCGAGGCCGCGTCGACCTCCCGCGAGGAGGTGCTCGCCGCCACCGGCCTGCCCTGGGCGCACATCGAGGAGCTCGCCCGGCTCGTCCTCGCCTCCGAGAAGGTCATCGTCTGCTGGGCGATGGGCCTCACCCAGCACAAGCACGCCGTGCCGACCATCCGCGAGGTCGTCAACTTCCTGCTGCTGCGCGGCAACGTGGGCCGCCCGGGCGCGGGCGTCTGCCCGGTGCGCGGGCACAGCAACGTCCAGGGCGACCGGACGATGGGCATCTTCGAACGCCCCACCACCGCCTTCCTGGACGCCCTCGGCCGCGAGTTCTCCTTCGAACCGCCGCGCGAGCACGGCCTGGACTCCGTCGACACCATCCGCGCGATGCGCGACGGCCGGATCGGCGTCTTCTTCGCGATGGGCGGCAACTTCGTCGCCGCCACCCCGGACACCGAGGTCACCGAGGCCGCGATGCGCCGCTGCCGGCTCACCGTGCACGTCTCCACCAAGCTCAACCGCTCCCACGTGGTCACCGGCGCCCGCGCCCTGATCCTCCCCACCCTCGGCCGCACCGACCGGGACGTCACCGCCGGCGGCGCCCAGTTCGTCAGCGTCGAGGACTCGATGGGCCAGGTCCACTCCTCGCGCGGCGGCCTGCGCCCGCCGGCCCCCGGCCTGCTCTCCGAGACCGCCATCGTCTGCCGGCTCGCCCGCGCCGTCCTCGGCCCGCAGGACACCGTGCCGTGGGAGGACTTCGCCGCCGACTACGACACCCTGCGCGACCGGATCGCCCGGGTCGTGCCCGGCTTCGAGGACTACAACGACAAGGTCCGCCGCCCCGGCGGCTTCACCCTCCCGCACGGCCCGCGCGACTCCCGCACCTTCCCCACCGCGAACGGGAAGGCCAACTTCACGGTCAACCCGCTGACGGCGCCGGAGGTCCCCGAGGGCCGCCTGCTGTTGCAGACGCTGCGCTCGCACGACCAGTACAACACCACCGTCTACGGCCTGGACGACCGCTACCGCGGCATCAAGGGCGGCCGGCGGGTCGTCCTGGTCGCCCCGGCGGACGCCATCGAGCTGGGGCTCTCCGACGGCCAGTACGTCGACCTGGTCAGCGAGTGGAAGGACGGCGTCGAGCGCCGCGCCCCGCACTTCCGCGTCGTCCACTACCCGGTCGCCCGGGGCGGCGCTGCGGCGTACTACCCCGAGACCAACGTCCTGGTCCCGCTCGACTCCACCGCCGACATCAGCAACACCCCCACCTCCAAGGCCGTCGTCATCCGCTTCGAGCCCGACAGCGGCGCCGATGCCTGACCCCGCCGCCCTCCACCCGATGCCGGAGCAGCCCCGCGTGGTGCTGCTCCGGCCGCTGGTGACGTCCCCGCTGATCGAGGTCGGGGAGTTCACGTACTACGACGACCCGGACGACCCCACCGCGTTCGAGACCCGCAATGTGCTGTACCACTACGGCCCGGAGCGGCTGGTCATCGGCGGGTACTGCGCCCTGGGAACGGGCGTCCGGTTCATCATGAACGGCGCCAACCACCGTACGGACGGCCCGTCGACCTTCCCGTTCCCCATCATGGGCGGGGAGTGGGCCGCCCACTTCGACCTGCTCACCGACCTGCCGAACCGGGGTGACACGGTGGTGGGCAGCGACGTCTGGCTCGGCAACGGCGTGACGGTCATGCCGGGTGTCCGCATCGGCCACGGCGCCGTCGTCGCCACCGGCTCCGTGGTCACCGCCGACGTCCCCGCCTACGCCGTCGCCGGCGGCAACCCCGCCCGCGTCATCCGCCACCGCTACGACGAGGACGACATCGCCCGCCTCCTGGCCGTCTCCTGGTGGAACTGGCCCACCGACCACATCACCGCCCACGTCCGCACGATCATGTCCGGCACCGTGGACGAGTTGGAAGCCGCCGCCCCGGAGTAGGAAGTCGGCCGGGCCGACTTCCTACTCCGGAGGGGGTCACCGCTGGTCCGGGCGCTCGGTGTCGCCCACCACCGTTCCGTTCACGCGCCGTGCAGAGCCCACCATTCCGTGAAGGGAATCGAGTGCGCCATCGCGGTGTCGCGATACGCCTTGAACTCGTCGAGCCGTGCGGGGGCGAGGAAGTCGGCGCCGAGGTACTTGCCGTTGCCGTCGTAGTTCATCGCGGCCACGGTCTCGTCGTCGAAGAGCCAGAAGTCCGGCGCCTGCGGGACGGGGTTCTGCTGGTCGGTGGTGTCCAGGATGAAGAACTCCTCGCCGGCCGCCGTGTTGCGGTGGTACCCCCACGCGAGTTCGAACCGGAGGTAGTCGGTGAGCGGGCGGGAGAGGACGTGAACCCGGTACATGCGCTTCCCCGAACGGGTGGCCTCGGCCACCGTCCCGACCCAGCCGGCGGTCCGGTAGTCCTCCGGCTGCTCCTCCCTGCGAGGAACGCATGGTAGGCGTCCACCCCGCCGGACTGGCTGTAGTCGTCCAGCGTCTCCAGCCGGAAGGCCGTCCGTTCGAACGCCGCGAACCAGTCCCCCAGCGTCCTGGATGAGGTTGTCATTGACGGCCTTTCGGATGAGTTCGACAGGAATTTCGACCAGGGTCTCGCGAGCCGGGATCCGGAGACCGTGCTCGGTGATGGCCCTCACGTTCCCAACACTGGAAACCACCGCGACTGCGAACCGATGGGCGCTACTCCCAGCGGTCGAACTCTCCGGCCTTTATGGAGTTGAGAAGGCCAGTGAAGGCGAAGAGTGGCGGGCGGACTATGACGCCAGGGTCATCGGACTCACGCAGTTCGACCAGCCCACCTGCTGTGCGAACCTCGATGCAGTCGTTGTTGGCGCCTGAGTAGCTGGACTTCTGCCAGGTGTGGCTAGCCATGCCTTCCGGTTTCCTTCTTGATCGACTGGATGAGGTCGCGGGACTCCCCCTCGGAGAGGGAGTTCGACTCCATCTGCACGAGAACAGCCCGGAACTTCGCCACATGAGCCGGGGCATCGAACATCTGACAGCCGAGACCCGTGTCGATCTGTACGGTGTCCAGCTCAGGGATCGGCCCTTCGGCATAGGTGAAGTTCTCGCTGGGGCTTGGCAGGCCGTCCACGGCAAACGGGACAACCCGAACAGAGGTTGCCGACCTCTCGGAGCTCTCGACGAGTGCGTCAAGTTGATCGGTGAAGACCTTTGCTCCGCTGAACCGCATCCTCAGAGCCGCCTCATGGATGTATGCGGTGTACGGAACGGCACCGGAACGAACCACTTGCTGTCGCCGCATGCGAAAGGCCGTTCGCAGGTCGACCTCGTGGCGCGGCAATGGCGGGATGGAGTTGCCGAACACAGCGGATGCATAGGCGTCTGTCTGGAGCAGCCCGGGAACAAAAGTCACGGTGTAGGTCACGAGCCGCTTCGCGTGGCCTTCGAGTTCGGCGTTCTCCAGGAAGTCCGTCGCCAGGGCGTCTCGGTACTCCTCCCACCAACCGGGCCTACCGCGCTCAGTGATGATCTCCGCGAGGGCGTCGATCAGTGACTCATTGACGCACATGCACGTCGCGGCGATCGTGCGCAGGCGCTCGACGCTGATGCCGGTCCGGCCGGCTTCCATCTGCGTGATCTGAGCTGGGGTGGCGCCAATCGCTCGGGCGAGCTGGCTACCTCCGAAGCCCGCCTGCTCCCGCATTCTCCGCAGCTCAACTCCCAGTCGACGCTGACGGAGGGTGGGATTCGATCGAAGGGCCATGACGTCCTCTCTGCGGGCGTGGGATCAGTCTGCCGCGCGGACGCCATGCGGGGCCATTCGGGGTGCGAGCCACGTTAGGGGGAACTTCCGTCGGCTCGCCACAAATTTATGGCGAGCTGCGCTATGGTCGATCTCACAATGATCCGACGGATCGTCAGTAACGCCTGTTCGCCGGGGCAGTAGGTGCATGCTGCCCATTTCGCACCGCAGAGCAGCCAGGTCCGGGCTGGCCTCGTTCACGGTGACGCATCCGTTGGCGCTTTCCTCCCCTTCTTGCCTCTTCCCCTGGAGGTCTCTCATGCGTGCCCTCAACCCGCCCGACTGCACCACCGTCCGCGCTGAACTCCGCGCCCTCCTCCACACCGCCGGCTGGCCGCCGGACACCATCTCCGACGCCGAACTCGCCTTCCAGGAGCTCTTCGTCAACGCCTGGCAGCACGGCCGCTCCCCCCGCGCCCGGCGTCCTGGTCTCCCTCCTGCCGAGCACCTTGCGCGTGGCGGTCTGCGACAACTGCCCCCTCCTCCCCGAACCCCCCACGCCCACCGACCCCTACGCGACCTCCGGGCGCGGACTCCACCTCATCCGCGCCCTCACCCACCGCTTCGGCGCCCACCCCACCAAGACCGGCAAGGTCACCTGGTTCGAGCTGGACGCCGCCGCGTGAACCTCCCCCTCACCCCGCACGACCCCTACCTCCGCACCTACACCGAACCCGAGATCGCCTCCCTCCT
>NZ_JBEXJT010000037.1:1605-87224 GCF_040609255.1 Kitasatospora sp. NPDC004723 | reverse complement strand
CGTTCGTCGTGCGTTGTCTTGGTGTGCGGCGTGGGGGGGCCGGCAGGGGGGTGTTGGGGGGGGGCCGGTGTCGGCTTTCGGGGGCGCGGCCCGGCGGGCCCGCCCCCGCGCGCCGCGTCGCCCGCTGCATCGCCCGCCCGGGTGCGTCAGACGACGCCCAGCGCGTACGCGGCGAAGAACGCCGCCCCCGCGCCGGCCACCGCCTTGGCCGGTCGCGACAACCCCGTCCACGGGCCGTCGAAGCGCCGGGTGAACCACCCGATCGCGACCAGCGCGGCGCCGAACAGCGGCAGCAGCGCCAGCCGCAGCGCGACCCAGCCGAGCGAGTCCGGAGCCACCGTCAGCCCCGGCACCGCGCCGAAGGCGGCGGCACCCGGCACGGCGACCGCGAGCATCGCGCTCTGGTGCCAGCAGAAGATCGTCATCGCCGAGAGGTTCACCGCCACCACGGGCAGCCAGAGCAGCGGACGGCGGGTCAGCAGCCGGCCGAGCCGATCGCGCAGCAGCACCGCGGCGCCGCACTGCACCGCGGCCAGCGCGAGCACCAGCAGGGACGGCGGGTGCGAGTTGGTGCGCTCCGCGCCCGGCACGCCGACCATCGACGCCGGGTAGTGGAAGACCAGCAGCAGCACGGCGAACAGCGCGCCGCCGCCGGCCAGCAGCAGCCGCGCCGCCGGACGGCCGAGCCGGCCCCCGGCCCAGAGCACGCCCAGCTGGTAGCCGAACAGCCAGCCCGGCAGGATGTTCAGCAGCCCGAGCCAGGACGGCAGCGACGGCGCCCACGGCCCGTACCGCAGCAGGTCGACGACGGCGACCGCGCCGAGCAGCAGACCCGCCGACCAGCCGCCCAGCCGGCGGGCGAAGGCCGCGCAGAGCGGGGTGAGCGCGGTCAGGCCCAGGTAGACCGCGATGTACCAGAGCGGCTGCACCACCAGCGTCGAGCCGGTGCGCACGGTGTCGGCGGGGACGCCGAGGTGCGGCAGCAGCGGGATCAGCAGCGCCCAGACGGCGGCCACCCCGAGCACCGGGCGCAGCAGCCGCACCACCCGGCCGCGCAGCCAGCCGGCGTGGCCGACGCCCCTGGCCCGGGCGCGTTCCAGCGAGCGGACCGCCGAGTGGCCGCCGACCAGGAAGAACACACCCAGCAACTGGAGCCCCCAGCTGAGCGGGGCGAAGAAGCCGAGGCCGGGGGAGGAGAGCGGACTGGCGTTGTGCAGGGCGCCGTCGGCGGAGCGGGTGAAGCCGCCGAGCAGCCAGTGGCCGACCGGGACGGCGAGCAGGGCGAGGGCGCGCAGGCCGTCCAGGGCGCGGTCACGGCTCTCGGGGGTGCGGGCGTCCACCTGGCGGGCGGCCCGGTGCAGCGGGGCGAGCAGGGTGGCGGTCATGACGGGGTCTCCGTTCGGCGGTGCGGCGGTACGGGGGTACGGCGGTACGGCGTTCTCGGCGGGGGAGGCCGGGTCAGCGGCCGAGGGCGAGGTCGGCGTAGGCCGCCAGCGAGGCGGTGCCCGGGGCGAAGTAGCCGGTGTGGCCGTGCGAGCCGGTGGACGGCAGCGGGCGGGCGCCGAAGGCCGGGTCGGTCGGGTCGGCGCCGTGGCCGAGACCGAACAGGCGCACGTGCGGCACGTTGCCGATCCAGTCGGAGCCGTTGCGGGCGGTGGCCCAGAGCGGGACGCGCGGGTCGAGGTCGGCGGCCGAGTCGACGCCCAGGCCCGGCGAGCCGAGCACCACCACGCCGGAGGCCTGCCGCGGGCCGGGCCGGGCGAGGCCGCAGACCACCGAGCCGTAGCTGTGGCAGAAGACCGTGGCCGGGGTGTCGGGCCGGGTGCTGACGGCGAGTCCGTCGAGCAGCCGGGTCAGCCGCTCGGCGCCGGCCGCGGCCAGCGTCTCGGTGGCGGCGTCCGGGCCGAGGCCGAGCGGGGTGGTGTAGCCGGCCCAGGCGATCACCGCGGTGCGCCCGCCGGTCGCGTCGTACAACGCCCGGGCCATGCCGACGGGGGTGCCGTACGGGTCGCCGGCGCGGTCGAAGGTGCGCAGGTCGATGTCGGAGCCGGGGACGACGACGGCGGTGCGCCGGGCGCCGGCCAGGTCGCCGAACACCTCGGCGACCTGGCCGCGGCCGCGCGGGTCGAAGGCGAGGAACCGGCGGGGGCCGCCGGGCGCGGCCGGGTCGAGCAGGGTGCGGTAGCGCTCGGCGCGCTCCCGGGCGGCGGCGTGGTCCTGCGCGGTGAGCGCCGGGTCGACGGCCCGGGCGAGGGCGCGCTCGCGCTCCTCGGCGACGGCCCGCGCGTTGGCCCGGTAGCGCAGCTCGACGGGCGCGCCGTCCAGGTTGCCGACCACCAGCGGGTGGCGGACGGCCAGGTCCTCCCGGGCGGCGGGTGCCAGCCCGGCGAAGAAGGCGGCCACCTCGGCGGGGGCGGCGGTGGCGGGGTTCGGCAGCGGCAGACCGAGGGCGGTGTCGGCGATCCAGGCGGCGGCGCCGGGCGGCGGCCCGGTCACCGCGCGCTCGCCGCCGGCGGCCCAGCCGCCCGCCCCCAGCACCGCGGCCAGGGCCAGCGCGGCGGCGGCCGCCGCGCGGCCGATCCGGTTCCTCGTCATGTCCGTTCCCTCCGTGGCCAGTTCGGCTCGACGGGAAGGACGGTAGGAACGGGACGGCCCCGCGGACATCACTCCGCGGGGCCAACTGCCGGGTGCTACCCGGGTATCAGGGGGCCTGCCCCCGGGGGAGGGCCCCACCGGGGGCCGGGGGAGCGGCTCACTGGCCCGGGGTCACCAGGCCGGACTCGTAGGCGAGCACCACCGCCTGGGCGCGGTCGCGCAGGTCGAGCTTGGCCAGGATCCGGCCGATGTGGGTCTTCACGGTCTGCTCGGCGAGGACCAGCCGGGCGGCGATCTCCTGGTTGGACAGGCCGCGGGCGATCAGCTCCAGGACCTCGGTCTCGCGCGGGGTCAGCCCGTTGAGCCGCAGTTTGGGGTCGCGCCGCTTGGCCGGCCTGGTCCGGGCGAAGTCCTCGATCAGCCGCCGGGTCACCGAGGGGGCGAGCAGCGCCTCACCGGCCGCGACCACCCGGACGGCGGCGATCAGGTCGTCCGGCGGCGCGTCCTTGAGCAGGAAGCCGCTGGCGCCGGCCCGCAGCGCGTCGTAGACGTAGTCGTCCACGTCGAAGGTGGTGAGCATCAGCACCTTGGGGCGGTGCGCGCCGGGCACGGCCGGGTCCAGCAGCCGGCGGGCCGCCTCCAGGCCGTCCATGACGGGCATCCGGACGTCCATCAGCACGACGTCCGGGTGGGTGCGGCCGCTCACCTCCAGGCCCTGCGCGCCGTCCGCGGCGTCCCCCACCACGTCGATGTCGCTCTGCGCGTTCAGCAGGGCGGCGAAGCCGGCCCGCACCATCGCCTGGTCGTCGACGATGATCACGCGGATGGTCATACGGTGCTCTCCCCGGGGGTGTCTGCGGTGCGGCCGGCGGCCCGTCCGGCTCCCTCGGACGCGGGGCCGCCCGGCCGGCTGTCGTCCGACCGAGTATCCGTCAGGCCGGCCAGCGGCAGGACGGCGGCCACCTTGAACCCGCCGTCCGGCAGCGGCCCGGTGTCCAGCCGGCCGTTCAGCAGCCGGATCCGCTCGCGCATGCCGACCAGCCCCTGGCCGGTGCCCTCGACCGAGGCCTCCAGCGACTCGCCGCGCACCGGCGGGGCCGCGTTGACCACGGTGACCAGCAGGGATCCGTCGGCGACCGCCAGCGACACCCAGGTCGCGGCGCCGGGGGCGTGCCGGACCACGTTGGCCAGCGCCTCCTGGACGATCCGGTAGACGGAGAGGCCGACGGCCGGCGGCAGCGGGTCACCGGCCAGCTCCGGGGCGAGCGTCAGCTCGGCGGACACGCCCGCCCGGCGGACCGTGTCGACCAGCTGGGCGAGCTGACCGATGCCCGGCTGCGGCGCCTTCTCGGCGCCCGACTCCTCGCTGCGCAGCACCCCGAGCAGCCGCCGCATCTCGGCCAGCGACTCGCGCGCGGTGCCGGCGATCGCGGTGAACTCCTCGGCCGCCTCGGCCGGGACGCCGGTGATCCGGTAGGGCGCGCTGGCCGCCTGCACGGCGATCACCGACATGTGGTGGGCGACCACGTCGTGCAGCTCGCGGGCGATCCGGGCGCGCTCCTCCAGCAGGGTGCGCCGCTCGCGTTCGGCCTCGCTGATGTGTTCCTGCTCGGCGAGCAGCCGGCGGGCCTCGGCGCGTTCGCGCAGTGCCCCGCCGACCACCAGGACGGCGCCCGCGAGGGCGGTGGCGAGCAGGCTGTTGTCGCCGCCGAAGCCGCCGGCCAGACCGACGACGGACAGCGTCAGGCTCGCCGCGGCGGTGACCAGCCAGACCGCGACCAGGGTGCGCCGGGACTCGCGCAGGGCGAGCGGCAGCATCAGCAGGAGGTAGCCGACGATGCCGGGCGGCGGCCACGGCCAGGGGCCGTCGACCCCGGAGGCGGTGGCGCCGCGGCCGGTGGAGAGGATCAGCAGCGAGGCCAGCAGGGCGCCGCCGCCGGCCATCCACCAGGCGGGCAGCGGCCGGGTGACGGCGAGCAGCAGCGGCGCGGTCTGGGTGACCGCGAGGGCGGCGGCCAGACCCGTGGAGACCCCGTAGTCGTTGACCAGCACGTTGATGCCGGTCGGCAGCAGTGCGACGGTCGCGGCCGCGGCGAGGACGTACGGCAGGAGGCGGACCCAGCGGCGGGTGGCCTGGGCGAGCAGCGGGGTGTGGTCGGGGGAGGGGCGGGTGAGCGGGGCGAGCAGCGTGCGCACCGGACCGCCCGGGGCCGGCCCGGTGGGTGGCTTGGGCATCCGGCCAGCCTAGGGAGGTACGGCGCGGCCGGCGTCCCCCTCGGGTCCGGTCCTCGGTGTAGTACCCGGGTATGAGGGTCAGGCTCTCCAGTCGCCGGTCAGGGCCGGGGCGAGCAGGTCCAGGTGGCGGTTGATCAGCGCGATCATGCCCTCCGGCCCGGTGTCCTCCTGGTCGGCGCTCCAGGACAGGTGCGCGGCGCGCAGCACGCCGCCGAAGGCCGCCGCGAGCACGGCGGGGCGCAGGTCCTCGGCCGGGTCGACGCCCTCGCGCTCGGCGATGATCCCGACCAGCAGCCGCTCCTGCTCGGTGACCCGGCGCAGATGGGCGGCGAGCAGGGTGGGGGTGTTCTCGATCATCCGGATCAGCTCCAGCGCGGCCGTCACCGAGCAGGGCCCGGTGTCCCGGCCGGCGCCGCGCTCGCGCCAGGAGCCGACGATCGCGGCGCGCAGCGCCTGCAGCGGGGTCTCCTCGGCGGGGCGGGCCCGCAGCTGCTCGATGAAGTGGTCCTCGGCCTCGGCGAGGACGGCGAGGGCGACCTCGTCCTTGTTGGCGAAGTAGCGGAAGAAGGTGCGCTGCGAGACGTCGACGGCGGCGGCGATCTCGTCGACGGTGGTGCGGGCGAAGCCCTGGCCGAGGAAGAGCCGGTGGGCCGCCTCGATGAGGGCGTCCCGGGTGCGCTGCTTCTTCCGGGCGCGCAGTCCGGGCTCCTGGACGGGGGCGGGGGAAGCGGGCTGAGCGGCCATGGCGCGGGCCTTCCGGACGGTGATCGGGCTGGTGCTGTGGAGGCTACTGTAGCGATCTGACAAATGGCAGACGCACGCAGAAGTCAGCGTTTGCCGAATGTCAGTGACTGACATAATGTCCCTGGGTGGCGCCCTCAGGCCGGGCAACTCGTGGGGACGGGTGGGCCGGGGCGCCACTTCCATGTCCGCTCGCAGCCAGCCCCCCGGAGGGCCCAGATGAGCCAGTCCCTGACCAAGAGCGCCACGGCGGACGCATCGCCGCCGGGCACGTCACCGGGCGGGAGGAGCCTCCAGGGGCACCCCTGGCTGACCCTGCTCACCGTCGCCGTCGGCGTGATGATGGTCGCCCTGGACGGCACGATCGTCGCGATCGCCAACCCGGTCATCCAGGCCGACCTCAAGGCCGCGCCCTCCGAGATCCAGTGGGTGACCAGCGGCTACCTGCTGGCCCTGGCGGTCTTCCTGATCACCGCCGGCAAGATCGGCGACCGGTTCGGCCACAAGACCACCTTCCTGGTCGGCGCGGTCGGCTTCGCCGCCACCTCGGCGGCGATCGGCTTCGCCGGGAACATCCAGACGGTGATCTTCTTCCGCGTCCTGCAGGGCCTGTTCGGCGCGCTGCTCCAGCCGGCCGCGCTCGGCCTGCTGCGCGGGGCCTTCCCGGCCGAGAAGCTCAACATGGCGATCGGCATCTGGGGCGGCGTCATCGGGGCCTCCACCGCGGCCGGCCCGATCGTCGGCGGCCTGCTGGTCGAGCACGTCAACTGGGAGTCGGTGTTCTACATCAACATCCCGGTCGGCCTGATCGCGCTGGCCCTCGGCCTGTGGATCCTGCGGGACGTGCGGTCCGAGAACGTCGCCAAGTCCTTCGACATCCCCGGCATCGTGCTGCTCTCGGCGGCGATGTTCGCGCTGGTCTTCGGCATCATCAAGGCCCCCGAGTGGGGTTGGGGCGACGTCTCCACGGTGGTCTTCCTCGGCGGCGCGGTGCTGCTGATGACCGCCTTCGCGTTCTGGCAGCGGGTCGCCAAGGAGCCGCTGATCCCGCTCAGCCTGTTCCGCTCGGTGCCGCTGTCGGCCGGCACCCTGCTGATGGTGCTGATGGCCTTCGCGTTCTTCGGCGCGATCTTCTTCGTCACCTTCTACCTGCAAAAAGTCACTCAGGCAAAATCCTCTGACCTGCGTGGATGGGCAGTGGCATGACCACGGAGCCACTGTCAGTGATACATGCGTTACTCATGCAGCTCACAGAGAGTCAGCGGGCCGAAGTGCTCGCCACCCTTGGAACCAGGCGCCTACCCGACAGGGAGGCGCCTACGTCGCGTTCGGACGAGGTCACCCCGCTGCCGAGTCGCAGGCCAGCGGGACGCATCCGGACCGAGGTCGAGTGGGTGTAGCGCTGGACCGGAGGCCGAGTGATCGTGTTACGGTTCCCCAGTAGCAAATAACCGCTACCCGCACAGTTGACCCCGGCGGCGCGCCAACGCCCCGGGGTCCGACACGAAGAGGACGTCTCCGTGCAGATTCAGCGTACCCGGCATGACCGGGCCTTCATCGTCCTGCCCAACTACATAGTTCAGGACCCCTCCCTGTCCCTCACGGCCCGTGGACTGCTGGGCCTTCTCCTTAGCCAGCCCGACCACACGGCCGAGACGGTCAAGTCCCTCACCGAGGACGCCCCTGAAGGGCAGCAGCGAGTCACCGGGGCCATGAGGGAGCTCCAGGCCGCCGGCTATGTCCGGTGCGACAAGGCGCAGAACGACCGGGGCCACTGGTCCACGCACGTGACCGTGTCGGATGTCCCGATGACCGAGGAGCCGAAGAACGAAGACCCGCAGGCCGGGGGACAGGAGTGCCGGAGCTTCGGGCCTAACCCGATGGGAAAGAACCGGGAAAAGAACCCTCCCGTCCCTACCCCTGTCGACGAGGCTGAGGCCGCGCCGGCGGCCGAGGTCGAGGGTGGGCAGGGAGATGGCCACCAGGAGCAGGACCAGACCACGGCTGAAGCCGTGGCTGTCCTGACCGGTGTTGGTCGCGTGGAACGCCGCCTGCGCCTGGGTGTCCCCGAGATGCTGAAGCTGGCCCCACTCGCCGTCGAGTGGCTGTCCCGTGGTGCCACCGAGGCTGAGATCCGGGACGCCTTGATTTCCGGCCTGCCTGCCAAGATCCGGTCTGCTTCCCACGTGATCGAGTGGCGTCTCACGCACAAGATCCCGCCGGTTCCTGCCCCCGTCGAGCCGGTTGTCCCCCTGGCCGAGTGCGGCCAGTGCCGGGGGCCGCTGCCCCGTGGCCAGGAGGCCGGAATCTGTGGCCCGTGCGCTGGGGTGGCCCCGCGCAACGTGGCGCCGGCCGACAGCCTTGATTGGCGTCACAGCAGGACCCGCCCGGGTCTGGTGTCCCCGTCCGCTGGCCGTGCGCGCGTTCGCGCTGCCCTCGGCTTCTGACTTCCGATCCTGGCCTGAGAGGGGACACCCATGTCCACCGTGTCTGTTGACCTGCCCTGGTTCGCGAAGGCGACAAGGAAATTTGGCGCACCGGCCGCCTTTGCTGCGGCGCTGATCATGTCCGTCCCGGGCGAAATCCACCTCGCCACGGTGGCCGGGTGGAGCGGTGCCTTCGCGGCACTGATGCCGGTTTGTGTCTCGGTCTACGCGGCCAGCGCGGCCGTAATGGCCGACGTGGCCAGGCGTTTCGACCTGCCGGGGAAGACTTCCGCTCAGGTCGGTGCTGTCCTCGCGCTGATCCTGGCCATCCTGGCGCAGGACATATCCCACCTTATCCAGCTGGACTACATGCGCTCTTCGGCTGTCCTGGTCGCCGCTGTCTCGGCCATTCCGGGGCTGGTCGTGGCTCACCTGTTGCACATGGGCCGTGGCCCACGTGAGACGGCCATTGAGGTGGAAGCGCCCGATGTCCCCGAGCCCGACGAGGACCAGGAGGACGGACAGCTCTCCCTGATCGACATGGAGACAGGGAGGCCGCGGCGAGGGAAGCGCGGAAGGCCGGCGGTGGCCCCGGAGCTGGTCCAGGCCGCTGCTAAGGAGTTGCAGGCCCGAGGCGAGAAGGTCACCGGGGCCGCCCTGGGTGATGCTCTCGGGCTGTCCCGCCGAACCGGGGCGAGGTACCTGGGCAAGCTGACCCACCCGGAGGCGGAGACGGGCTGACAGGCCGGAAATGCAAGAGGCCCCCTCGGAGGACTGAGGGGGCCTGGGCGTGACACTCCTGTGGCCACACGGCAATGGGTCGAATCACTGCCGGGGCCGAGCCTAGTCGAGAAGCGCCAGCCCCGGGGTCTGTCCCCGGGGCTGGCTACCTGCATCTGGGTGACGAGGAGCCTCCCAAACATCGGTGCACACGGGCACCCTACCGGCTCCTGGCCCTCTCAGTGGAAGTGCCCAGATGGCACCCTTCGCGGGGTGCCTTTTGGCGTTTGGTGACCACTTCTGCCGGGGCATATAGGACCCCCGGCAATAAAGATGTATGTGTCAACGAGGCCAGGAATGGGACGTTGCCGAGGAAAGAGTGAGGCACCTCACCCCCTGGGCTCAGTCTTCGTCGTCTTCCCGGCAGGGCAGCCCGGCCGGCTCCATGTAGTCCAGGTCATCGCACCGGCAGTCGTCTCCCTCGGGGGCGAAGCACGCCGAGTGGTGCCAATCATCCTGTTCCTGCTGCTCCACGTCGTTTCCCTCTCGAAAGGCCTGAATCCCGACTCGGGTCGGCCTTCAGAGTGGCCGAGCAAGCTGTCAACACGCAAATACAGTCCGTTAGTTGGGCGTTAGCGGCCTCTCTGGCCGCCGTGGTAAGCGCTGGGCAGTCTCCGAGGCCTCCAATTCATTCATTCAGCAGGTGGCCGGGCCCGCGGAAGGGCCTCCGACGGCCCGAAGACGCCTCCGACACTCCGTGAAGGCTCTCCAGAGGCTCCAGGAAGCCACAGAAGGCCACCAGAGCGACCCAGAAGAGCGTTCCAGTCACCCGAGAACCCTCCAGGCCGGGAGAGGCCGGCCAAGCCCCCTCCGAAGACCTCGCTCCATCCTCACTGTGAGTGGCCATCGAGGGCCGATCGGCCGGTACAAGCGACTTGCGATGAGTGAATAAACGTGCTGGGGCGAAAACTTTAAAACCCGTACAGCGTCGAAGGAAGGCACCCCCGGTGGGTCCTGTGTGCGTGTATGCATGTATTACCCCCGGGTACACATCACAGGCGATCACGAATGAATCAATGCTCTGACCAGGCAATTCATTCACGCGGGCACACATGTGACGACACGTCAGGGGATGACATGCCTGGAGAGGTCTAGACCACAGGGGATTCACTGACGAGAGATCAGATGCACACATGATGGGTCATCAGGTAAGCGCTTGCATGTCCGATTCGATACGTAATGCCTGATTCATGCCTGGCCGTGTCATGCGCATGAATGTGATCATTGTGTGTGGCTCAATGGGAGAACTAGCGCTCACAAGTTGCACATCTCGTGTAGGCCATAACGAGCAGATCACGGAATGGGCTCTCACTGATAACAGAATATGGCTACTCTACGTAGTGTTTCATGCACTGAACTAAAAGCCGGCTCCAAAAGTGTCCGTTTTAGGCTATTGACATTCGTGAAATCCATGCTAAAGGGCATTTCGCCTCTCCCCTATATGCATAGAGAGGTCCCTTTCGGCACTGTGGGTGATTGAGTGATTACGTACCCTCATTTCTGGCATGAGCATTGCGGGTTGCTTGCTACTGGGGAAGTGCCTAACGTTCTCGGTGTCGGAACGAGCGACACCGAAAGGCCCGGCCAGGAAGTACCGCCCCAGAAGGGGCAAGGGAAACCGGCTGAAAGGCAAGTAGGGGAGTCGGTCCGGCGGAGAGTGAAAACGCCTCTCCCAAGCGCACAGCGGACCGGAGCGATACCTAGCACGCAACGGCTTTCCGGGTTCGGTGCTGGTGGTTATGAGCCACCCATCGGGCTACAACAGGGAGGACGGGAAAACAGCGCCAAGGGTCGTAAAGGGATCGAAGTACCTTGACAACAGCAAAGGGGCTATCAGTGGCCATTGTGGGCCGCATGCTTCCGGTATCCAAATAGAGGCCGGTGAAACCACCAGCGCATGCACTGGCAGGTCACTACACAGAAAGGCCGTGAGGACCGTTATGCGTGCGGGACTGCGTTGGCAGGCCAGAGAACCCTAGGACCAGGCTCAGAGAGCGTTTAGCAGGCGCTCACGGAGTCTGGCACCGTCAGCCGAAACGATCCTATGTGCTGCGAAGACCCCGAAAGGGCGAGCAAACGGGGCAGACACGCGACTGACGTAAAACCCATGACTGTGCAGTGACCACGCGACGACCAATGCATTGATCCCAGAATGAAAGGACTGGGGAGCGAGCGGGATGCACAGTCAAAGCGCGGCAGGGAGCGCTAAAACCACCCTGTAGGGCCGGGAAGGGTCAAGCCTGACCGGCTCTCTATGTGCCCCGTAGGAGGGGTGCAGAACCTCAAACACCGACCAAAGGAGGAATGGTGTCCGAGACCCTTATCAAGACCCCGTGTGGGTGTGTCGTGCGGGGAAATCGCCACACCTGGGAATACCGGCTGTACGCCGTGGAGATCCGCAATAGGTATGGGACCGTTCTCAGGACGGTGGAAATGCCGGCAAACGACGACACCCATGCCGAATTCAAGGTGCAGCAGCGTGGATTTGCGAGGGGCGCGCGTTTTCATCCGGCTAGCTGGACTTACCACGCCATCGGTTCCTCAAATGTGCGTGTCGAGTGCTGCACCGACGCACGGCCCTGCCACGGGTGCATGAACCGGATCATTGACGGCCTCCACTAGGCCTCTTTTTTTGCCCCCTTATTTGCTACTGGGGATCTAGTTGCAGGTCGGGCAATGGGCGAGCGTGCCTAGTCATTCACGGCCCCGCTGGCCGTGGGTGGCTAAGTCCGGTCGGTCGATCGGCGTTATCGGTGGGAGAAATCATGGCGCGTGAATTCCGCGTGTGGAACGAGGTCGGTGATCTGTTCGGAGTGCATCGCACTTGGGAGAGGGCCGAGGCGACGGCAGAGAAGGCCCGCAAGGAATGCGCGGGGTACTGCGAGACGGACGGGGAGGAAGGGACCCCGAGAAGGGGTGACTTCCGGTGCGGCGTACTTAGCCCGCACGGGATTTCCATTCAGGTGGTCGACGGCGGATACGACGTCACCGGGCACATCTACTAGTCAGATAGGGGAATGAATTATGTCTGAGCTGCCGATCCGGTGGGTCAAGGGAATGTGCATGGGCACGGAGTGCCCGGAGAAGGCGACGATACAGCTGATCAACGCCAGTGGAATGAGTTCGGATTGGTGCGCCGAATGCACTCTCCGAGGCAACACGGAAGGCCTCAAGTTCCGCCCCTACCCGACGAAGATGCCCATTAGCGAGCGCGAGCTTTGCGCGTGGGGGATTCAGGCGAGCCAGCGATACGAGGCGCATGACCGCTTTATTAATGGGTCTTGGTACCGATTTGTGGTGCGTACCGATCTGTGGGAGCTGCAAAATCGGCGAGGAATTGAAGTGAGTCGTGTTGTCGGAATTGATGACGACGGGGGGCAGGTGCTGGAAAAGGTGCACCAGTTTGGGCGTCCGGTTACCCGGTGGGGGTTCTGAGATGAGCAGTGAAACCCGTGTCCGTGAATGGTGGGAGTACAGCAGGGCGGAATTCTCGCAAGAGGATGCCCACAAGCACGCGAATGCTCAGGCTCGCTACCGCCGGGAAATCTGCAAGTGGCAGGAGCGCGGGCAGCTCGACCTGTTCTCGGGTGAGCCCACCCAGTCCGTTGATGAGCTGATCACCCTTATGGGCCTCTGATTCCCGAAATGGAGAACACAATGACTAAGCATGCGTTCCTGATTCGAGCCCTCTCGATCGCCTCTCTGATGTGCATGTTCGGCTCGGGATACCTGTTCGGCGCGTCCGACACTACTCCTGAGAACAAGCCTGGCGTGTCCCGAGGGCACGTCTACGGCGAGGGGTTCGCCGATTCCAAGGCTGAGGATTGCGACAGGGGATTTCAGCCCGCCTGTGAGTGGTTCAAGGATGCCCCGGATGAGGCTGTGGCCCAGTTCAACGACGGTTTCAGCGAAGCACAGCGGGACAACTGCGAAAAGGGATTCCAGCCTGCCTGTGAGTGGTTCTCCCGCCCCTGAGTGACGCGCTTTGGTCGGGGCCGGTAATCCGGCCCCGGTCATGGCCTGTCAGTCCCTTTCCTTCCCCCCTGTCGCCTCTGGAGGCGCAATGTACGTCGCCCACATCGGACCCGCTTGGCACCGCGTCTTTAACGACTACGCGGAAGCTGTCGCGTACGCGGCCTCTTACGGTCTCCCGTCCGTGTTCGTGGAGCTGAACCTTTACAAGAACCGGTATCGCAACCGCGCTCGCTAATTGCTTTCGCCCGTAACCACTCCCAATGAAAGGCACCATCATGCGCAACCTTGTCCGTCGATTCCTTGCCCGTCGGGGCTACGTCAAGACGACCTCTATCACCGCAATCACGTCCGAGCAGTTGCGGGCGGCCGAAGCATTTGTGGAGAGCTGGACGGATTCCGGTCTCGCTTCCTCTCTGATTCATGACTACACCCGCACTTTGGATTGCTCGGAAGCTGAAACTTACGCTGGCGTGTTCCGCGCATTCGGCTACCACGCACTGGCCGAGGACATCATTCTCGACCACACGGAATACGACGAGTGCGGAGATGATCACCACATTTGCGATGGCGATTGCGAGGATGACAGCGAGACGTTCGTGCTGTCGGCCTGAAACCTAGGGAGCCTAGCCAATGAAGATTCAGAAGCCTTACACGGTCATATTCGACTGGACCGAGGCATGCCTAGAGTCGCTGAAGTGGGACCCCAACTACCCGGACCCCGAGGCCCCGGTGTACTTGGTGTGGGCGGACAATCCGAATGACGCCAGCGATATCGGGGACGAAAAGGTGCTCGAAGAGTACGGCCCGACGGCACCTGTCGATCTGAAACATGTTGTCGTCCTGAGGGGCCACGCCGAACCTTTCCGCGACTTCGACTGACCCGCTTTGCTCCGGGCCGCCCTGATCGCCAGGGCGGCCCTTTGCATGGCCTGTCAGCCAGCAGGGCCCGCTGATATAAGGAGGAACCAATGGCGGACACGCTTACGCCACGTATCTACGTTGCCAGCCTCACGGACTACAACTCGGGAGAACTCCACGGTAAGTGGATTGATGCCGACCAGAGTGCTGACGAAATCATGGCAGAAGTCCAAGAGATGCTTGCTGCCTCTCCCGCAGCCGCGCAATACGGCGAGATAGCCGAGGAATGGGCTATCCACGATTACGACGAATTCGGTGGGATCGTCATTGGTGAGTGGGACAGCTTCGAGCGTATCGAGTTGATCGCGGAAGCGATCACCAAGTGGCCGCCTCTTGTCGTTAAGCATTTCCTGGATAACGACTACTCGCTCGCCGAAATCCACGAGACGATCGGGGATCTCTACATGGGTGACTACGACGGGAGCGACGAGGTTTCGGCGGTCGCGAACATGCTTTGGGAAGGGCTTGACGAACGGGAGGACATCCCCGAGGACATCCGTCCGCACATTGGCGCTATCGCCCGGAGTATGGCGGTGGACGAAATACAGGGTGGTGGATACACGACCGTCTACGCCGGTGATGGTGCCCATCACATCCTGAGTGCCGACAGCTAATCGAGAAAGGTAAGTTGAAATGCGTTGGATCATGACGCTCGCTGAGCACACCATGCCGGATGTCCCGGAGTACTCGGAGTCTCAGGCGCCGGATAGGGCGCGCGCTGTCGCGCTGGTGGACGACTTCACGGCCCTCTTCTCCGTACTCAAGGAGTGGGGACGCGTCTTCCCCGGCCCGATTACGGGGTGGGCGACGCAGACCGCCGCGACTGACCTTGAGCACCTTCCCGCTGAGCTGCTGAGTGGGTGGGAAGAGGAGCACGGTACGGATCTCCGCCTCTCGCTGGAGCTCGGCGGGAGGGTGCGGGTGGCCGACTACCGGGGGCCCGACATGGACCGGAGCTTGGCGGCGTCGGCCGATGTGATCGTTCGCGCCTAGTCGCTTGCGTGACCACCAGAACCCCGGCCTGGTGGCCGGCCTCGGGCTTCTGGTGGTCGCGTTGGCCACTAGACGAGAGGCACGGTCAAATGCCCTACCCGGACAACTACGAGGGCGGTTGCTCTAACAACTGCGGTCGAGAGGCAACCCATTGGGTCGGAATCGCACGGTTCGGGGAACCGTTTTTTGCCAGATACCCGCAGTGCAAGCCGTGCGCTGACGAGATGGTTTCTAACCCGGCTATGGGCGCCACCTCGAAGCCGATTCGGAGGCGGTAATGCCGACGGATGACGAAGTGCGCGCGTTCATGGTCGAGGTCGGATTGCGTGATGCCAATAGCACCTCAGAAGTAACGCCCCCGGAAGTCCGCTACTTCCAGATCTACAAGCCCTCCCACGACGCCCGAAAAGCCAAGGAGACGGCTGCCCGGGAGCTGATGGAAGAGGGGCGGGAGCGGGCCAAGGAGTCCCGCCAGCGCGCGGAACATCACGATCGCCATATGCGGCTCTGCCGCGAGTGGGGCAACGCGAACGGATTCACGGTGGGGACGCGTGGGGCCATCCCTAAGGCTGTGCGCGCGGCATACAAGGAAGCGACAGGAGTAGAGCTTTGAGCATGATCAAGCGGTATTCGCAGGATGCGGACACGGTGGAGATAAAGGCGGTCGCGGTCGCCCGAGTTGAGGACTCCCGGGCCTGCCTGGCGGCGCTGGCAGAGCTCTTCCAGGAATGCGGCAGGCTCGCCGCCGAGTACCCCGACCCCGCACGGGTCGCCGAAATGCTGGTTGAGGACGTTACCGAGACGTTCCAGGCGGAGCGGTGGAACATCCGTCACCAGCTCGCCGGGCAGGTGGCCGCGTGAGCCTTCGTGAGCCTCACCCGATATTCGGTCGGGTGGTTCTGGTGCCGGATTTGAAGACGTCGACGCCTTACATGTGGCAGGAATTCCTCCTGGGGTTCCTGCCACTTTGCATTGCGGACCTCAAGGCCAAGTCCCCGGCCGAATTCGAGGCCATACGGAAGCGCTCACTTGAACAGATCGCCTCACACGGAGACGTAGCCCAGTTCGGAGGTAAAGGCAGCAGGGAAGCGCGGGTGGGCCTGGCTCAGGGTCTCGCAATCCTGGCCTTCGCCGATGGTGGAGTCACTGCCCTGGGGATTCACGCCTGCGTCAGCGCTCATGAGGGATGCCCGGGAAACACGGAGAAGGAGAACTAGAGATGACCAAAGCCATTGTCACCTTGCAGATCAACAACGCCTATACGGATGGCTTCACGGCCGATACCACCGTGATCACGAAGGTCCCCGTCCCGGTGCCTGAAGAGGGCACCGATGAGAGGATCGATTGGGAATGCGAATACCTCCTCCCTCACACCGGAGTGGGGCGAAGCGGTGATGCGTTCTACACGGTCGAGATAACCGAATCCAGCGCGATCGGGTTGGTTGGGATCGTGGCCGAGTTCGGCGGGTAACTGCGGTTGATTTTGGTGGAGGCCGGGCCCTGGTGGTCCGGCCTTTGCCATGAACACCCGGACAAAAGGAGAAGCAAGCATGGCCAAAAAGATAGTTACGACGTTGGAGTGCGACGCCTGCGCAAAGAAGGGGGAGGAGGTAATCGCGGTGATGCAGTTGACCATCGGTCCCGACGAATACCACCTTTGCGAGATACACGGGGAGAAGTTCCGTGGCCTTCTCGCCGAAGCACTCGGCGGCACCGCCGCCACCGCTCAGAGCGCGTGAGAGAGGAACAGGAAATGAGTAACACCAGCACCTTTGAGGCGATGAAGTTCGGCCCCCTGGGGGACGCCGTGGCGGCGGCTATGCCCACCAGCGAGGCCGACCCGATCGGGGTGTGGGCGGCGGCCCTCTCGATGTACTCGGCTGCCATCAGCCGCACCGTCCGGCTGGACAACAACCGGCCCGTGGTCGTCTGGACGGTCCTGGCCGGCCGCTCCGGGGTCGGTCGAAAGGGATACGCGCTTTTCACCGCCAAGACCTTTATGGGTCAGGTGATCGGCGGATTCATCGACACCCGCACGCGGGACGGTATCTCGTCCGGCCCTTCGCTGGTCGACATGCTCAACAAATTCGAGCTGGAGACCAGCGGTCAGCCGGACGGAATCGACGGTCGGGCCATGCTGGTGGAGGAGGAATGGGCGAGCGTCCTTAAGCGGCAGAAGCGCTGCCCCAACTTCTCGACGCTCTTCCGGACCGCATGGGACGGCAAGACCATCAGCAACCGTACGAAGAAGGAAGTCCAGGCGGTTAACCGCCCGTTGCTGGGATTCCACGCCCACATCACGCCCGGGGAATGGGCGCGATACGTGAGCTCCAGTGAGGCGCTGGGAGGCTCCTATAACCGGCTTCTTCCGGTGCTGGTCGAGCGCTCAAAAATGCTGTCCTACACGAATCGCCCGGCGGTGGTGGATGTGAAGGCGCTTAAGGCGGCTTTCGCGTGGGCCACTTCCGAATCCCGCGTCATTGGGTTCGACCGGTCGGCCGGCCAGAGGTACGACGAGATTCGGGCCGAGGTCGAGGACAAGATGGCCGAGCTGCCCGAGCTGCTGTCGTCCTACATGGAACGGGCGGCGGAACAGGTCCACCGGATCGCGGCCGTGCTTACCGCCACCACGCGGAAGACGAAGATCAGCCGGAAGGCTGTGGATGCCGCCTGGGCCTTCGTGAGCTACAGCATGGCGTCCGTCGAGAAGCTGGTCCGCGAGGCGGCCGACCAGGCCATGAAGCCCGTGAAGAGTACGGCTGAGCTGGTGCGTGCGGTCCTTGAGCGGTACGAGGGTGAGGCGTCCAGCACGGTCCTCCTGCGAGCCCTGGGAAGCCGTGTCACGGCGGCCTCGGTGCGGACGGCGGTCGAGCAGGCACCCGACTTGGAGATGGAGACGGTGAAGACGGGAGGCCGCGGGGCGCCCCGCATCATGTACCGCCTGATCGAACCCGAGGCGTCGACCGTGGTCCAGGAGCCCGAGGTTCCGACCGCTCCGGCGGTGACGGAAGCCGAGCCCATCCAGCGGCCGGCACGGAGGCCGAGAAAGGCGGTCGGCTCGGTTGAGCGGCCGGCCGGGAAGCCGACACTCCGTGTCGTCGGATCGAGTCCGGCCCCGAAGAAGACGGCCACCAGGCCCAAGTCCAAGGCGAAGGCGAAGAAGCTGGTGCCCTCGGTGGCCGCTCCGGCTAGCCCGAACCCGTTCCTCGCCCTGCTGTGAAGCACACACTCCGAGGACGCCCGCAAGGGCATCTGCAATGCACCGAATGCCGGGCCGGATTCCTGAATCAGGAGTCCGCCCGGCGTTCGCGCCAGCCCTGTTACGAAGAGCCGTTGCCGCATGGGCACCGATACGACCGAGAGCACGTCGTTTACCCGACCTGGTACGACCAGGGGAATAGCCACGGGCCGGATCGCCTGTGTGACGAAGGCGGGTGCATCTGTGTGCAGCACACCTGTGATTGCGACGTGTGCACGGAACAGCTCCGCGTTCCCGCGTTGAACACCCTCCATGACAGCCGAGAAGGCACCCCCACAGGAAAGAGAGAGGCCATGAGCCACGAGATTGTTACCCACATGCCCGCCGCGCTGCGGAAGTTTGCCACCAACAAGATGGAGTGCGAGACGGACGGGCAGTTCGACCTGATGAACGCCTGCAAGGCGCTGGACATGGGGAAGTCGAACAACTCCACTAAGGTCCCGTTGACGAATGACGCCCTGGGGGCGCTCCTGGACATCTGCCGGGAATGGCTGACCAGCGGCAACGGCAACGAGGTCATGGCGGGGAAGAGCGTCCTCAACCGCCATGAGCTGGACTACAAGCCCGAGGACCCGCGCGAGCGGCGGCATCAGTTCCAGTTGCCCAACTCCCTGAACAGCTACGTGCAGTCGCAGATCACGCAGGGATTCCTGAGCGACCGCCCGGAGCTGCTGGCCGAGCTGGACGCCTGCTCGTACACCAGCTCCGGTCTCAGCGGCCGAGTCACCTACATCACGCTCGGATGGCTGCTGGACGTCGCCAGGTCCAACGCGATCCACGGTGCGGGCGCCATTCAGCGGGCCGGGAAGAAGTTCGTTGAGCAGTACACCGAAGACTACGAGCAGACGGTGCGGCTGGTGAACGGGTACCTCGGGACGGACGACGACCAGGCGCCGGCCGAGGTCGAGCACCAGGACCAGGCCGAGGCCCCGAGCAGTGCCCCCGAGTGGTCCAGCGGACCGCTGCGGGACGTCCCGGGCCAGCTCCGGAGTCAGCGGGTGCGCATCCTCTACGGAGGACGCGCCGGAGCGAGGAGCCCGCAGCCGACCGAGGCGACGCCCGCAGGCATCACCTACACCGGGGAAGGGCGGTACGAGATCACCAGCCTGGAGACCGGCGAGGAGCTGGTCACGCTCGGGCTCAGCTCTAAGCTCTGGTGGGCACGGCTCGACGACCACGAGCAGCCGCCCGAGGTCGAGGTGATCGAGGACCAGGAGCCCGCGGAGGAGGCTGTCCCCGCACAGGCCGGAAAGTCGGTCGGCCCGGTCCCCGCGAACTGGGTGGACCTCGCCGCGACCGCCGACACCCTGACTGCCCGCGCCTGGTGGGCTCGGCGGGTGGCTTCGTGGGGGAAGTGAGCCCCAGTGCGATGCCGCAGCGACAGCGCCCCCGCTACGTGCGGGGGCGCTTCGCCTCGCTGGTGTCCAAATGGGGGAGTGGCCAGGTGTGGCACGAAGAACGGCCTATGTCGGTGCCAGCCGCTACGGTCGACGGTGGACGTTCCCCGCGCGGGGAAGAGACGGAGATACGGCAATGAGCGAGGTTCGAGTGAGCGGTCCCGGTGGCGAGATTGACGTCACCAACTTGGCGGCCGAAGAGCGGCTGCGGCTGTTCCACGAGCGCCTGGAGGCGGAGGGCGTGTCCCTGCTCGTTGAGGCCGAGGTCGAGGACGAGAGCGAGGTCGAGGACGTGATCGACACAACAGGTGTCGAGGAGTGGGCTCGGAGGTTCGCCGACTATGCCGGGGTGGAGTACGTCCCCCTGGTCGATGTCGAGCCCGGCACGGACGCCACCGTGATCAGGTACCTGTTTGACCGCAGGAACCGTTTCGAAGCGCTGTCGGTCGCCATGCGGTACGTGGACAAGGGGTACTCCAAGGACACGAACCCGGTTCGGATGTACCGGCATGCCGAGGAGTGGTTGGTGGTTGCGGTGGAGCTGGAGAACGACATTTTCCGCTCCAGCGACGCCAAGTAGCCGAGAGGCCCCCGCCCGATGGGCGGGGGCCTCTCTGGTCCTGGTGGTCCGGCTCAGACCTCGCCGAACTCGCCGGCCTGGATGCTGGAGACGAACGCTCGCCAGGCGCCGGCCGGGAAGACGAGGGCGGGGCCCTCCGGGTCCTTCGAGTCACGGACAGGCACGACGTCGGTGTGCCCCTCGGCAACCTCTACGCAGTTGCCTCCGTTGTTGCTGTAAGAAGACTTCCGCCACCTGGCGTGGGTCAGGTCGAGGCTGGGGCCGATCATTGGAGGTCCTTCCGAGCAGCGCGGATCATGGCGAGTGAGGCCGCCTTGGAGAGCGACTCCACTTGTAGTTGATCGTAGTCACTACTCCACGCGTCAACCGTTCTACGGTCTCGCTCCAGGATGCCACGAGCTTGTGACTCGGCATAGCCGATGACGCTCCGGTCTCGCAGGGAAAGTAGCACGACTGGCATCGTGAACGGGATGTGCTCCCCCAGGGAGGCGGGAGCAACCTGAATCGTGATGCCGGGACGTTCTGCCAAGCGCTCCAAGTGTAGGAGCTGGTCCCGCCAGATGGCCGCACCACCGACCGGCCGGCGGATGCAACTCTCGTCCATGACCGCGTGTACGGATGGGGCCTCCTCGCCCCTCAAGACCCGTTGTCGGTTCATGAGGAACCGAACTCGTTCGGTGGCCTGAGTCTTGGTGAGGCCTCGCCTCAGTACAGCGGCGTTGGCAAGAGCCGAGGCGTACGCCTCAGTCTGAAACAGGCCCGGGATGACGTTCAGTTCGAACGTCCGTATCCGCCTGCAACGGGCCTCCTCCTTAACGAACTCGTCGAAGCCCTCCAGCAGGCTGGTGCTCTCGATCTGACGCCACAGCTCCCAGAACTTGCGTCCGGTTCCGAGCGCCCGATCGGCTGCCACCGCGAAGTTAAGGGTTACAGGCTTCTTGGCCCCCTCGATGTACGAGATCAGCCCGTGACTGAACCCCATGAGCTCACCGAGCTTGGTCTGAGAGAGGCCCTTTGCGCGCCTTGACCTGCGAAGCTCATTGCCGAAGCGAATAGCCGGTGATGACACATGATCAGATTCCTCGTTCTCCATGATTCGCTCTCACCTGTAACTCGTCAGAACTGTCAAGGGTTGAAGCCTTCCGATGGTAGGGCTGCGGGGCCACCATGGCTACACAAGGCGACAGCGCGAGAGCGAAGCGCAACCCCTGGAGGCCCCCCATGTCCTCACACAGCAGACAGCGCTACCACCCTCAAGTCGGGGAGGTGGTACAGGACTTGTCCCTTCTCAGTTCGGACGGCAACCCGCTGCAGGGCGTCTTCATGGGCTCCCGTGGTGGGGAGAGCTACCTCCGCCCCGAGGCCGGCGGCTGCGAGTGGACGACGCAGCCCGCGCAGGTCGCGCCGCTTGACACCCCCCGCTTCATCTCGGTCCAGCACCCGAGCCAGCCGCGCAGCATCGAGACGATCGGAGCGCTCACGTGAAGCACCGAAAGCCGGAACTCGGCATCGTGGGGCCGCTGATGTACTCGGCCATCATCGTGGGCAGTGCCCTCGTCGCCCTGGCGGTGGCCTGGCCCGTGCGGAACGGCCCCCTCGGCCCGTGGCTCCTGGTGGTCTTCTTCGTCTTCGCGGCCGGCACGGTCGGCGCCTTGCCGGTCTCGGACAAGTGGCTGCGGCGTAGACAGGGCTCGCCGTGACGGACAGGTCCCTTCCACGCGGGTCGCGGATGGGGAAGTGCATCCCGTGCCGACGCAGGAACGTATGGGTGAGCCCGGGGTACTTCGTACTTAACGAAGCGGGCAATCTGGTCGGGATTCCTGTCTGTACCGATTGCTCCGTTAATATCGCCAAGTACGTCCACCAGCAGGCGCTTTTGGCCCAACTCCCGGCACGGACGGGGGGTTGGGCGTGAACCGGCCGCCTGACTTTGACCGGCAGCTCGCCGAGCTGTACCGCAAGGCTGGCTTTCCGATGGACGAGAGCCGCGGTCGCCGACTGAGGCTTCGCGCATCACTGGACCGCCTGACCTACCAGCGTGGAAAGGGCTCGACTGCTGCGGGAGTGGCGGTCTTCGCCGACGCGGCGGCCGAGGTCGACCACGACGGATGCCTTCTCCGCTTCCGGCACCCCCCGGGCTTGAAGCGGTCGGCCTGACAGAAGCCCCCGCCGCGCCGCTGGCCGCCGGAGCAGCGCGGTGGGCACCAACGCCCGGAGGTGGCGAAGTTGGCGCTGAGCCCCTCCGGGAAGCTCCGGGCGATTCCTCCCGTGAGCGCCCCCCGCCGCCCGTCACCTCGGCGTTGGCGGCGGGGGGTCTTCTCCCAGCACCCGAAAGTGATCCGCAATGGACGACATTCTTTCCTTCCCGCCCCGTCGGCGGCTCGGTCACCAGGCCCTCATCCTCAACCACGACGGCGCGGTTCTGCTGGTGGCAACCACATACAAGTACGGTCTGTTTCTGCCCGGCGGAAGCGCCGAGTCCTGCGAGCTGCCGCACCTCGCGGCGAGGCGCCACGTCGAGGTGGAAACCGGGCTCGTCCTGCCCCTGCGGGATGTTCTCGCCATCGACTACGTCGAGGCCCGGAAGTATCCCGAGGGAATGAACTTCGTCTACTGCGGCGGGATTGTGACGGCGGAGCAGGAGAGGGCCGTCAAGAGCCACCTTCCGCCCCCCGGTGAGATCACCGACCTGTGTTGGAAGCCGCGCTCTGAGCTGGGCTCCGTGATGGACGAGGACCAGCTTCGGCGGGTCAGGCACGCGCTGACGGCGCGCGACAGCGGCGTATCCCTGCCCATGCTCCTGGCCGGCACCCCGGCCGACTGAACGGGGCGCAAGCCCCTCCCTGGGCCGTTCTTCGGCCCTCCCAATTTCCTCCCCGCCGGGGAGGTTGCACCACCACGTCAAACCGAAGGGAGAGATCGCCATGGCCGCGATCGTCACCGTCGAGAACCCCGAGGCGGCCGAGGACGCCACCTCGTCCGTCGAGGCCACCGAGGAGACCGTCCTGGGCAACATCCAGGCGTTCTTCAAGGAGGAGAACACCTCGATGATGGGCGGCTGGACCAACTAGTCCAACCTGCCTGAGCGCCTGAAGTAGGCCGGGTGCCCGGCCCCAATGAGAGTGGGGCCGGGCACCTGGTGTTCCCAGCATCTCAGCAAAGGAGCCGTCCATGCGATTCCTCAACATCCACCACGCCCGCGAGACGATCGGCCGCTTCGCCGCTGCCGTCACCGAGAAGCCGGCGCCCCCCACCGCGGACCTCCCGGCCGCGTACCGCACGGCCATCTCGGCCTTCCGACCCCTGCCCGTCGAGGGCACCGAGGGCATCGCGACCCACTTCAGCGACAGCCCGTGGGGAAATTACCTGGTCGACAACCGGACCTTCGCGAGCATCTTCGAGGGCCTGAAGGACACCCCGACCGGCCTGCGGGACAGGTGGAAGCGGGACCTCTCCATCGCACAGCTCGACCTGCGCGACACCATTCCGGACCTCGGTGCCCTAGTGGACCTGGTGACCACGGACCTCGTGTTCTGGAGCTCGGCCAACAAGGGCGGCGGTTCCGGTTCCAACCTCCCGGGACTGGTCAGCATGAGCCCCGGCGACAGCTGGAAGCCCCACGACTTCGCCGAGTCCCTGGTGCACGAGACCGTTCACCTGAACGTCTTCCTGGAGCACATGGTGTACGGCCTGTACACCCTGCCGGCCAAGGAGCTGGAGGCCGACCAGTACCGGGTTCTCTCGGCGGTGAAGGTCGGCGAGATGCGCCCGCTGGACAAGGCGTTCCACAGTGCGGTGGTGGCTCCGCCCCTCATGCTGATGCAGCACAAGCGGGGCGAGACGGAGTTGGTCGACAAGTTCAGCGATTCGATCCGCGCTTGCACGGACGGCTTGCTCGAACTGCTCGACGTGTTCACCCCCTACGGTCAGGGGGCGGTCCTGGAGCTGGCTTCCTTCGCGGAGAGCCTGGACTTCGGCCTCGTCGAGCGATCCATCTCGGGTGAGCAATTCGCGCACTACGAGATGCCGGCCGCCGCGTAGCCAGCCGTCGAGCCCCGCCCGGGGGTGCCGGGCGGGGCTCGGTGCATTCACCACCGTTATGGAGTACGTGTGTCTGAGGAACCTGTGCCTCGTGAAGTACGCGTGGAAGTTCACCGCGCCGATGGATACATGCTCGACATCGAGGGTGCGATGTCTTCCCCGTTCGTGACGGAGGAGGACATGAGGCAGCACCCCGATACGAGCATCACCGATGAGGTTCGTCGGGAGCTGTTCATCCCTGATGACGTACCGCTCGTTGTACTCCTCACGGAGGACGACGGCGAGCCACGAAGGATCGAACAGTCTGCGGGCCCTCGTACCTGACTCAGTCCTCGAACAGGATGCCGGCCTCCCGGGCGAGGCTCAGGGCCAGTTCCATTCCCCCTGGGCCTCGCACGGTGGCGCCCTTGAGGTGGGCGGCTCCTCCGAGGTCCAGCAGCGTGCAGCCCTCGAAGCTGACACCGGGCTGGATGACGACGTTAGCGAACTGGGCTCCGGTGAGGTCGCACTTCTCGAATCGGACATTGCGGAAGTCCGCGAACTGGAAGTCGGCCCCGGTGAGGTTGCACTCCCTGAATACGACGGTGTTCAGCTTGGCGTACCGGAACAATGCGCTGTCCGCACGGGTGCCTTCGAAGAGGACGTCACGGAAGCTTCCACTACTCCAGGTCGATCCGGTGAGCCGGCAGCCGGTCACGGTGGCTCGGAGAAGCGACACGTCCTGAGTCCGCACAGTGGCGAAGTCGCAGGTGTTGAAACGGACATGCGCGAGGACCGAGCGGGCCAGATTCATGCCGGTGAAGCGGACGTTCTCAAAGGTGGACTGCTCCACCTCGATGGCCTCGCCCTGGTGGCCGGCGAGGCTCAACCCGTCGTAGCGCCGGCCCTTGATCGTGGCGTCGTCCTCGAAGGCGTCGCCAGGCAACTCCGCGGGCCGCAGCACCGCCTGAATCCTCGGGGCCTGAGGGTTCTTCTGCCGAGACACTGCCTGAGTCATGGATGGGCCTCACAGCATGTTGGTGGGGTGGAGAGGAAGCACGCTAGCAGCCAAATCCCGTAACCAGAAACGCAGTTGAAACTACAGGCATGCCGGAAGCCTGTGGCTATGAGTGGTGCCGGAAAACAGAAAATGCCCCCCTTCCCGTTCGGGAAGGGGGGCATTTTTTGCGTTGTGGATCAGCGGTTCCGCTCGGCCTCCTGCTTGGTCAGCTCGACCTGGAGCCAAGCCGCAGAGTCCAGAGGAGAGGTCTCGTGGAGGGCGGACAGGGTCTTGCGGTTCTCGACCCGCTGAGCAACCTCACCGGCACCGAGCAGAGCCGCAGCGGCGGCCACCAGGGCTTCCCACGGGATCGTGGGGTACCAGGTCATCAGCAGCGGGACCAGGGCCGCGACGGCGGCCACGACTCGGACAGCGTGAGTGGAAATGAATGAATTCATGTATCCCCCTTGGGAGTTAATTACTTCATGAGGCGGGACCAGGTGAGCGGTCCCGGGTAGCCGTCGGCAGCCGATCCAGACCAGCCCTGAGCGTGCTGGAACGCCTGGACAGCTCGCCGATCGGCCTCCGACCAACGAGGTCCAGGACCCTGCCGGTAGTACTGGCCGTAGCCGTGTCGAACGAGGGCCTGGCCCAGCACGGTGACGTGCTGGTTCACCGAGCCCGGACCGAAGCGGGAGGCTCCCGGGAAGGCCGGCGCCGCACTCGGCTTCGCCGAGCTGGCGGCCGGGATGTCGCGGCCCTGGTGGGCGACCAGGAGCCTCCACGTCTGGGGGCCGGGGAGACCGTCCGCGGAGCTGCCAGTCCAACCCTGAGCCGACTGGAAGGCCTTCACCGCCTGGCGGTCGGAGTCGGTCCAGCGGGGGCCTGGTCCCTCGGAGTAGAAGCGGCCCGCGCCGCGCTGGACCAGGAGCTCACCGAGCTTCGTCACGTTGGCGTTGGTCGCGCCTGGACCGAACTGACTGGGGCCCGGGAAGGCGGTACCGGAGTTCGAGGCCGGCGGGGAGATCGGCGGGGGAGTCGGGTTGGGCTGCTGCGGCTCCTGGCCGCCGTCCGGGACGGCTGGCAGGGTGATGGTGTCGCCCGGGTGGATCTGATCCGGGTTCTTCACGCTCGGGTTGAGCGAGAGCAGAGCGGCCACGCTGATACCGGCCGCCGCAGCGATGGCGGTGATGGTCTGGCCCGCCCGCACGGTCACGGTCCGGGTCGAGGAACTGGAGGTCGAGTTCCCGGCCGGGCCGGACGCGGTGGCCGCGTAGACATAGCCGGCACGGCCCTTGAGGGCCGGATCTGCGATGGTGACGCCCTCTGAGAAGGCGGGCAGGCCGTAGCCGTAGACGTACGAGTCCCGGCGACGCCGTTCCCGCTTCATCACCTTGTTGCCGTTGGCGTCATTGGTGAGAGAAGTATTTCCCTCGTAGGTGTAGATGAAATTGGCGTCGTACGCATAGACGATTCCGGTGTGAGTGCCACCACCCGATCCGTAAAAAACCTGTGCGCCAATCGCGGGGTAGGCGGAGAAGCGACCTCGGGACCGGAACCAGTCGACACCGACGACGCAAGAAGCGGTGCGTGGGTAGAGGCCCGGAACACCCGCCTTCAGCGCCACCCAGGAGCACCAAGTAGCGCACCATGGCTGAAAGTTGCTCCACTCAAGGCCGGGGACCTGCCCGCTGTACTTCTGATGACCAGACGGCCTCTCGCCTGGGGCGCGTTCGGCCTGATAGCCGACCTCAGCGGATGCGACTCGGAAGACGTCGGATACCTGACTCAATCTGCCTCCAGGGCATACGAAAAGGGGCCAGCCAGGCGGCCAGCCCCTCGGGAATGAACAAAGAATTAGAGCCCGGATCGAATCCGGGAAGGGTCGAGCGTCGTGATCAACTCGACCAGTCGGCGGTTCTCCGCCTCGATGCGGGTCAGTCGGTCCTTAATTTCGTTCAGGTCGTCCTGAAGGCGATCGGCTCGGGTCTTCTGAGCCTCGGCCTCGCCCTTCCAGACCTGAGCTGAATTCATCTGCCAGGAAGCTCGGACCATGACGAGGGCGGCGACAACCGAGGCCGCGGTGCCCGCGAATCCGAAAATATCAGTAGGGGTCACGGGCCTCCTTTAGCCAGAGATCTTCTCCACGGTCAAGTTCCATGCGTTCTTCTCGTCCCCGGTGCCATGGGACTGGAATCCATTCCACCAAGAAACCAGGTACGCGGTGAAAGACTGACCAGCGGCAAGAGGAGCAGCGAAAGTAAAAGAGGTGGTGGCGGCGTCGCCACCGGCTGGGGGATAGAGGTAAGCACCGGACGACTGGCCGGGGTCAGTTGAGACCCACGCGCGGGCCTTGCAAGTGGCGCCTACCCCAGTGCTCCAACCGCCGTAGTTCATGGTGAAGCGGTAGACCCCCGCCTCCGGGACCTTGATCGTCCCGCCGTCGGTCGTGGCCCAGTTTCCGACCCGTGCGAGGGGCTGCGAGGTATTCCAGTAAACGACGGTGGACGCGTTCGCACCTAGGACGATCGGGTTCTGAAGCGTTACGCTGAGAACCGGATTGGCCTTGAGTTTGTTGATCGATGCCTCGTGGTCGTTGGCCACCGTATACAGCGCGTTGTGTACGTCATACACCTGGGAATTCATATCGGCAGGGCCGATCACCTGACGGGAAACCCAGGACTTCAGTGCAGGGAGGGAGATCAATTAAAGCTCCAGGATAGTAGTGGTGCCGAGTTCGGAACCGACAGGGTCACCAAGAATCCAAGTGGGATTGCCGTCCGACCGACCTGGAACCGAGATGAGAACCACGGCCGCTGACGGGACGGTGGTGTCGAGTTGCACACTGCCGGGCGACCCGCCGGCGCCCGGCGTATCGGCCACCATCAGGCTGACCTGAGCCGAGCCGAAGTTCCCGAGCTGCTGATCGCGGCCGGAAACGCCAGACGGCCAGGCAAGACCCGTCAGGGCGCTGGAGACGGTCACAGCCGCGTAGACATTGCGGTAGCTGGTTGAGGCCATCAGCGGAAGGGAGGACGTGTTGCTGTACTCCCGGATGCCGATCACAGGCGTAAGGCCGATGTTCGAGATGTCCCCGTTGCGGTACACCAGAGCCATAAGGGCGGCATTGTGAGCCGTGCCGACATCCCATACCACCGAGTCACCTCGGGAAGGCTCCCAAGGCCAGACCGCTACAGCCATCAAAAGCCCACTGGCCAGGGTGTATTGGGTCGCGAGGGCGCCTGCTGGAGTGAGTAGACGAGGTGCCGGTGCAGAGCCCGAGCTGACGCAGATCGAGACGACGAAATCATTCGCTCTCACTGCGGGGAGTGGAAGTTCGGCGAGCGCCTGGCCCACGACCAAGGCGCGCGTGGAGCCGACGAAGGCCGGGAACTCCCTGGGCGTTGGCGCGCCGGCCATCCACGCGGCCCCGTCCCAGTACAGGGGAGGCCGCGGGCTCCACTTCGACCCGTCCCAGACCTGCGGCGTCTTGTCGATCCAGGACGTTCCGTCGAACACCTTGAGCTGATTAGCCATACTGCACCCACACGTCTCCGGGCTTCGGGCTGGACGGGGCGTTGGGGCCGGAGAAGAGCCGTGCCGAGCCAACGTTCGTAGCCGTCACCGAACCCGAAGAGACCACCGAGCCGTCACCCGTCACCTTGAAGACGCTGCTGGTGGTCGTGGTCGTCGCCCTGCTGTTGGTCACGTTGATGACTGCCTGGCCAGCCGAGTAGGCAGGCGCCCCGATGCACAGTGCGGCGCGGATACCGATGGTGTCGATCATGAGGGCGCCGCTGTTGCGAACGCGGGTGTAGTCGGTACCGTCGCTGGTCTTGAGCTTCCAGGCGGACCCGTTGATGTCGACGTTGCTCGGCACGATCCAGCGAGCCCAGTCCATACCGGCCGGAACCGTAAGGTCAGCACCAGCAATCGGGACGAAGTTCAGCAGCCTCTCATTGGTGTAGGCCCGGTCCTGGTGGGGGTCTGCGGCGGCCTGGTGCTGGACCAGGCGCTCGCCGACGTTGGCCGCCAGGAGCCCGATCTTCCCGGCCCCGAAGTCGACCCACACGCGCTCAGCGCCGGAGGGCGGGCCGTAGAACGAGGGGATCATGCCTCGGACGTCGGCAACGAGCTGGAGGATTGGGGCGCCGTTCGTGTCGGTGAGGTCGGTGATCTGCCGGGCGCCCTCGCTAGGGCCATCCCAGACGGTTCCGACCGCGCCGGGAATACGGGCACCGGAAACGCTTTCCGCTACATCAGCGGCCGTGCCGCCGAACAAATTTCGAGCCATGGTGCCCCCTTACTGAGCGAAAATGTCGGACTCGACGGTCCCGGACAGGTGAAGCGTGGAATGCGCTGGGATTCCCTGGAGGACCACCAGAGAGTCACCAGCAGGGGTGAAGAGATTCAGCGTGCTGGTGCTGTTCCCTTCCCATGTAATGCCCTTTACGGAGGACAGCCACGGCTTACCGCCGGAGCCCTGAGGGTTGTCGATATACCCATCCACGATCTGGGCAGTCCGCCCGTTCGCCGGATTCGGTAGCGAGGTCTGCATGTACCAGCCCGTAGTCACGATGTCCGTCGCAGTCGGATTCCGCAGCTTCATATTGAAGTGGTAGGTGTTGGGCGCGATCCAGCGCCACCAGCAGACGCGATCCACCTCGGCCGGCTGAGCGGTCACGCCCCAGAGGCTCGGGGTGTATGGCCGAGCCTTTCCGAGATGCCGAGTCACCATGTAGCCATCGCGGCCCGAAAAGGCTTCGTAAGGGCTGTCTCCGCCGTCCTGGTCCAGGTCATAGAGGAAAGTCCCCCGGGGCACGAAATCGGCGGTGCTGCGGGTGTTCCACGGAGTTGCTACCGCCCGGGGCATGTCGTACAGAGCGCGGGAGTAGACCGACAGCGCACCGTTAGCGGCTGGTACGTCGATCTCCAGCAGCACCATCTCCCAGACACCGCCCGGCGCCCGCTGGGGCCGCGGAGCGATAGGGGAAATGGAAGGCTGTCCCTTTACCGCCGAAATATTTACCGAGCCCTTCGCCACATCTGCCCGAATGACCACGGTATCCTTGCGGGCCTTGTCGGTGGGGTTAGGGTCGATATCGACACTGAGCGTCGCGGTGAGCTGGTAATAGAAGCCGCCGACCCAAGCATTACCGGGTTCAATCGCAATAGTGCGACCGTTGACGACCTTCCAGGCGAAGGGGAGTGCTGCGGACTCCAGGGTCGAGCTGGTGAGCTGGTAATCAACTCGGTCCCCTCCCCACAGGTGGGCCATCTGCTGCCACTGGACCTGAGAGACCATCTCGGTTCCACCAGAGGCGTTAGCCTGGGAGAACGGGTAACTGACTTCTGCCATTACATCCTCGCTTCGAGTTTCTTCAGCTTCTCTCGAAGCTCGGAGACGGTTTTGTACAAATTCAGGGGGTCGCCCGACCCCTGTTCGCCGATCTTGGGACGAATAGTGAGGCTCTTGCCGGCGTCCTCCACCGAAATGCTGACCTCGCGGACGATATCGACGTACTCAACGCCATCGATTGCAACCGTCACCAGATCACCGACGAAGTAATCGCGGCCGAATTTCACCTGTTCGGTGTCGATCGGGTAGATCTGAAAGTTCCCGTTCTTCTCGCCCTGCTGGAGGACGGAAGTAGCGGCATCGACTACGGCCTTCTTGGCGTTCTCGAACTCCACGTCCGTGGTATCCGGTCGAGCTTTCACCGGCTGGCCGGTGGATGGATCAGACTTGAGCGGAAGGTCTCGGCGATCCAAGAAGGATTCGATCTGCACTCCCCATTCAGCCTCGGCATCAGAGTCGATCTGCTGGTAGAGATACCGCTCGTCGCCCTCGCCCTGACAGGCCACAATGACACGAGTAACGCGCGGAGCTGTGAGCGTCCAGATGTACTCTCGGAGATTCCCGAGGTCTGGGCTGAAACGCACGTCCCGGGAACGGTCACGGGGCTTGTAGATCCGGAGCTCGACCTTCTTTGAGTCGGGGTTGTAGACGAAGCGATATCCGAGTTCCTTGCTCTCAGTCCACCTTTCGATGACGGCCCCGATGACGTCGTATCGGAAGCTGTCGTGGACCTGGGCCCCGAGGTCGGCCGGCTCGGGCAGAGCCAGGCCGGGAATCCTGCGGTCGGGGAGTGCGGAGGCGCCTACGGCGTGCTCCAACTCCCACCACAGTGCCTTGCTCGCCGGGCCGGCGGCCTGGCGCGTGGCGCGGGCCTTGTACTGCTCGGCAATGGGCACCGCGGGCTCGGGGAAGGCGAGACGCGAATAGGCGATCTTGTTGTCGCACTTCCCGCCGATGTAGAGACTTCCCGGGCCGGTGTGCTGCTCGACCGTCCAATAGGACTGGAAAAACTCGATCTGCCCAGTCAGGAGCGGATCGGGAACACCTTCCTGAAAGATGGCGATCCCGCCGCCCTTTTGCAGCAGATTCGCCTGATCGGTACCAGCCTTGACGAGAAGCTGAAAAGAGCCCTGCTGGCAGAAGCGGACGATGAAATCGAGCTTGATCCACGTATCGATGACGCCGACCCGGTTCAGGTCCCTGTCCCGGACCTCTATTCGGTAACCCATGTCAGTAGCTTTCGAATCGGGGGCGGAAACTGAGCTTGAGCGAGGCGGCGGAGCTGCCCGCTGTGAGGTCCACAGAGATGGCTGACTTTCCGGCCTGGATGGGCCAGAGCGCGGGGGAGGCGTCCACCCGGGTCCAGTAGTTGATGCCCTGGTCGTCCCTGAGGGTCTTCACCCCGGGCCTGGTGTCCACGACGAGAACGCGGCCCGCCAGCACGGCGTCAGGGCTCCCTGTGCCGCCCGCAGCAATGCCGAAGGACTGACCGTCCGGGCCGGTCATCTTGAATCCGCGGATAGGACCCTTCAGCTCCCAAATCGGCCAGGCCTCGACGTCCCCAGGGTTGATGATCGGGATGTCCTTGCTGGACAGAATCCCCTTACTCAGGGAGAGCGGAAACAGGGCCTTCCCAGTCTTCAGGAACGGCTTCCCTCCACCGAACTGCCACTCGGCAACCTGAGTGTCGGGCCCATAGAACCAGGGGTCGAAAGCGGTGAACTGGAGGCCGTACTTCATAAACCTGAACCCGGCGTTGTCCACGCCCTCATCACCCTGCATACCGTCCTTGTAATAGGCGTAGAGAGTGCGGGTGAGGGAATCGCCCTCGGTGAATTTGAGGACGCAATAGCCGTTCTTCGGGTTGAGTGCTGCGATCAGCCGGCGCTTGAGGTCCTTCAGGGTCCGTCGATCAACCCCGTGAAGGTACACCGGAATCATGATCTGCCGGGCGGCAACCCTTGAACCCCGGTAGATGCTCCCGTCCAGGTTAGGGCTGTCGTCCGCGTGGAGTTCGACCGGCGGCATATCCAACCCGGTAGCCCCTGCCTGGATGAGGATGACGGGCCATTCTCGGGTTGCAAAGGCGGTCAGGGGGATTTCCTCCCCCTGACCGTTAGAGCCCGTAATCGTCACGTGGGTGTGGCCCCATGCCATCGGCTGGGGAGGCAGCGGCAGGGGTGCCGGCTGCTGGTCCTTGACCGTGGGCGTAGTCGCCGGAATAGGCATGGGGCCTCCAATTGATTACATGGCTGACATAACCTCCGCGTACTGCATGGCCCGCAGAACGGCCTGTGTGGTGTCCTCGCTCTTCGCCTCGTGCACGTGAATCTCGTAGGTCTTGCCCTGGAGCATGCGACGGGTGGAAGCGGCGTCGTGAACGCGCTCCCCTCCACGGAAATTCACGATCTCCGGACCCTGCTCGCCCACCAGGCGAAGGCCCGGGGACGCGGAAAGCGTTCCGGACCAATACCCGGAGGTCCCGGAAAGGGCCTGAGGCCATCCCGCCCCGTATCGGTGCATGGCGTAGTTCAGACCTGCGTAGATCGAGGCGAGGCCGTTCATGCGCCCCAGGCCCAGGTACGGACCGGCGTAGGCCGCAAACGTCGCGGGGATCGTCTGCATGAGGCCGGCCGAAGCGCCGATGTTCGGATTCAGCGCATTCGAGTCCCAGTTGTTCACCGCGTTCGGATCACCGCCGGACTCCACCTTGATTCGGTGAAGAATAAGATCGGTGTACTCCAGTCCGACCCCCAGTTCCCCGAGGACTCGCTGAACAGTTGGACGCCACCGGGTGACCTGGTCGCCGTTCGGGTCCAGCTTTCCGCCGAGGACATCCATGAAGTTAAAGGCTTCCTTGGGGATTCCCCCGTTGGACACCTTCTCGCCGCTACCGAAGTCGAAAAGACCCTCGGTGTTCGGCATTGCCTCCTTGGCCGTGCTCAGCACGTCAAAGAAGACCGAACCAGCATAATCGCCGGGGGCGTCGTAGATATCCTTGATCGCCTTGACCATGTCCACGACCTGATCAGTCTCAGCCGAGGCCATGTCCCAAATTGCATTGTAGGCATCCGTAACACTGCCTACCGGGTCGCTGACGATATCCTTTACACCGCCGACCAGGGCCTTAACGGACTCCCAAAGGCCACCGACAAGGTTCCCTCCGGCTCGCTTCAGGGTCTCGACCGAGAAGGTGTCTGAGAGGAATCGGTTACCTCGCTGGATGATGTTGCCGTTGCCCTTCCAGACGTCATCCCAGAAGTAATCCCCGAGGATCGGAGCCAGGGTGCCACCGGCGATACCGGCGACCTGCCCCAAGACGGTGGGAACTCGCCGCAGGAGCTTCCAGGAGTCATCCGTCACGAAGTTGAACATGTTCCGGAAGCGGTCAGCGACACCCGAACCAATCCACTTCGAGGTGTTGGAGCCGACTCCCAGCATTCCAGCTCGCGCGTCACCGCCGACGTCATCCGAGGACCTGGAGAAGGTCATGACGTTGGCGGCACCCGTGGCGTACGGCCAGACATTCTGAAGGCGGATAGCCTCCGTGATCTCGTTGAACCCGAGACGCCCGGCGATACCGCCGCCAGCGAAGCGGGACAGGTGACCCTTTCGAGCAGCCGCATTCCAGGAGTGAATCAGTGCCGGCCCGAGAGCCGCGGTGACTTCCGGGCGGAGGATCGCCTCACCCGGAGAGAGCATCGCGGGAATGGAGTCCACACCGGGCGCATAGCCCGGGAGAACACCACCGGTCGCATACTTCTTCTTGGTGTCTGGCTTCGACGGGGAACCGCCGGACGTCCCTCCGGGCGCCTTCTTGGAAATATTGTCGATCGACTTGTCGAGGTTATCGGCGTGGCCGTGAGCCGTGCTGAGAGCACCGCCCAGCTTCTCAACCTGCTCCTTGATGTCCTTGAGGGAACGGCCGTTCAACAGGCCAATGCGGCCAGCCAGGGACTCGGCACCGGTGCCCTGACCCACCTTGCCGTAGGCGTTGTCAGCGGCGTTGTAAACGGAATCGAATTCATTCTTCACCGAGCCGAGGGACCGCTGATTCAGGAGCCCAATCCGACCGGCAAGCGACGTTGCGCCGGTTCCCTGGCCGACCTTCTCGTGGACTCGATCAGCAGCCGCGAGGGTCTGGTCGAACTCGCCGCGAAGGCCTGAAAGGGTCCGGGAATTAAGCAGTCCGACCCGGCCGGCTACCGACCCGGAGCCTGTACCCTGGCCGATCTTCTCGTGGAGCTGGTCCGCAGCAGAATGGGCCTGGTTGAACTCGACCTTGAGCCCATTGAGGCTCTTGGCGTCCAGCAGGCTGACGGCCCGGGAAGTGTCATCGACCTTGTTCTTCAGGTCGGTGACCGTGCCGTGTGCTCCGTCGACCTGTACCTTCAGGCCGACTAGCTTCCTGTCATTGAGCTGGCCGACTGCCAGGGACGTGTTCTCGATCTTGTTCTTCAGGTCGGTCACGGCGCCGTGCGCCGAGTCCACGGCCACCTTGAGGGCAATCAACTTCTTGTCGTTGAGCTGGCCGATCTCGCGCTGAGCATCCTTGACGACGGCGACCAGGCGCTCGGCGTCCTGGCGGGTGTTGGTGAACTCGGCCCGCAGGCCGGACAACGAGGCCCGGTTCAGGGGCTCGATCCCCTGCGTCTGGACCTGGCGGACCTCGGCTCGGGCGGACTGCGCGGCACCCTCGACGCTGCGGTTACCACCAGACAGTTCGCCGATGATGGAGCGGAGGTTGGTGGAGTTGACCTGCTGGAGGTCACGGCGGAGCTCCGCCGTCCGAGCATCGGCCTCGCGGATCTGGCGCTCCAACTCGCGGATCTCAGTACGCACCCGGCGCTCGTCGCCGCTGGTGCCTCCGCTCAGCTGGACCCGCCTGTCCCGGTAGCCGGAGAGGAAGCCGTCCCCGTCGCTCCGACTTTGCAGGCCGGCACGGGTCTGCCGGACAACCCGGGTAGCTCCGCGGACTCCACGACCAGCGACCCGCACAGGGGCTGTGGCGACCGAGGCCGCCGTGCCGACCAACTTGCCCGCCTTGCCGAGCAGCTTGAGGGCCGCGCCGGCAGCAATCGCCAAGGGCCCCAGGACGGCAGCGAGCTGGGCCGCCTTGAGCACCATATCCCGAAGAGCTGGATGTTCCTCCAGGAATTCGGCAGCCCTCTTGATCCAGCCTGTGAACTTGCTCAGGGTGTCGATGAATTTTTCGACGGTGAGCTTCAGCGTCGGAAAAAGAGACTTCCCGATGTCCATGGCGTCATTGAGGAGGCCACCCTCAAAATGCGTTCCACTGTCGTCCATGACCTTTTTGCCCATGATCTTCTGACCAAGGCTGGAGTACTCGTAGGCGCCATCCTCGCCCTTGGAGTAGAAGAGCTGACCGAGCTTGAACTGCGCGGCCTCCTGCATGTTCTCTATTCGGCCGCTGATCGTGGCGCCACCCATGCGAGCGGCTGCACCATTGACCTGGAGTTTCGGGTCCTGCCAGTGCGCGAGCAGCTTTTCGATAAGCTGCTCGCCCGTTACGCCGCCAGTGTGCTTAGCATCAGCCATGAAGGCGTAGAGCTGAGCAGATGCCTCATTGGTCGTCGGGATCTCGCGGTCGATCCCGTTTTCCTTGTCCATCTGCTTGAAATTTGCGATCTCCTCCTTAGTCAGGGGGCGATCACGAAAACCGAGGAGCTTGGCGATCTGCTGTCCAGGGATACCGGTTGCGCGCTCAAGCTGCTTCAAGTTCCGCAGCGGCGTGCGGCCCATGTCCTGAATGACCTCAAGGGCGTACATACCCTGGCTGACCATGGTCGGGTCGAGAACACCGCCGTACGCGGCGCTGTCACCAATCATCTTGACCATGTCGACGGATCGCTGAGCGACCTCCCGAGAGCCCTTCGCGTGCTCAACCGGATCGTCGGAAGCGAAATCCTTGTTATGCGCTGCGTTAGCCCTCGCATAACGGGTGCCGTACTTGAGCATGTCGTTGACTGAGTACGGAGTCTGAATACCGTAGGCAGTCATCTGCTCAAGAAGGTCGGTCACGTCCTTCAGCTCAATGCCCATACCCCTGAGGCCGGTCTGAGCGGAAATCATGGCATCGGCCGACTTGATACCGAACGTGGTAGCAGCAGCAGCCGCGATGCCAAGAGGTGCCACCAGGTTATTGGTGACCAAATGCCCACTCTCGGAGAGAGTCGTTCCGAATTTCTCGGTGCCCTCGAAAGTCCTCTTCCAGCCGCTACCGATCCGGGTCATCACCGACGTGTGGGCGGTCTCCATGTCGGAGAGGGTGGTACGGGTCTCGGCGAGTCTCTGGCGGAGCCCGTCCCGCATAGCGGTGGTCTGGGCGATCTCGTCCCGGATCGCCTGCTGCTGGGCCTGCTGACGAACCCGGGCAGTCTCCCGGATTGCCGCCTGCGTCTCCCGCTCCAGACGGAGGCGAGTAGCCTCAATCTCCCGATCGATCCGGGCCTCGTCCTCTAGGGCCTGCTGACGAAGGGCCCGCTCCTGGCGGGCAGTCTGAGCGGCCTCCTCTGCCTGTCGGCGGAGGCTCGCCACCCGCTCCCGCTCCTGCTGCTGAGTCAGCCGGCTGCGGGCTGTGGCCGCCTCGGTCTCCTGCTGCACGGCGGTGCGGAGAGCTGCACGGGTGACGGTCGACGTCTCCTCGGCAAGCTGCTGCTTGCGCTCTTCGAGCTGGCGGGCTTCCTTGAACCGGCGTGTGGCCTCGGCCCCGAACTGGGCCGTCAGCTCTCTCTCGATCCGGGCCAGCGTCTCCGCGCTGTCCTTGCCCTCCGCCTCAACCGCCTGGCCGGCCTTCTTCGCGGCCGTCGCAGCTGCCTTCGGGAGGTCCGCAAAGCCCTTGGTCGTGGCGGCCCCGAAGGCCTTGCCGGCCTCCGTGCCCGTCCTCTCCATCTGCTTGACCAGCTCGGCCCTGAACTTGGCCAGGGACTCATTGCTGAGACTGGTGTGGATCTCGATGTAGCCAGAGCCCACCTTGATGGGGCCGCGAGTAGATGGTGCCAATGCGGCCTCCTACGGTCAGAGCGTGCTCATGTGGGTGAAGAAGTTGGCCACCTCCGCCCCGCTGGCGAAGTCGGGCTCAGGGGCGGCCAGGTCGACAGGGCCGAGGCCAGGCCGGGGGATCGGTTCAGGGAGCGGAAGATCCGAGGACTCTTCCGAGTTGGCGCGGATGAACAGGTAGTTGGAGAGTTCGAGGGCATCGCTCACCCGGGCGAGCAGGTGTTCCGCGGTGCCCCACTGGGCTGTCTCGTCCATGGCCGCCAGGAGCACGGAACGGCCCGGCTTGCACATCAGGGAGGTGATCAGCACATGCACACGACGGATGGAGAGCCGTCCGCGCCAGAGGTCCAGGAGGTCAACGCCGAAGTGCTCCAAGAGATCGGCCTCCAGCTCGTCGGGGAACTCCTGGATGACCCCAACGACCTGGATCAGTTTCCCGAGCCGGCCTGAGCCTGGTTGACCTTGTCCGCGAGGGCCTGGAAGTCGCGGATGGTCGGGCGGGTCGCGCGGTACTCGGTCCAGGCCTCGTCACCGACGATCAGGCGGACGGCCTCCAGCTCGGACTCGGCCTCCAGCAGCTCCAGCGGCATATCCAGCGGAGCCGGGACGGCGAAGTGCACGCCGGCATGCTCGAAGGTGGTGGGGATCTCCAGCGCCTCCGCCTTCGCGGCAGCGGTCTTCGAGGCGGCGGTCTTCTTGGCAACGGCCATGGGGGTTCTCCAGCATCTAAAAGGGAAGAAGGGGGGCCGGGGATTACGAACCCTCCCCGGCAGGGGTCATCGGCCGGTTAGCCGGTTACAACGGTGCAGGTCTTAGAAGAGCCAACCTGGGTCTTGTCAGTCACGGTGTAGCAGTAATCCACGCCAGCGTGAGTGACCTTGAGCTCGGCGGTAGCCTGGCCCTTCGGAATGGTCACGTCGTAATTGCCGTCAGCGGCAAGGGTGGTCTGGAGCTGGAAAGCGGTGCCAGCCCCATTCAGGAGCTTGATGGTCGCCGGGCTGGTGATACCAGTAGCGGTTACACGGGCAGTCCAGGAGGCGTTTGCCGAGTCGTTCGAGGCATAGCCCGGAACGGCGACCGTGGAAGTGAACGGAGGCGGCGGAGTGACACCGCCACCCGCGTTCTTGATGTCGTCGTTAGTCAGGACAAACCCGAGCGAGCCATTGGCATCCAGAGCCGAAATGGTCAGCTCAAACTTCTGGGCCTCGGTCCTCTGGAGAGTGATCGCGCCCCGGTCCGAAATCATGGCTCGCGGAATCACGCAGCGATACAGGACGCCTCGCTGGGACCAGTCGACGACCAGGGAGATTTCCTGAAGGTCAGGAGTCGAGGAAAGGTCCAGGCGGTAGGTTCCCGTCTCCTTGCCGTCCTTGTCCACGACTGCCACCCAGGGGGCGCCCCAGAAAAGCTCAGTGGTGAGCTGATTGGTCTCCATCAGGGTCGCCTTGATCTGCATGCTCGCAGACTTAACGTTGTAAAGGACAGGGGTCGCAGACTGCCAAGCGTTAACCGGGTCGGTCTCGATAGACGGCGTAATCGTGACGCCGCTCTCGTCAGCGTATCCGAGAGCCTTGTAGCCGGTAGGGACGGCCTTACCGTCACCGACGTCTACCGGAAGCTGAGTACCGGCGGGAAGGCCGTTCGGGGCTGGGGCGACAAAAATGCCGCCGTTCGGAGCGAATCGGATCTTCTGGGCGTCATTAGCCATACGCGTAGGCCTCCGGGCATGAAAAAAGCCCCGAGGCCGAAGAAGGCCTCAGGGCTTGGCGAAAAGGGGGGAGATAGGGGAGAAGTCGGAGGGCCTAGGCCTCGACGTAGAAGACGGCGATCTCGCCGCCGTACATGTGCTCTCGGGACACGCTGTCCGGGTAATACCGGGGCCGGGAAATCTCGGCGACGTCGAGCACCAGGGCGCCGTCGGCCTCCTGGCCGGGTAGCTCCTCAAGCAGCAGACGGCGGACCAGGAGGGCCAGGCGCTTCGCCTCGGCCCGCTCCTGGTGATACACGTCGTACTCGACGTCCGCCCGGTCCATGCGGTCCCGGACCAGGCGGTGACCACCTGATTCATTCAGGTAGACGGTCGTCTCGCCGGCCTCGCGGCCCACCAGGTCCCCGGTCACACAGCCCTTCGGCAGGTCGGGCAGCGAACTCAGGTATTCCCAAAGGACGTTGACGGGATCATTCATTCAATCCTCGCCTTCGCCAAGGCCTCCTTGAGGAACAGGCGGGCGGGGTGGCGGCGGCCCTTGCGGTCCCGATAGCCGCGCTCCTGGAGCATGGTGTGTCGGACGTCCTTGTCGAACTCGATGACCACCTGGCCGTACCAACCGTCCTGATACAGCGTGACCATGGCCTCGATGTTGCGCTTCGTGGAGTTCCAGTTGTTCCGGGTGGCCGAGGCTCGGGGACTCTCCTTGATGGCCAGAGCGGCTACGTCGGCGGTGTGCAGCTCGACCACTTCTCGGGCCTGGGGGAGCGCGAGGATTTCGCGCTCCCAATTCCGCTGCATCTTCAGCGTGAACTTGGACATCAGCGCCTCACCCTCACTGCCTTGATCGTGATGTGGCTGAGCCGGCCAGCGGGCCACCGGGCCGGCTCGTCCTCGATCTGGTACGTGACGCCCTGAACGGTGATGCGGTCCGCGGAGTCGACATCAGCAGTCGGCGGGAGGTAGATCACCAGGCGGTCAACCGTGGTCTCCCGCTCGGGAGAACGGACGGTGTAAGGCCTGCCAGGCTGCACCGAGGCCAGCCCCGACCAGACGAGTTCGGCGTGCTCCCAGTCCCGCCGGTTGGTGTACGCGTCCGCCACCAGGGCGGCGCGGTGGATCTCTACGGGTTCGGTGTACCGGATGGAAGCACCTCCTCCGGCAGCGGGTCCCACGTGGTGAGGCGGATTGAGGAGAGGCCTCGCCTGTACCTGCGGAGCCCGGACTTCGCGGCCTCGGAGAGGCCGGACGTAGCGGCGGAGGCCGCGAACTGGGTCTCCAGCTCGCCGGTCCTCTCGGACACCACGCCAGGCGTCACGGACAGCCAGCGGATTACCTCGGCGCAGGCGACGACCTTGAACGAGGCCGGAGGGGCAGTCCTGTCCCAACTGCCGGTGCAGTGCTCGGAAATGAGAGCAGAGACGTCCTCCAGTAGGGCCAGGACACGAGGCTTCTCGTCGTCCGGGACGGGCCGCCCGAGACGGGCGGCCACATCCTCAACGGAGGCGTACACGGTCATTAGGCCGCTGGCTTCTCGGTCACGCTGATCTTCAGGCCCCTGACGAACTTCTCGCCAATTACGGTGCCCCGGACTGCGTAATCCGGGTCCTCCTTGACGGTCGCCAGACCATACATGGTGTCCAGGCCGATCGTGTCCGCCTTCTTGCCGAAGTCGTAATCGATCAGCATTCGGGTAGCGATGCCATTCACATTCTGGATGCTGCCGTTGACGGCACCCATCGGAATGGCCGGGCAGGCCGACACCAGGAACAGGGCAGACCGGTGGAAGAGGTACATCTCCAGGCCGAAGGAGTTGTGGATCACGATATCGAAACCGTAGATCCGGCCAACGGTGGCCCGGCGAAGCGCGTTGGTGTCGCCGGAATAGTCGACCGCCACGAATTCGGGGTCCTTGAGCAGAATCGCCTCGACCTCGGGGCCGGCGATCAGGTATCGCTCAGAGGTCGGAACATTCGCCAGGTTGAGAGACATCCGGGCATCCACCAGCGCGGTACGAATACCGAGGGCGCGCGCGCTCATGTTCGCGGCGGTACCATCCGGGGCCGGAATCGTAACGGCCACGTCGCCGCCAATCGCGCTCTTCTGGCCGGCAGTCAGCGAGGACCGGGTGATATTCGCCTTGATGAAGGCCGCGGTGGTGTCATCGAAGTACTCGGCAAAGCCTCGGGTGAGCTTCGAGAGGACCTGAGAGCCGAACTTTCGCAGATCAAAAGCAACCTGCTCCATGGAAAGGACCGTGGAATTCTGGGCCAGCGTGGTGAGCTGAACCGGAAAGCGCGACTCATTCACGAAGCCGGTCGGAGCCCGGCGGTCAGCAGTCGGAAGAGGCCGATCCGAAGCAGCCGCGAACACGTTCTTATCGCCCGTGATCGGGTTGGTAATTGGGGCCGTGATGCCGGCCGACTGGACCGGAATACCTCGGGCCTCACGGTTGACGTTGATCACGTCGCCGATGCCACCAGTGAAATTCAGCTCGGAGTACCGAGCGGGAATGCCGCCGAGGGTAAGCTGCCGGTCCAGAAGACCCAGCGCAGCCACAGTTACCTGCTTGGGGTCGAGATTGAAGTGATGGGTCGTTGGCGCCATAGGCCACGCCTCCAGGGCATAAAAAAGCCCCGAGGCCAAAAGGCCTCAGGGCTTTAACGAAGAGTGGGGAGAGAGGGGGTTAGATGAACCGCCCGCCCGCAATCAGGTCAGCGAGCTCGGTGGGGTCCATGCTGGAGATGCTGGAGCCGCTTCCTCGGTGATAGCCGGCGCCCTGGAGGTCAGGGAACGCGGGCTCGGTCGAGGGCTTCGGAAAGGACTCGATGAGGCCCTTTACGGCCTCGGCATCCGCCTTGCCGTCGCCGGTGAGGAACCGGTTCAGGTCGAGGTAGTCGGTAGGCACGGTCACGCCCGCGGCAGCCGCCTGAGCGCGAATCTCAGCCGCCGCGAGGGAAGTACCAACCTCGGAGAGAGCCGCCTTACGACCCTCGGCACGGGCGTCAGCCAGGGCCTTCTCCTGGTCAGTCATGGCCGCTGCCTTGAGGTCTTCCAGCTCCTTGGAAGCCGCCTTCCAGCGGTCCTCATTCTTGCGAGAGAGGGCCTTCCACTTCTCGGCCTCCGCGGCCTGGTCGGCCGGCGGGGTCTCCGGGGGAGTGGTCGGCTCGGGAGTGGGAGCGGTCTCAGGCTCAGGCATGGGTGATCTCCATTTCGGATGGGCTTGCCATTTCGGCGTTACTTCTTGACTTCGTGGATCTTGCGGTTTGCGTTGCCAGCATTGCCCTGAGGCGGCTTGCTGGCCGCCTTCTTCGCCTCAAGGGCATTAGGGTCCTGCTGAGGCTGTGGGCCAAGCTTCTGAATCTCCGCAGCCGCCTTGGCGTCGGCCTTCCGCATTTCGCGGAAGGATTCGATCTGGGCGGAGGAGTATCCGGCGTCGGACCAGAGCTGTTCCTCTGGGACGTTGAGCTGCTTAAGCTTCAGCAGGGCGTCAATGTGCTGAGCCTCAGTGCGGTATTCCGGGTCCTTCCAAACCGTTTCCAGGCTGAAGGCATCCCGGCGCTTGTCGCCCTTGATGGCAAAGCACAGGCGGATTACCCGCTCCCATGCCTCACCGAAGTGCAGCATGCGTTCCCGCACCTTTGCCACTAGCCCAGCCTCGGCCGAGATGATCGACTCACCGGAAGGGGTGGAGCCCCCGTTCACCAGGAAATAGTGATGAGGAAGCCGGGACACAGAACTGAGGTGCTGGACCAGCATGGAAACCAGCGTGACGTAATTCCCCAGATCAGCAGCCGGGAAGGAACCGAACTTGGCCTGCGGGTCCTCTGCCTGGAGGATCTTGTCCACCGCGACCTTGAAGGGCTCGATCGGATTGCCGTTGGCATCCTCTTGAATCTCAAGACCTGTGACATGCCTCTGGGGGAATGCCGCCATCTCAGACGCGGTCAAGGCATCCATGATCGTTTTATTAATCGCGTCCTGAATCGGAACGCAGTTGGCAAGGTCGGAGAACGGGTCACCGAGGATTCGCGACCGGTTGGTAAAGGCAACAACGGGGACCGCCTGAAGGGGATTCCGGGCCTTCTTGCCCTTCTCCCAGTCGGTCTCTCCGAACGGCACCTCGTAGACGTATTCCTCGGTCCAGAGGGTTGCTCCGAGACGACCCCACGAGTCCGTATTGAACTCGGCCGCGGCCTCGATCTCGACCAGAGAGCCGGCCTTGTACTGCACGGCCATCCGCTCTGCCGAGGCTGGCGTGATGATCGGCTCTCCGGCCTTGTTCGGCCATACCTTCGCGTAGGAGACGCCCTGAATCATCGCGTCCAGGTGGACCGCAGTGGACATGGCATCCATGCTGGACCGCTGCCAAAACTCCCGGGCATCCTTGTCCGTTCCGGAGTCACCCGGAAGGGAGAAAGCATCGACGTGCATACGCTCTGCAGCAGAGTCGATGATCATGCCGCAGAAATTATCTCGCCACTCGGAAAAGACCTCGCGGAATGCATCCTTGTATCGCATCTGCGAAAAAGCAAGCTTCTGCTGATTTCCTTCGTAGTACTCGGCGAATCTCAGCATCGGCGAGCCAGGGCCGGGAAGCTTGGAGTGGAGATAGGCGAGCCACTGAACCGGGCTATCCGGAGGGCCGATGGCGCTGTAGCCAGTTGGGGGGACGATCATGCAGCCTCGCTAAAAGCCGACGACGCGCCTCCGCCGCAACTTGAGGCGGCCATCAGCAATAGCGTCGGCTCTGGCTTCAAAGGCGATGACGGCGCACACGGCCAGGTCGATCTTACGTTTGGAACGGGGAGAGTCCTTGGTAATGAGAATCCCCTGAGGAACTTCTCGGGTCACCGCGTTAAGGACATGACGGGTCAGGTCTTCATTGCCGTCATGGGAAAGGTCGTGGACCGTTACAGCGGTCCGGAACCGCTCGATTGCCTGAGTCATCCTCGTGGGCTTGTTGGTCCAGTACTCGAAAACGTAATCCTGGCCCCGGTCATTGTGTTCCAGGGCCCACCGGCCGATGGCCTCTTGCCAATACGGCGGGTCACAATACATCCACTCAACGCGGTAGGTGGAGAAAGCTTTCTGCACGGCCGCTTCAACGGCGAGAACATCAACTTCCCAGTCCGGCTGATTCGGATCGCGGGGGTTCTCCTGGAGGTGGAGAACAAAGAGCTTCGCATCCCGGAGGCGGACGCCGACAATCCCTGTCGCGTCACCGCGGATACTTCCGTCGAATCCCAAGGCGATCTGATCGCCCGGCATGATCGGGTCGCCGTCATCCTCGCAGGATTCCCACTCAGACTTACTCATCCAGCCATCGCTACTCTCAGCGATGGCATTGAAGAAAAAGCGGAGGTAGGTGGAATCCGGGGTAGTCCGGTCGAAGAGGATGGTGCGGGTCAGGCCGGGAATGTCGGCCCAGGATGCGTCTCCGTATGCCTCGACCAGGGCGGCCTTGACCTTCTCCTCGTCGCGCAGCTCGCCGGCCTCGATGTCGCCCTCAAGACAGTCGTAGAGCCAGAAGCCCTGACGAACCATGTCGCTCTCGTGAATCTGCTGAGCAACACTGTCTTCATTCGGATTATACGCATTGGTCGTGGAGACCCACCGAGAGCCCGCGGACGTGGTCTTCTCGATATTTCGCTTAAGGGTCTGGAAGAAGTCAGGGCCCCCATTCGACCCCACCCAGTGATGGCATTCGTCCATCAAGCAAAACGTGGGCCGGTTTCCCTCGCTGGTGCGGCCGGCGGTCGCCTTCGGACGGATCGTTCCCGGCTTCCCAGACTTGAACTGGATGACTGCCTTGCCGATGTCCAGGCCGAATTCCTTCTCGGCCGGAGACTCCGACAGCATTCCACGGATCATCTCCATGGTCTGGTCGGTCTGGTCCAGCGCGGTAGCGCCGATCTGTACCGTAGGCAGAGGTACCCGCTTGGCTACCGGAAGCCCGAAGGCATCCCAGTGCGAGAATCGACACGGGCCGATGAATTCAACGATCGCCAAGGCTGCCAGAAGTGGGGTCTTGCCTTAAGCCCCAGCCCTTTGCGCGCCGCAGCGTGCCGGCTGAGTAGACCCACCTCCCATCCGGATTGATCCGGTAAAAGTGGAGAACAAACCTCAGCTGCTCGGGGGTGAATTCCCAAGGCTCACCGGCGCGTTCACCATCCGGCTGGACGATGTACTTCTGACACCAGCGGATAACCTGGTAGCCGAGCGTTTCGTTTGGAGCTGGAACCCCTGCGGGCAGATTCCCTGTCTGCAAGGGCTCACCTCTCTTTACGAATTCAGTAGTCGGAACAGCTCCTCATCGAGGTCTGTGGGGGTCATCTCGGCCGGCGCCTGGTCGGCGTCCTGGTCCTGGTCCTCGTCCTTGATGGACATGCGGAGGCGGTTCCTGTCCTCGGTGGTCGCGCCCCACTTCGCGGTGCGCTGCCGGATCTCACCGGCGTGCCGAAGGTCGCCCTGATACAGGGCATCCACGAGTCGAGTTGTGATCTCCAACTCGGCCCAGTCGGTCTCAGCCCACTGCGAGGACTGCGGCGATGTGGCCCAGATCTTCCAAAACCGCTTGGCACCGCTGGTGGAGATCCCGAGGCCTCGGGGAAGTTCCCGGCCGGGCTGGGCAGCGGTGCTCAGCTCTTGGGCGTGCTCGTGCTTGTTGCGCCTGACGGCGTTCGGCTTGGGCTGCGGTCCTCGGGTCACTGGAGCCTCACCCGGCTCACGTCGACCTCGTACAGGTCGGCCAGGTCCTCCAGCTCGTCACGGGCGTCCTGGTGCCAGTCACGCCGGCGGACCGCTCGCGAGTTCCAAGCTGGGGCCGGCCGACTGGCCGTGCAGTCGTCACAGCCCCCGGTGCAGCGGGTAGACGACATGGCAGGCCTCCGAGAATGAGTGAGGCCCGCTCCCCTATATAGGGGACGGGCCGGAAACGTGGTTGGTGGTGTGCTGGACCGGATTCGAACCGGCGTCGCCTCTTTCTGGGAGGAGTCTTGGGCCGCTGGACTACCAGCACCGCCTGCCTGCCCCCCTGGTACCGGGAGAGCTTCAAGGCCTGCGGGAGCTACCCGCATGGCAGGCGTGAGAGGGCTCGAACCTCCGCTTACGGTTTTGGAGACCGCTGCTCTACCAACTGAGCTACACCCCTGAATCCCGTGTTATGCGGCACGGGCACCTCGTCTGATCGGCAGGACTCGAACCTGCGGCATCCCGGCCCCAAACCGGGCGCGCTACCAACTGCGCTACGACCAGAAGGCCAGCCGACTTTCCGGCCGGTGAGGATCAGGCTCGATCCTCGCGATACGTCTTCGTCTTGTGGCAGGGGCGACACAGAGTCCACAGGTTGGATGGCTCCCAGGAGCCGCCTCGGGCGACTGGGACGAGGTGATCGACCTCCAGGCGCTCGCGGGCCCCGCATCGCTGGCAGCGGAACTTGTCCCGGGCCAGGACCCGGGCTCGCCGGGAGCCCCAGTCACTCGGACGGGTCGCGTTGCGGGCCGAGGGCCGGTCCCAGGACCGGCGGACCTGGTGGTCCGCACAGCGCCCATCCCGCACGGTCGGAGAGGTGCAGCCGTCTCGCAGGCAGATGCTCTTGGCTCTGGGCACGGGTACCTCTCCGGTGGTCGTGGGAGGGCCCCGGCTGGATGCTGGACTGGCAGCCGGGGCCCGTCCTCCGCTGCCCTTGGAGTCAGCCTGATTGGGCACTCAACAAGGGGGGAGGAGCTTCGTAGGGAGATTTAAGGAGATGGTTCCAGTTTGAACACTGAATGAATTAGCGATCTTGCTCGATCGCTCGTTCTACTCACTCTCTCACTATTGATGTATGTGTCCACGGCCAAGGGGGTGGGACATGTTTCGTCAATATGAGACGCGGGTCACACAGAGTCGTTCGAACGACAGTTCGAACGGTTGAGCGGTGCTTGCTTCTGGGGAAGTTTCACCGTAAACTCCCGCGTAACTTGATCATTTACAGAGATGACTTACAGAACCGAGGGTCGGATGCCCGAATACAAGCTTCCTAGCGACAGCGAACTGTCGGAGCGCTTCATCAAGGGAAAGACCGACAGTGAGATTGCGGCGGAGTTCGGGACGACGCGGCAGGCGGTCAGCTACCAGAGGAATAAGCTTGGCTTCCAGGTCCGTCCGTTTGTCACGCGCGCCAATGACATCATCAGCCGGGTGTGGAAGGTCCAGGTCCTGCCGGATAGTCAACCTGGGAGTCACCATCAAACTAGTCTCTCGCAATCACTGAGGGTGTGGCTGAGGTTGCAGCTCGGTGATCCCTCGCTCAGCGCCAGGCAGCGGCAGGCGGCAATCAACTTTGAGACACGACTGCGAGAGCAGCATGTCGTGCTGGTGTATGACCCCGACGGTGGATTTGATCTTGTCCCGAGGGAGCCCACAGACGGCGATTCGGTGATCAGATGGCCTGATCAGCGCCCACGCGACCCCGAAGCTGTGAAGTACCTGAGTCTTCCGGGCGCACCAACCGTCTAACTCCATATCTACGCCCCTGAACCTCACAGGCTCCGCACAGACGCGGGGCCTGTTTTGTGTTTCTGACGAATTGTTAAAGAGCTTCGGATCACGATTATGCATCGAAAGAGCCAAGTGAAGGTATAGGTGAGTTAGGTCACCGGAAATGCGGGGGAGGGTATCCAAGCGAGTGCGGTAGGTTATGCCCAGACCTCGCAAGAACCCCTGTGAGGCCGGATCGCGGAGGCTGTAAATGCTCGCAGTGCTTAGCCGCACCTCGCCCAGCCGGGAAGAGGTGGCTGCACAGATTGCGGACAGCGTGACTGTCTCATCGGACCTGATCCAGACAGAGAATCTGGTGATCGCACACCACATCGCGACAGGGGTGGGCGAGTACTGGGATATCGTGTACGCCACACGCATCACAGATGCCGAGATCGATGAGCTCGTGAGTCTGGCAGACCGGATATTCCAGCGCTTCGGCGCCCACTTTGAACGGATGGTGGTCGCGTGGGAAGAGATCCCGCAGCCACATCCCTGGTTCCCAGACTGCGACTCCTACACCTATGCCCGAATCTGCCCGAGGATGGCTATATGACCAATATTGAGACGATGCCCCGGAGCGTCAGCCAGACTGAGCAGTATGAAAAGTGTGGCTGGCGTTTTTTCTTGCAGCGGGTCCTGCGCGTGATCCCGCTGCCGGCTGCCTGGTCCATGCATGGCACGGCCTTCCACAGTGCAGCCGAGGCCGTTGAGAGGTCTCAGCGCCGGATGTCCGCCGAGGAAGCCGTGCAGCTCTTCTCTGACGAGTACAGCACGTTGGTGAACCGGGCCCTGGACCAGGAGCCCAACACTGATCGCTGGCTCTCGGCTTCCGGCTCTGGCGGCGACGACATCGAGAGGCGGTACGTCCTCGGTCAGGAGCAGACGGCTCAGTACGTGAAGTGGGCCCAGGAGCACCAGCCGGCCATCTGGAGGACGCCCGAGGAGAAGCAGGCGCTTGAGATGTACTTCAAGGCCGAGCTGGGCGGCGTCGTCGTGCGCGGCTACATTGACCAGCTCATCGCCGAGGCCGACGCCTCGGTGAGGGTTCGAGATCTCAAGACCGGGAGCACCAAGAGCAAGTTTCAGTTGGAGACCTACGCGGTCGCGATCCGCGAGGCGTACGGCGTCGAGGTGAACGAAGGGGACTGGTACCTCGCACAGAAGGGCGGGCTGTCCAAGCCCGTAGACCTCAGGAAGGTCACCGCGGATCAGGTGGGCGAGCGATACGCAGCCATGGACGCAGGCGTTAAGGCCGGGCGCTTCGAGGCTCAGCCAGGATTCCTCTGCCGCTTCTGTGATGTAAAGCACAAGTGCTCTTTTTTTCGCCCTTAAATTTGCTACTGGGGAAGCATGTGAAGTAAAGTAAGAGCATGAGGGGAGCCCGCTGATGCGGGCCTATTTTTCGACCCCATATTTGCTACTGGGGAAGCGCTGAAAGGAAAGGGAATCCATGTACTCGCTGATGCAGTCTGTAGACATCAGAGGAGCGGCCGGCGAGCCGATCCCGCACCCATTTAGCGGGCTCAGTCGGCTTGAGGTCGAGTTTCTTCGAGGAACCTTCAGCATGGTGGCCGCCGGCCCCGGAACGGGAAAGTCCCTGTTTGCTTTGAACCTAGCGCTTCACGGCAACAAGCCTGCGCTGTACTTCAGCGCGGACTCCGGTGCGGCAACGCAGCTCAGCAGGGCGACAGCCATCATCACAGGAGCCGACGTAAAGCAGGTCAAACGGCGCCTTCTGGAAGACGAATTCGGCGAGTACGCCGAAGTTCTCGGGAAGCGTTGGTGGGTGCGATTTGTGTACGAGGCCCGCCCCACGCTGGCGGACCTTGAGACGACCATCGCAGCGTATTTCGAGGTCTTCGGTTGCTACCCCCATTTGATCGTGATCGACAACATCACGAATGTGGACGTTGGGGGCATCGGAGACGCCGAGTCGTTCACTTTCAGCCTGGAGGGGCTGTGTGAATACCTCGCCGAGATGGCCCGGGAAACCATGGCTCACGTCCTCGCTCTTCACCATGTGACCGGCGAGCACTCGGACGGCACGAGCCCGATTCCGCTCTCCGGCGTGAAGGGGAAGATCGGCCGGGTGCCATCGCTGATCCTCACCATTCACAAGGAGCTCGATGGAATGGATGGCCGAGTACTCCACGTGAGCCCGGTGAAGAATCGTGAGGGAATCGCCGACGCCTCCGGCCAGACCTTCTCTTCGTACGACTTCAACGAATCGAACATGCGCCTCGTCGACATCGTCGACACCTTCTAAGACCCGCGAGAGAGAGATAAACGCAATGGCTCACTCCTGCACCGGCGGCTACAGCATCAGGAAGGAAATCGTGGACCTCCTCCTGCTGGAGACTCCCACGATCACGGCCGATGAGATCGAGGAGGCCGGCGGCGGAGTCGTGGCCGTGGTCGTCCAGGTCCAGGACCCCCGCCGGCTGAACCTCAGGTCGATGATGCGGGAACTGGCCCAGTCGTCAGGCAAGGGCATCAACGTGGCGGCGGTCGGCCTGGACGGCGACGGAGACACGGACTGGCGGGTCGTTTCGCTCGACTACCTCAGGGGCCTGGTGGACGGCGCGGCAGACATGCGGCGCATGCTCCGCCTGGAATCGTCTCTCCGGACGCGTGGCTGAGCCCCGCAAGGGCTACCGAGAGTGCTCGAAGTGCTCGAAGAACCGGGCTACGAAGTTCTTCGTCGGCCCGAGAGGCCGGGTCTGCGAGAAGTGCCGCAAGGCCACTAGTCGCGCCTCCTCTCGGGCCGCTCGGCTTCAAGCAACCTACGGGCTCTCGGCTCAGGACTATCAAGCCCTCTTCGAAGCCCAAGGCGGCCGGTGTGCAATCTGCCGGGAAACCCGCCGAACGAATCTGGCCGTGGACCACTGTCATAGGACAGAGGCTATCCGCGGCCTCCTTTGTCAGCGCTGCAATGGCCAACTCTTGGCCCGAGGAGCGCGAGACCGCCCGGAGGTACTTCGGAGGGCGGCTGAATACCTCGAAGATTATCCGGCCTGGCGGGTGCTCGGACCCCGGTACACATTCGATAAGGACTGACCCATGCCCAAAGGCATTCAGTTTGACTTCCGGAAGTGGCGCGGAGAGCGCGAAGCCCAAAACGGCGCATTCCGGCGGTACGACTTCCCGGTGACGATTCGAAGGGTCGGGGATGAGCGCCAGCCCGAAGCCGCCGATAAGTGAAGTCCTGCGGCACTACTACGGGGTAGTTCTCCGCGACCGTGGAGGGTGGCAGAAAATCCTCTGCCCCCTCCACCCCGAGGAGAATCCCAGCGCGAGCGCGAACACGGAGAAACAGCGATGGAGTTGCTTCGTATGTGACGTCTCGGAAGACATTTACGACGTGATAATGCGAGAGGAAGGCATTGGGTTCAGAAAAGCTCAGGAATGGGCATATAGCCGGTTCGGTGGAGGCTGCGAGGGACTACCGCAGCCAGTACCCCGGCAGCCCGGCCGAGAAGTACATGGACGCCCGCGGGCTGGGGGAAGTAGCGAGCCGGTTCGGAATCGGATACGTCGGTTCGGCGAGAACGGGACATGAACGTTCTCGGGGCATGCTGGTGATCCCGTACGCCCGACCGGCAGGCGGAGAACACGGCGTCGCGACGCTCCGCTTCCGGTGCATTGCCGACGAGTGCGTGAAGGACGAGGCCGGCGAGTACCTGGCCCCGGACCGCAAGGAGAATCACCAGGGCCACGGCAAGTACCAGAGCCTCCCCGGGGACCATCCTCGCCTCTACAACACCTCCGCCCTGATCGTCCCCAGCCCCTACATCGCGCTGAGCGAGGGGGAGTTCGATGCACAAGCCTCCGAGCTGGCCGGTGTCCCGTGCATCGCGGCTCAGGGCACCTCCGCTTGGCGCGCCCACTTCAATCCGGCCCTCGCTGGCTACGAGGTCGTTTTCATCGTCGCGGATAACGATGAGCCGGGGATCGTGGCAGCCGACAAGCGCGCCGCCGAACTGCCGAACGGCAAGGTCATCATCCTCGGCGACCAAGGGTCCGACATCAATTCATTCATCCACAGTCAAGGGACTGAGGCATACCGAAAGGCGCTGGGTCTGTGACACCGCTCCGAGCTGATGAATTGAGGGGAAAGGAAACTGCTGTGGGAAGTCCGGGCCGAGGAAAGCCGCTCGATCAGCGCGTTAGGGAGCGAATCAAATTCTATGGAGGGGCTGCAACATCGCGTCAGCTGTTGCCGTGGGTAAATGCGAGGGTGGAGGACGTTAGAGCGCTACCCGGAATCTACGTCACCGAGGAACCCGTACCTATCGGCCGACCTCGGACTGTCTACCGTATAGCAGAAGGAGCCCAAATGGGAGAAGGCTCCGATTCGGGCGACACGGCTAATGTCCCCCAGGTTGAAAATGTGGACGCGGTTAATCATCCTAGCCACTACACCTGGCTCCCTAATGGGATGGAGGTCATAGAGATCACCCGCCATTTCAGCTTCGTCCGAGGAAACGCGCTCAAGTACCTGCTGAGGGCCGACTTCAAGAGCAACACGCTCGAAGACCTGGAGAAGGCCCGATGGTATATCGACTACGAGATTCGGCAACTGGAGGGGCAGGGGGGGTGAGGCGTATTCAGTTCGGTGACATCGACTTTGCCGGAAGCCACTACTTCGAGGTCCAGACATTCGGTGGCCGGTTCGTCGGAATCGACCTCGTCTATGACTCGCCAGTCGGCGCTAAGCGGGTTGCGGTCAACATCTCGGCACGAGAGGCTCGCTGCATTCGGCGGGCGCTTAAGAAGGCCATCCACCAGATAGAGGAGAAGGCTTGAAGCGAATCGTCATCATCAGTGATACCCAGATCCCGTTCGAGGACAAGCGGGCACTGAAGAACGTCATCAACTTCATCGGCGAGTACCAGCCGGACGAAGTGATTCAGATCGGCGATCTCGTGGACTACCCCGCCCCGTCGCGGTGGTCGGCCGGCACCAGGGCCGAGTACGAAGGCAACGTTATTCGGGACAGTGAGTACGCGAAGCGCGTATTCCTCGCCCCGCTCCGTGAGGCCTACCAGGGGCCCATCAAGGTCCTGGAAGGTAATCACGACGAACGCCCGCGGAAGTACCTCGCCAGTCGAGCGCCGGCCCTCGCGGCGGATGACACCTTCTATCGCTTCGAGAGCCTGTTGGACTTTCAGGCCTACGAGGTCGAGAAGGCAGAGCCCTACTACGGATTCGCGCCTGGATGGGTCGCCATCCACGGGCACGAGTCCCCGGGGCTCAGCCAGGTCCCGGGTGCGACGGCTCGGCAGAAGGCGATCAAGGCCGGCGTCTCGGTGGTCATGGGCCATACTCACCGGCTTGCCATCTCGCCTCACACCACCGGCCACAACGGCAAGCTCAAGACGATCTACGGATTCGAAGTCGGACACCTGATGGATGTACGGCAGGCCGGCTATCTGAAGAACGGTCCGGCTAACTGGCAAAAGGGCTTCGGCCTTTTCTACGTCGGGAAGTACAGCGCAACCCCTCACGCCATCCCGGTAGCTGATGACGGCTCGTTTGTGGTCGAGGGGAAGCGGTTCGGAGAGATCAAGCGAGTTGGCGGGAAGTTCGCCAAGGGGGAGAGCAAGAGTGGCTGAGCTGGACTGGGATCGCCTGAACGGGATCGCTCACAAGGTGGCCCGAGAGATGGCGCTGAAGTGGCCCATCGTAGAGGCTGACGACGTACGCCAGGAAATCATGGTGCACATCGTGGAGCAGGCCGAGCACGTAGCGAAGCGGGCGGACGACGAGGAATTCATTCGTCAGCTCTCCTGGCGAGTCGCCAAGTCGTATGCCAGTCGAGAGCAGAATCAGCGCGACTTGCTCGATGACCAGTATTACTACACCCCTGAGGAAGCGCGGACTGCTCTTCGGTCCTTCTTGCACACCGACGAGGAGATTTCCTCTCTGATCGGCAAGAAGGACGACCTCACCCGTTGCCAGATTTCCGACAACATCTTTTCCGCGCGTATGGACGCGGCGGCCGGCCTCCGCAAGATGACCGACCGGTATCGGGAAGTCCTGACGCGGATCTACATCCAGGGTCTCCCGCCTCGGGACGATGCCGAGCGGCGAACGTCGTATCGAGCTGTCGATGCGCTCGCAGTGGCAATGAATAGCCATATCCGTAGCAAGAAGTAATCAACGAAAAGAGACTGAATGACTTTCAAGACTGAGACCGCTGAGACTGTGTTCCGGCGTACCTACTCCCGTGAGCTGCCGGACGGCACCTCGGAGACGTGGCCGCAGACCGTGAAGCGGGTGGTGGACGGTAACCTCGCCCTGGTCGCCGAGCGCTACATCGAGCCTGGCGAGCGAGAGGCCCTGACGGCGCTCCTGCTCGACTTCAAGGCCCTCCCGGCAGGTCGACACCTTCGCTCCTCCGGAGTGTCGGACTTCGCTCTGAACAACTGCTGGGCGGCCCCGTGGGACACAGGCGATGTGGCCCGGCACTTCTCCTTCACGATGATGCGCCTGGCCGAGGGCGGCGGCGTCGGGACCAACTACTCCAGCCGCTACCTGGACGGTATGCCGGCTGTGGCCGTACCTACCGAGGTCCACATCGTGTGCGACCCGGAGCACCCCGACTACGGTGACCTGAAGAAGGCTGGGCTTCTCTCGGACGCCTACGGTCACCAGTCGGCCGGCGCCTTCCCTGTCGGGGACTCCCGCGAGGGATGGGCCGATGCGCTGTCGGACCTGATCCGCACCGCCCACGACCCGAGTACCAAGCACTCCGCCCGGGTCTACGACGTGAGCCGGGTCCGGTGCAAGGGTGCCGCTCTCAAGGCTTTCGGCGGTACCGCCAGCGGTCCCCAGCCCTTCGCCCAGATGCTCCGCGCCATCGGCCGGATCATCCAGGACACCCCGCAGGGTCGCCGGCTGTCGGGTATCCAGTGCATGGAGATCGATCACGAAATCGCTCAGTGCATCGTCTCTGGTGGCGTCCGACGGTCCGCGCGCATGAGCCTCATGCACTGGGACGACCCGGAGATCCACGACTTCCTGGCCTGCAAGAAGGACCTGACGAGGCACTGGACGACCAACATCTCTGTTGAGATCGACAGCCGATTCGTCCAGGGCCTGGACGGCACGGTCAACATCTTCGAGCACGAGGAGCGGGTCAAGGCGCGTGAGGTCTACCGGGCGCTGTGTGAAGGGATGCTTCGGGATGGTGAGCCTGGGTTCTGGAACTCCTCGCTGAGCGCGGCCGGTGAGCCGGACGGCGTCTTCACCGTGAACCCGTGCGCGGAGGCCCTGTTGACCCCCTCGGAGCCCTGCAATCTCGGCAGCATCAACCTCGGGGAGTTCGTGGATGTACAGGCCGGCGTCCGGTGGTCCGAACTCGTCGAGGCCCACCGCCTGATGACCCGATACCTGATCCGGGCCACCTTTGCGCCGGTTGCTGACGAGGAGTCTCAGACGGCGATCAGCCGGATGCGGCGGATTGGACTCGGCCACCTTGGCTTCGCTGACTACCTGGCCCGGCTCGGCGTCCCCTACGCCGCCGCCGCGTACAACCCGAACATCGTCGAGGACCTGGAGGAGCTGGCCGAAGTCGTGGACCAGGCCGCGGCGGAGTACGCGCACCAGCTCCGCATCCCGGTGCCGGTGAAGAAGAGGGTCATTGCCCCGACCGGCACCATCAGCAAGCTGGCCGGCAGCTCGGGTGAAGCCGTCCACCCCATCTTCGGGAAGCACTTCATCCGCCGCATCAGGTTCTCGAACGTCGACCCCCGCGAGGCCGCCCAGGTCGAGGAGTACAAGGCGAAGGGGTACCGCGCCGAACCCTGCCTGTACGCGGCGAACACCACGGTTGTGGAGATCCCCACCAAGGACCCGCTTGTAGCGGAGGTCGGGGAGGACATCCAGGATGCCGGGGACCTCACCATCGAGGACATGCTCAACGTCCAGCGCCTCTATCAGCAGGCCTGGGCTGATCAGGCGGTGTCGTACACCGTGAACATCAACCCCGACCGGTACACCGTCGAAGACCTCATGCAGGCCCTAAGGGGGTACCTCGGCACCCTCAAGGGGGCCACCGTTTTCCCGGAGGTGTCCCGGGACCAGGCGCCCTACGAGCGCATCTCTCCCATGGAGTACGAGGCCCACGCGAAGCGCCTGGGAATCGAGGTCGAGGACACCGGATATGACGAAATCTGCGCATCGGGCGCGTGCCCGCTGTGAATGTCGTCACCGAAATCTAACTTGCAACTCGGAAAGTTGCTAAGCGATAATGAATCCAGAGGGAAGGAAATCCGTTGATGAGTACCTATCCGGCCCCTTTTGACGAGACCTCCCCGTGGGACGAGCCGCAGACGGCCCCCACAAACGAGAACACCCCCAACGCCTCGGAGGCGCCTGTGACCACTCCTGCCAACACGACTTCGACTCCCGCCCCGTTCAAGATCGGATTCACGCTCAAGGCGGCGTCTGGCTATGACGCCGAATGGCTCACTCCTATGGTCTGGGGTTACTCGGCCGAGGAGACCGCCAAGCGCGGTGCCGAGCTGCTGACCGCAATGAAGAACGAGGGTCTGATCGATCTCACCGCGAAGGCCGCAGACTACACCCGAGGGCAGTACAAGGGCGGCGGCGGTGGGAATGCGGTTCCCAAGCGATTCGAGGGCGGGAAGGTCACCCCGAAGGGTTCTGCCGGTGATGAGAGTGATTGTCCTCACGGCCGGAAGCTTTTCGAGAAGGATGATTGGGCGGCGATGTTCTGTACCGCCCGAGAAAAGTCCAATCAGTGCCCGCCGCTGTGGCGACAGAAGGACGGGAGCTTCAAGGCAAAGTAGGCCCTAGGGCCTTATTTTTTTGCCCTTTTATTTGCCACTGGGGACCGGGCCTTTGTGTCCGGTCCCCCGGAACCTGGAGAACCGTGGAAATCCGCTCCGACATGCACGTGAGCCTGATCAAGCATGCAGCCGAAGACAGGGATGTAACCCTCGCTGCTCGGGTCTCGACTCTGGGGGGCGAGACGCGATACGTCGAGTCGTCGGAGAAGGATTCCGGCCTGATCAACTACCTGATGCGCGACCGGCACGGCTCCCCTTTCGAGCATTCGACCATGACGTTCTATGTCGAGGCTCCCATTTTCGTGGCCCGTGAATTCATGAGGCATCGGGCCGGGTGGAGTTACAACGAGGAGTCCGGCCGATATAAGGAAATTCAGCCGGTATTCTACGTTCCTGACCAGCATCGGAAGCTGATTCAGGTCGGCAAGCCGGGGGCATACGAGTTCGAGGCCGGCACAGAAGAACACCGGGTCGCTGTCCGCTCACACCTGTCGTCAGCCTATTCCTGGGCCTCTCGGCACTACTGGCTGCTGATCGACCGTGGGATTTCTCGCGAGATAGCGCGGGCGGCACTCCCCGTCGGCGTCTACACCTCGTTCTACGCCACGTGCAACGCGCGCTCGCTGATGCATTTCCTGAGCCTCCGGACGAAGCACGCTGCGGCCAAGGTCCCCTCCTTTCCGCAGCGGGAAATTGAGATGGTCGCGGAACGGATGGAAGAGCACTTCAAGAATCTCATGCCCGGCACCTACGAGGCATTCAACAAGCACGGAAGGGTCGCCCCGTGAAGCTCCTAGCCGCATTCGTGGCCCTGGTCGCCGTCCTCGCGGTTCCTGTGGTCGCCCTCTGGATTTGGGCGGCGGCCCCATGCTCCCTGTGGTCCTGGACCCGGGCGGGAGACACGCCGGCCCGCTGCCTCATGGAGCCGCGGTGAGCCGGCTCAGGCAATTCGTAGTCGAGGGCTGGGAAAACGGTGGCGTAGAGCTCATCCACAGCCCGTGTGAAGGTGCCGTGGCTTCCGGGGGATGTACGTGCTGTGAAGGTCAAGCGGTGACCCTTTTTGACCTCGTACAAGCATCAAAAGACCACCTCTGTGAAGAGAAGGTGGCTTGCTACTGAACTTGAAGGCGTGATGTCGCTCGGACGGGTGAAGCAGTAGCGTTCGCGTGCCGGCGGAGGGACGGTCCCGGTAGTCGTGTGCTGTGAGGTATGCACAGGGCGGCGGTTTGACCGACGCGGAGAGGGCCGCGCGGGAGCGGATCCGGCAGCAGGCCGTGGAGCGCTTCGAGGGCGGTGAGAAGAACCGGGAGATCGCCGCCGCGCTGCGCGTGAGCGTGCGGTCGGTGGAGCGCTGGCGCCGGCAGTGGCGCGAGGGCGGTTCGGCAGGTGTGGCTTCGAAGGGATCACCTGGCCGTCCGAAGCTGTCCGACGCCCAGATCGTCCGGCTGGAGCGGGAGTTGGAGCGCGGTCCGCTGGCTCACGGCTGGCAGGACCAGCGGTGGACCCTGGCACGGGTGAAGACGTTGATCGGCCGGCTGTTCCACGTCTCCTACACCGTGGAGGGCACCTGGGTCCTGCTCAAGCGGCACGGCTGGTCGTGGCAGCAGCCGGCCCGCCGGGCGATCGAACGCGACGATGCGGCAGTGGAGTTGTGGAAGAAGGACACGTGGCCGCGGGTAAAAGCGCCGCGGCGGCCCGCGACGCCTGGCTCGTCTTCGAGGACGAAGCCGGGCAGTCGATGAGGCCGCCGCGCGCCAGGACCTGGGGCAGGCTCGGGTGTACCCCCGTCGTGCGGGTGCGGGGCCGGGGATCCGGTCGGGTCTCCATGGCGGGGCTGAGCTGCTACAAGGCGGGTCAGCGCTCCCGGATGTTCTACAGCTTCCACGTGTACCACGGTCGCAAGGGCGAGAAGAAGGGCCTGACCTGGCAGGACTACCGGGACCTGCTCATCCGCGCGCACATCCAGCTCGGCGGCCCGATCGTGCTCGTGTGGGACAACCTCCGTGCCCACCTGATGCCGCCGATGCAGGAGTTCGTCCAGGCGAGTAAGGACTGGCTGACCGTCTTCCAGCTCCCCTCGTACGCGCCGGACCTCAATCCGCAGGAGGGCATCTGGTCGCTGGTCAAGCGCACCATCGGCAACCTCGCCGCTGCTGACCTCGACCAGCTTGCCCGAGCTGTCAGGCGCAGCTTGAAGAAGATCCAGTACCGGCCTCACCTCATCGACGCCTGCCTCGCCACCACCGGCCTGATCATGGACGACTGATCATCCCCAGACCGACAACACGCATTCAAATTCAGTAGAAGTCCTGTCTCACGTGCCCGGAATTCTGCTGGGCTACATCATCGGTCGTCTTCTTCTGGAGTGGGTTAAGCGTGGCTGACAAGATTCGTGTGACCGTTGTTTATGAGTACGAGCCGGATATGAAGGACTACCCGGGTTGTGAGGACGTGCACGCCGCTGCACTCCTCGATGCCGAGGAGAACGATATCCGCCTGTTCCCTGAGGCGTACGACGATGACATTGTCTCTGTCACCTATCTGGGACTTTCCGGCTGATGGCCGGCGCCATTGTCACATGGGCAGCAATCGCATTTGCAGTGGTCTATCTGATCGCGCACATCTACCTTGAATCCCGGAAGTAAGGAGCCCTATGCAGGTCATCACCTACAAGATTCGGCGGCAGGAAGTACGGATCAATGTCGTAGAAACGGTGATGGACCTCTGGGGCTTCATCGACTGGGTTGAAGCGAACCCGGTTATGGGTTATGACACTGAGACAACCGGGCTCAACTGGTGGGACTCGGATCGAGGCTTTCGAATACGCCTGGCCCAGTTCGGAAATGCGCATGAATCGTGGGTCATTCCGGCCGAGCTGAGTGAGGAGTTTCGGGAGGCCGCGGCGTGGGCCCTGCGAAGGGCTGAGCGAGTTATCGCCCACAATGCGAATTTCGATGCCCACGTAACTGAGGTTGCGCTCGGAATACCTCTGGAAGAACTCGCCCCCAAGCTCATCTGCACGAAGATCACGGCCCACCTCGTTGACCCGCGACAGGTCAAGGAAAAGGGTCCTGGCCTTAAGCTGGAAGAGCTGACCAAGTTTTACATCTCCCCGGAGTTGGCCGACGAGGTCAAGGGGTCCATGACTCGGATTGCTCAGCGCTACAAGACCAAGAAGGCCGATATCTGGCCGGTGGTAGAGCTTTTCGATTACGAGTACCTGTTGTACGCAGGTATGGACCCTGTGCTCGCCTACAGACTATTCCACATCCTCTATCCACTGATGCCGTTCCGCAGCCGGCGCAAGGGCCTCTTCGGCTGGGAGCACCGCATCGCCTTCGTCATGGCGCTGGTAGAGCGGACCGGCTACCTGGTCGATGAAGAGTACGCCAAGGCTCGAATTGCCGAACTGCTGGCCGAAGAAGAGAAGTGGAAGGGAGTCGCCCGGGTCTATGGCGTGGAGAACGTCAACTCCGACAGGCAGCTAATCGAGGCCTTCCAGGGGCTCGGCTTCAAGCTCACAAAGAAGACCCCCAAGGGAAATTGGTCGATGGACGCGGAAGTCCTGGACTCGATCCAACACCCCCTCGCCGAGGCTGTTAAGCGGGCGACCAAGGCCGGAAAATGGCGAACCACTTGGTTTGAGAACGCCCTAAATGGGCGGGACTCGGAAGGTCGCGTTCACGGATCGATCAATTCCGTCGGAGCGCGGACGGCGCGTATGTCGATTTCCGGCAGCATCGCGGCACAGACTTTCCCCGCAGGCACCGGATACGTGAGGCACATGTTCCTCGCGGAGCCCGGACACGTCACGGTCTCCATCGACTACGCGAATATGGAACTCCGGTTCCTCGCTGCGGAGTCTGAGGACCCGGTGATGATCGATGCATTCCTTCATGATAAGGATCTGCACCAGATCACAGCGGACGCCGCCGACGTGCCTCGGAAGGTCGGGAAAACGGCCAACTTCTTGACCGTATTCGGGGGAGGTCCCAAAGCCCTGGCCCAGCAGGCCGGCATCAGCTACGCAGTCGCCAAGCGGACGCTGGACGCCTTCAACTCGACCTATACCCGAGTGGAGGAGCTGGCCGACAAACTTTCCCAGCAGGCCCGGAAGTACGGCCACATCTTCACGATCACTGGCCGGCGGTTGCCCGTCGACCGAGGGCGGGACTACGCGGCCCAAAACTACTACGTGCAGAGCGGAAGCCGGGACATCACCGTCCGGGGCGTCCTGGAGCTACACAAGGCCGGATTTACCCCCTGGATTCGCCTCGTAATTCACGATGAGATCGTTTTCAGCTTCCCTAAGGAGCGGGCCGCCGAGCTGGCAGCGGAAGCAGCCAAGATCATGGCCTTCACCGTAAAGGGGGTCCTGGTTCCGGCGGAGGCCGAGATCGGTGACCGGTCTTGGGGATCGATTCTTGATCTTGAGGAGAGCAAGCACTGAACGGACAACGCGTGCAATACCTAGTACTCGATGAAGCGCTCTTCTTCACCGAAGAGGAATGGGCGCAGATCGCTGCGCGATTCCAAGAGATCCACGACGAAATCGTGGAGGCCCATTTCCGCAGCACCGTTCAGCGCTGGGTCCTTGGATGGGGACAGTGAATCTGACGGCTGATGACGTCGAGGACTGCGAATACTGCCAGAACTTCGAAGCCATCGGGCTTTTCCTGGTGGACGACGTGGATACCGGCCTGTGCGCTGTGTGCGCTGAAGACAACGACGCTGAGGAGTATTTCTATGAGTGAGAACCCGGACAATGGTTTTGCTGAGATCCTGGAAGGGATCGAGGCCGATTTCAATCAGGCGCTTTTTGAAAAGCGGCTAATCGCAGCCGTAATGGCGGCCGAGGGCACCGGCCTGGTCTACACCCGAGCTGTCGCGTCGGGGGTTCCTCACGAACTCGCTCAGGCCATGGCTGCGGAGGTCTGGGACGCGGAGACCAACCAGGCCGCCGGCGTCCAGGAGCAGCCGGAGGAAGACGACGAGTGATCGTGACCCGATACGACGGAACTACCGTGATCTGTAGCCACGACGGGGCGCCCTGTCCAGGCTGTGAGACCCCTGAGCAGGACTGGCCAGCGATCTGGAAGGCAGGGCTGACCCCGGTCCCGGAACCGGCAGAGGAGAGGCCGTGAGCTGCCATCACAGAGGCTTCGGGAAGCCTTGGGCCCGTCCCTGCTGGGACTGCTATTTCCTTGGCCTGGCACAGGCTGTCAGCGCCCGCGGAGACTGCATGCGGAAGCTGGTTGGCGCGGTCCTGGTGGGCGGGGATCGCAGGGTCCTCAGCACGGGCTACAACGGCTCCGGACCGGGTCAGGTGAGCTGCAAGGCAGGCGGGTGCGATCGGTGCCTCTCAGCGGCCCCACACGGCTCCAGCTACGAGGGGTGCATCGAGTACCACGCCGAGTGGAACGCGATCCTTTGGTCCCGTCCGGAAGACCGCCAGGGCGCCACCCTCTACGTCACGTGGGAGCCCTGTGGGAGCTGCCTGAAGCTGATCCAAGGGGTCGGTGTCGCCCGCGTGGTCTGGAAGGCCGGCGACCAGACCAAGGAGCTGGCGCCGTGATCATCACCATCGAGATCGTCATCGTAGACGAGGACGGCACGGAAGAGACGTACGACCCGAGCAAGCTCTGAAAAGGCCCCCTGCCATCGGCAGGGGGCCTTTTCGCTACTTACCCTCGAACTCTTCCGCGAACTCGTCTGTTCGGATCACAAGGCGGGCCCTTACGTCCTTCGGGATCTGGAGCTTCAACTTCACTGCCTTGGCCCCGTCGTCGGGACTCTTCGTCCTGGTGACGATGCACTTGATGCCGACTCGCACGAGATCAGCAGCCATGCCCTGTATCCCAGTGGTTTCCCACTGCTCTCGGAAAGTCCGTCCGTTATGGACATACACCCATCGATCCTGGGTCGATGCAGGGTCGATGGCTTCAAGCTTTTCCAGGAGCGTGTCAAGCGTCTGTTCGGCTTGCTCTTTAGTAAACCGGGTGCGCGTGAACTTGCCACCGGGCTCAAGGCCCGTCATGTAGTAGGCCACTGAGTCCTGTAGGCGCTTCTGTTCCGCACGTGCGGAACCGCCCTGAGCGTATTCCCGGGTCTGGACTGGGAAGTCTCCGATCGCATCCAGCACATTGGTCACTACTTCTTCGTAGACCTCCATGGGGTTGGGGATTCCCATTCCGCCTCCCTTGCACTTTTGGCATCTGAGATACGGGTAGGTTCCCCACTTGTTTCGGGTGGTCTTCACCGTGATATTAGTAGTGCAGTCCTCGCAAACCATGACGCCGAGGAATTTTGTGTCTCCTGATGGCTGAGCTACCTTCTTTCGACTTCGGGAATCCAATGCGACCCCGAAGGTGGCGAATTCGTCCTCTGTGAAAATACCCTCCGCCACCTTGATGGGATTCCCGTTCCGGTCAAGAACGGGGACGGCCTTCTTGGTGGCTTGGTCAATCTCGGTCCGGTATCCCATTAGAGCTGGGTTGCGGAAGATGCGGAGGAGCGATGAGGTCTTAAGGCTTTCGGTAGCGAGTCCGGCTCGTACGAGGGTGTTGCGCATTCGATTGGCGGAGCCGCCCCGCAGTGCCCGGTTTCGGCACCAGTGAAGGGCCCGATGAATTTCGGGATCGATACTCAAGATGAGATTGCCCGCGTCGTCCTCATCGATGTAGTAGCCCCACACGGGTTTGCCGATCAGCCACTCACTCTGAGTCTTTGTGTAGTCCCAAAGGCTGGTGACCCGAACGCTGGTGTTGGCGGTCTCGATCTCGGCGATACCGCCGATGATCGTCACCATCACCTGGCCGGCTGTGGTCGTTAGGTCGATCTGGTCGTTCTTCGACACCAAGTTCTTGTGATGCTTGTCACACCATCGAATCATGGTCCCGAGGTCGCTGAGCCGGCGGACGAAGCGATCCAGCTTCCAGAACAGCAGGACGTCAAACTCCGGCGCCCGGTTGTTCAGCCAGTCGCCCAACTGCTTCCGCTTCCACGGTGGCACCTTCGTGGCGGACACGTTGAGGTCGCTCGCGACCCCGACCACCCGCACGCCCATTTCGCGGGCCAAAACCCGTAGGTCTAGCTCCTGGCGGACAGGTGAGGTGGTGTCCTCAGTCCAGACCGAGAGACGGACCGAGAGAAGCCCCCTCGGGGCGTCGTCCGGCAACAGCTCCTCTGCGGCCTGCAACTCCGCCAGGAGTGCGAGGTCGGCGGCTGACCACTCGGCCTCAACGTCGTAGGCGAGTCGGTCGGCTGTGGATCGGGATCGAGCGCGGGGGCGACGGGGGCGGGTCTTACTCACAGGCATGACGGTGACCCTACGTAACTTTTTCTCATGTGTCTATCTGGTTGCAGAAGGTGACACAGGCAGAAGCTCAAACTTTTGACCGTGTGTCTTTATGGCTGCAGAACGTGCACGGCATGACGCCGGTCGAGGCGGGCGTCCACCTGCTGCCGATGACCGGCATGATGATCATCGGCTCGCCGGTGGCGGGGATCGCGATCGGCAAGCTGGGCCCGCGGATCCCGATCGTGGCCGGCATGCTGATCACCACCACCGCGATGTTCGGCATGTCCACCCTGGACGCCGGCTCCGGCAACGGCGCGATGGCGCTCTGGTTCGTGCTGATGGGCCTGGGCATCAGCCCGGTCATGGTCGGCGCCACCGAGGTCATCGTCGGCAACGCGCCGCTGGAGCTCTCCGGCGTCGCCGGCGGACTCCAGCAGTCCGCGATGCAGGTCGGCGGCAGCCTCGGCACCGCCGTGCTGGGCGCGCTGATGGCCGCCCGGGTCAAGGACACGCTGCCCGGCAAGTGGGCCGACGCGGGCCTGCCGCCGGTGGACCCGGCGCAGTCCGAGGGCCTCAACCAGGCCGCCCAGCTCGGCCTCGCCCCGCCGGCGCCGGCCGGCACCCCGCAGCAGGTGGTCGACGCGATGGCCGGGGCCGTCCACGACTCCTTCGTCAGCGGCATGTCGCTGGCCTTCGCGGTCGCCTCGGTGGTCGCCTTCGCCGCCGCCGTGCTCGGCCTGCTGACCCGCCGCGGCACCACCGACGCCGGCCCCGCGGTCCACATCTGACGTACCCGCAGCCCCGCCCGTCGGCCCGTGGGCCCCGGACCGTACGCACGTACGCACGGTCCGGGGCCCACGGGCCTTCCGGCGTCAGGAGGTCGGGCAGTTCAGGGTGGGGTCGGTCTCGGCGGCGGCCCAGCACTGCTCGGCCCGCTGCCAGTACTCCTCCTCGGAGAGGGACGCCGAGGGGCTGGGGGAGGGGAGCACTTGGGTGGGGCCGAAGTGGTTGCCGCCGCCGGGCGGCGGGCCGGGGGCGGTCGCGGTGGGCCGGGGCGCCGGGTCGGCCGCGGTCCCGGTGGCCGTCGGCACGGTGCCTGTGGTGCCTGGGGAGCCCGTCGTGCCCGCCGGTCCTCCCGGGCCCGGGCCCGCCACGGGCGGCGGGGGCGGGGCGGCCGGGGACGTCGGGGGGGCCGGCCGCGGCGGCGCGGCGGGGCCGGTCGCCGGCGCGGACGGCTGCACCTCGGCGGAGACGAGCCCGACGGCCGGCCCGGGCCCGGCCGGGGTCCGGCCCGGCGGGGCACTCGGCGCGGCCGGCTCACGGCCGGGTCCGGACGGGACGGCCGGCGGCGCGGACGCCCCGGCCCCCGGGTCGGCGGGTGCGGGCGGCGCGACGGCGCCGGGGTCCGCGCCGGACGGCACGCCGGGTCCGGGTGCGGGGACCGCCGGCCCCGGCAGCAGCTCGACCAGTCCCCGGTCCGGGGCGGCCGGCAGGGCCACCGACGGCCCGCCGAGCTCCTCGGGAGCGGGCAGCAACTGGGACAGCAGGGCGCCGGTCGTCACCCCGACCAGCAATGCCAGGGGGAAGGCCCCCGTTCTCGGTCCGCGCACGATACCGGCCCCCTCCCCTCGCCCCCTGGAAAGACACCTTAAGCGTGACTCTCGGGAAGGTTAAGAGGGAACCGGCACCGTCCTCGGCGCCGTCCCGGCTCAGCCGGCCGGGCGCAGCTCCACCAGCGGCACCACACGGGTGGTTCGGGCGCGGAATTCCGCGAACAGCGGCTCCACCGCGATCTGCCGGGCCCAGACGGCCTCGTGCTCGGCCGCGTCGAGCGGAACGGCCCGCGCGGCGAAGGTGTCCGCGCCGAGCTCGACGGTGACCTCGGGGATGGCGGCGAGGTTGCGGTACCAGGCCGGGTCGGCCGGCGCGCCGCCGTTCAGCGCGAAGACGATCACCCGCCCGTCGTCCTTCAGGTACACCAGCGGGGTGGTGCGGGACTCGCCGCTGCGCCGGCCGCGGGTGGTGAGCAGCAGCAGGGTCTTGCCGGCGAAGTCGCCGCCGACCACGCCCTCGGCCGCCCGGAACTCGGTGATCACCTTGCGGTTGTAGTCGTTCCCGCCGTCGGCGGGCTGGGGGTGGGCGGCGGTCATCGGTGACCCTCCTCGGCTGGTCCGGTTCGTCGGGACGAGCCTAGGAGCTGACACCGGTGTGAGATTCAAGTCGATGTGGCCGGAGTCACACCGGAAGGCCGCGGTCGCGCCGGGAAAGGCCGAGGGGCCGGTCCTCCCGCACACGGCGGGAGGACCGGCCCCTCGGTGGTACTACCGGTTCCGGCTACCGGCTCAGGCGTCGCCGCCCGCGGCGCCCGGGTCGGCCGCCGCCACGTCGAGCAGCTGGTAGCGGTCGATCGCGTCCTTCAGCACGCTGCGCTCGAGCTTGCCCTGCTTGGCCAGCTCGGTGAGCACGGCCAGCACGACGGACTGCGCGTCGATGTGGAAGAAGCGACGGGCCGCACCGCGGGTGTCGGCGAAGCCGAAGCCGTCGGCACCCAGCGACTGCCACTGGCCCGGCACCCAGCGGGAGATCTGGTCCGGCACCGCGCGCATCCAGTCGGACACCGCGACGAACGGACCCTCGGCGCCCTGGAGCTTGGCGGTCACGTACGGGACGCGCTGCTGCTCCTCGGGGTGCAGCAGGTTGAACTCCTCGGCCTCCACCGCCTCGCGGCGCAGCTCGTTCCAGGAGGTCGCGGACCAGACGTCGGCCTTGACGTTCCACTCCTCGGCCAGGATCCGCTGGGCCTCCAGGGCCCACGGCACGGCCACGCCGGAGGCGAGGATCTGCGCCGGGATCTGGCCGGCGGTGCCGGCGGCGTACTTGTGCAGGCCCTTGAGGATGCCCTCGACGTCCACGTTCTCGGGCTCGGCCGGCATCTTGATCGGCTCGTTGTAGACGGTGAGGTAGTAGAACACGTCCTCGCCGGTCGGGTGCTCCTCGCTGGAGCCGTACATCCGGCGCAGACCGTCCTGGACGATGTGCGCGATCTCGAAGCCGTACGCGGGGTCGTACGCGACGACGCCCGGGTTGGTCGAGGCCAGCAGGTGCGAGTGGCCGTCGGCGTGCTGCAGGCCCTCACCGGTCAGCGTGGTGCGGCCGGCGGTGGCACCGAGCACGAAGCCGCGGGCCAGCTGGTCGGCCATCTGCCAGAACTGGTCGCCGGTGCGCTGGAACCCGAACATCGAGTAGAAGACGTAGACCGGGATCAGCGGCTCGCCGTGGGTGGCGTAGGCCGAGCCGGCGGCGATCAGCGAGGCGGTGCAGCCGGCCTCGGAGATGCCGTCGTGCAGCATCTGACCGGTGGGCGACTCCTTGTACGCCAGCAGCAGCTCGCGGTCGACCGACTCGTAGGTCTGGCCGAGCGGGTTGTAGATCTTCGCCGACGGGAACAGCGAGTCCATGCCGAAGGTGCGGTACTCGTCGGGCGCGATCGGCACGAAGCGGTTGCCGATCCCCTTGTCCCGCATGAGGTCCTTGAGCAGCCGGACGAACGCCATGGTGGTGGCGATGGTCTGGTTGCCGGAGCCCTTCTTGACCGCCTTGTACGCGTCGTCGCCCGGCAGCTCCAGCTTGCGCGGGCGCACCTTGCGGGTCGGCACGTAGCCGCCCAGCTCCTCGCGGCGGTCGTGCATGTACTGGATCTCTTCCGAGTCGCGGCCCGGGTGGTAGTAGGGCGGGTAGCCCTCCTCGAGCTGCTTGTCGGTGATCGGCAGGTGCAGCCGGTCGCGGAAGCGCTTCAGGTCCTCGACCGTCAGCTTCTTCATCTGGTGGGTGGCGTTGCGGCCCTCGAAGTTGGGGCCCAGCGTCCAGCCCTTGACGGTCTGCGCCAGGATGACGGTCGGCTGGCCCTTGTGCTCGCGGGCCGCCTTGAACGCCGCGTAGATCTTGCGGTGGTCGTGGCCGCCGCGGCCCAGGTGCTGGATCTGCTGGTCGGTCATCGACTCGACCATCTTGCGCAGCCGCAGGTCGCCGCCGAAGAAGTTGTCGCGGATGTACGCGCCGGACTCGGTGGCGTAGGTCTGGAACTGGCCGTCCACCGTGGTGTTCAGCTTGTTCACCAGGACGCCGTCGCGGTCCTGCGCGAGCAGCGGGTCCCAGCTGCGGTCCCAGACCAGCTTGATGACGTTCCAGCCGGCGCCGCGGAACTGCGACTCCAGCTCCTGGATGATCTTGCCGTTGCCGCGGACCGGGCCGTCGAGGCGCTGCAGGTTGCAGTTGACCACGAAGGTCAGGTTGTCCAGGCCCTCGCGGGCGGCCAGCGACAGCTGGCCGAGCGACTCGGGCTCGTCCATCTCGCCGTCGCCGAGGAAGGCGTAGACGTGCGAGGCGGAGGTGTCCTTGATGCCGCGGTGCTCCAGGTAGCGGTTCATCCGGGCCTGGTAGATCGCGCCGAGCGGGCCGAGGCCCATCGAGACGGTCGGGAACTCCCAGAAGTCCGGCATCAGCCGCGGGTGCGGGTAGCTGGAGAGGCCGTACGGGGCCTTCGACTTCTCCTGGCGGAAGGCGTCGAGCTGCTGCTCGCTGAGCCGGTCCAGCAGGAAGGCGCGGGCGTAGATGCCGGGGGAGGCGTGGCCCTGGAAGAAGATCTGGTCGCCGGACTCGCCCTCGGCGTCCTTGCCGCGGAAGAAGTAGTTGAAGCCGACGTCGTAGAGCGACGCGGAGGAGGCGAAGGTGGCGATGTGGCCACCCACGCCGATGCCCGGGCGCTGCGCCCGGGAGACCATCACCGCGGCGTTCCAGCGGGTCGCGTTCAGGATCTTGCGCTCGATCTCCTCGTTGCCGGGGAAGAACGGCTCGTCCTTGGTGGCGATGGTGTTGACGTAGTCCGTGCTGCGCATCTCGGGCACGGCGACACGCTTCTCGCGGGCGCGCTCGATCAGCCGCAGCATCAGGTAGCGGGCACGCTCACGCCCCCGCTCGTCGATGGCCGCATCGAGCGACTCCAGCCATTCCGCGGTCTCCTCGGGATCGAAGTCCGGGACCTGACTCGGAAGGCCGCCAATGATGATCGGGTTGCGATCGGATCCGGAAGCCACGCTGTTCCTTCACTGTCGGTCGAAACTGAGGTGTGTCGCGCCGCCTCCATCGTGCTACCGCGCTCGGAGATCCGTCATCTCTACCGATCGGTAACCGCTCTCCCTGACAGAAGGAGCGGTCTGGTGATGTGCGGTTCGGACAGCGTTGTCCGGGCCGCGCACCCCCGGGTGTTACGAACAGAGGTGGTCCGACCTGGTTTCCCGCCCGTCCGATGGCGGACGGCCGGGGTGAGGGCCAACAGGAGACTCTACGCCCGCGCACGCGCGGACCCGAATGCCGTTCGCATCTCGGGCGTGCGTACGGCCTGTGGACCAGGACCTCCCGAAGCATCCTTGTCCTGTGCAGAGAAGGGCAAATCGGTGTGATTCCCGACACGTCGCCCGGCGTGTCCCGGCGCGACACGTCAACCTTTGGAGGGGATCGGGGGTCGGGTACTTGCGCGAACCGCCGCGCCCGTGTGGACTACGGCCACAGCCTCGGCATGGACGCCGGGCCGAATACTGGAGGTTATTCCCGTGAGCGCGACCGCGGACCCCGCGGACAAGTCCAACCCGGCAGCTCGTCTCGGCTTCGAAGAAGGCCAGATCATCCAGGAGCTGGGGTACGACGAAGACACTGACCAGGACCTCCGCGAGGGCATCGAGGAGATCACCGGGACGGATCTCGTCGACGAGGACTACGACGACGTCGCCGACGCCGTCCTGCTGTGGCACCGCGACGACGACGGGGACCTCACCGACGCCCTCGTCGACGCCCTGGAATACCTGGCGGAGGGCGGCCTGATCTGGCTGCTGACGCCCAAGACGGGCCGCGACGGCCACATCGAGGCCTCGGACATCGCCGACGCGGCGAAGACCTCCGGTCTCTCCCAGACCAGCTCGATCGCGATCGCCAAGGACTGGGCCGCGACCCGCCTGGCGACCAAGTCGACCGCCAAGCAGAGCAAGCGCTGAGCGCCGCCTGACGGGCCTCACCGGGCCCCGCCGGAGCATCCTCCGGCGGGGCCCGGTCGTTTTCCGGCGGGCGCCCCGCCGTCTGCGCGCCGGGGGCGGGGCGCCCGGACGGCCGAACCGTTCGCCCAGGGCGAAAGCGGTGGCCCCGGACGGCGCAGCGCTCACCCGTCCGGACCAGCCGCCACCGGTGGATGCGAGGATGGCGCTCGTCGCGCCACCCGCGCGGCCCAGTCGCGTCGAGTGGAAAAGGTCCCCGCATGGCCATCGAGATCGGCACCGAGGCTCCGGACTTCGAGCTCAGGAACCAGCACGGCGAGTCGGTCCGGCTCTCCGACTTCCGGGGCGAGAAGAACGTCGTCGTGGTCTTCTACCCGTTCGCGTTCACCGGTGTCTGCACCGGCGAGGTCTGCGCGATCCAGAAGGAGCTGCCGCGGCTGCAGAACGACGAGGTCCAGGTGCTCGGCGTGTCCAACGACGCGCCCTTCAGCCAGCGGGTCTTCGCCGACCAGGAGGGCCTGGAGTTCCCGCTGCTCTCCGACTTCTGGCCGCACGGCGAGGTCTCCCGCGCCTACGGCGTCTTCGACGAGGAGAAGGGCTGCGCGGTGCGCGGCACCTTCGTCATCGACAAGGCCGGCGTGGTCCGCTGGAGCGTCGTGAACGGCCTGCCGGACGCCCGGGACGAGCAGGAGTACCTGACGGCGCTCGGCGCCCTCTGAGCCACCGCCGCGGGCTTCGCCCCGCCCGCTTCGGGCCGGTTCCCCGGCGCGGACGGGAACCCCGCACTACGATCGGCTCGTTGGCTGGTCAGAGGCTCGGACGGTGCGCCGTCGGAGCCTCGGACCGCACCACGGGGGCACCGAGCAGTGCCTCCCGAATCTTGGAGGACAAGTGGGTGTCAGCCTGAGCAAGGGCGGCAATGTCTCGCTCACCAAGGAGGCCCCGGGCCTGACCGCCGTAGTGGTCGGCCTCGGCTGGGACGTCCGCACCACCACGGGCACGGATTTCGACCTGGACGCCAGTGCCCTGCTCTGCAACGACCAGGGCAAGGTCGGCGCGGACGGCAACTTCGTCTTCTTCAACAACCTCAAGAGCCCCGACGGCTCGGTCGAGCACACCGGTGACAACCTCACCGGTGAGGGCGAGGGCGACGACGAGGCGATCAAGGTCAACCTGGCGACCGTGCCGGCCGACGTGCAGAAGATCGTCTTCCCGGTGTCCATCTACGACGCCGAGAACCGGTCGCAGAACTTCGGCCAGGTCCGCAACGCGTTCATCCGCGTGGTGAACCAGCTCGACAACAAGGAGCTGGCCCGGTACGACCTCACCGAGGACGCCTCCACCGAGACGGCGATGGTCTTCGGCGAGCTGTACCGCAGCGGCGCCGAGTGGAAGTTCCGCGCGATCGGCCAGGGCTACGCCTCCGGCCTGCGCGGCATCGCCCAGGACTTCGGCGTCAACGTCTAGTCGGGCGGGGCCGGTGACGGCCCGTAGCAGCAGTACGAACGGCCGGGGCGGCCGCGGACGCGAGGGCGTCGGCGACCGCCCCGGCCGTTCCGTCGTTCCCGGACCACTGGAAGGATGGGAGTTCAGGAAAGTTCAGCCGGCCGGAAGGGGCCGGCCGGGGCCGCGGGGGAATAGACCTGAGATGCGCCCCGGGAGGCATGGGAGGAAGGACAAGCCATGAGTGTCACGCTCGCCAAGGGCGGCAACGTCTCGCTGACGAAGGCCGCGCCGAACCTGACGCAGGTGCAGATCGGTCTCGGCTGGGACGCCCGGTCGACGACCGGCGCGCCCTTCGACCTCGACGCGAGTGCGCTGCTCTGCTCGAACAACCGGGTCCTGGGTGACGAGTACTTCGTCTTCTACAACAACCTCAAGAGCCCCGAGGGCTCGGTCGAGCACACCGGTGACAACCTCACCGGTGACGGCGACGGCGATGACGAGGTGGTCCTGGTGAACCTGGACCTCGTGCCGGCGCAGGTCGACAAGGTCGTCTTCCCGGTGTCCATCTACGACGCCGAGAACCGGGCGCAGAACTTCGGCCAGGTCCGCAACGCGTACATCCGGGTGGTGAACTCGGTGGACGGCCAGGAGATCGCCCGCTACGACCTCACCGAGGACGCGTCCAGCGAGACCGCGATGATCTTCGGCGAGCTGTACCGGTACGCGGGCGAGTGGAAGTTCCGCGCGGTGGGCCAGGGCTACGCGTCCGGTCTGCGGGGCATTGCTCTCGATTTCGGCGTAAACGTACAGTAAAGGCCGCGATCGTCATGATCGTCGCGCCCTGAATCCGAAAGGTAACCAAGTCCCGTGTTCCTCCGCACATTCGGCTGGTCATTCGCGATCACCGTTCTCGGACTGATCGCCGCAGGCCTGCTCTGGGGGGCGGAGGGATTCGGCATCGTGCTGATCCTCTCCATCCTGGAGATCTCCCTCTCGTTCGACAACGCGGTGGTCAACGCCACGGTGTTGAAGCGGATGAACCAGTACTGGCAGAAGATCTTCCTCACCGTCGGTGTGCTGATCGCCGTGTTCGGCATGCGGCTGATCTTCCCGCTGCTGGTCGTCGGCCTCACCGCGCACCTCAACCCGGCGACGGTCATCGACCTCGCGCTGAACAGCGACAAGACCTACAACGGCTCCACGTACGGCCAGTACCTGGAGGCCGCCAACCCGGCCATCGCGGCCTTCGGCGGCATCTTCCTGCTGATGATCTTCCTCGACTTCATCTTCGAGGAGAAGGACTACAACTGGCTGGCCTGGATCGAGCGCCCGCTGGAGAAGGTCGGCAAGCTGGAGGCCTTCTCGACGGTCGTCGCCCTGGTCACCCTGCTGCTGGCGTCCAACTTCTTCGCGGGTGAGCACGCCGAAACGGTCCTGCTCGCCGGTGTGCTCGGCCTCGTCACCTACCTCGCGGTCAACGGGCTCTCCTCGATCTTCGAGTCGGGCCTGGAGGAGGAGGCCGAGAAGGAGGAGGCGGCGGAGAAGTCCGGCAAGTCGATCGTCCAGGTCGGCGGCAAGGCCGCGTTCTTCCTCTTCCTCTACCTGGAGGTCCTGGACGCGTCGTTCTCCTTCGACGGCGTGGTCGGCGCGTTCGCGATCTCCAGCGACATCTTCCAGATCACCCTGGGCCTGGGCATCGGCGCGATGTACATCCGCTCGCTGACCGTGTTCCTGGTCCGCAAGGGCACCCTGGACGACTACGTCTACCTGGAGCACGGCGCGCACTACGCGATCGGCGCGCTCTCGGTGATCCTGCTGGTCGGCATCGAGTACCACATCCCGGAGATCGTCACCGGCCTGATCGGCGTCGCCTTCATCGGCCTCGCCCTCGGCTCCTCGATCCTGCGCAACCGCCGCGAGGGCACCGGCGGGGGCGACGGCGACGGTGAACGAGAGCTGGTGGGCAGCGCCCAGTAGCCCCGCAGGACGTCACAGCACAACGCCGAACGGCCGTTCCCTCCGAGTGGGGAACGGCCGTTCGGCGTCGAGCGGGGGCGGGTGCTCAGCCGAGCTGCTGCTCGATGGCGCGCAGCTTGCGCTCCAGCGAGTCCAGCTTGGGCATCGACAGGGTGTCGTCGTCCGGCGTCAGGTCGATGGTCGAGCTGCCGCGGTAGGACGACGAGGAGGCCGAGGAGGCCGAGGAGGAAGCCGGGGCGGTGGTGCTGCCGGCGGTGCCGCGCGGGCGGCGGGCGGTCTCCAGGGAGCCCGGCGCGGAGGCGGTGGTGGTGAGAGCGTCTGCCTCGGCGGCTAGGGCAGGCTCCGTAGCGCTCGGGCCGTCTCCGGCGGAGGCGAGGGCGGGCACCTGGCGGCCACTGCGGTTGCGCGACAGCATGCCGCCGGACTGCCGGGAGATGGCCTTCAGCTCGGCACGCTCGCGGCGGTCGGCGCTGCGGGCCCGGACCTTGGCGTCCAGCTTGGCCTGGCGCTCCTCGCGCACCTCCTCGACCGCCTCGTCCAGGCTGCGGACGTTCTCCAGCAGCATCAGCGACCAGGCGGCGTAGGTCTCGCGGGGCGCGCGCAGCCAGCGGACGATGCGGATCTGCGGCAGCGGGCGCGGCACCAGGCCCTGCTCGCGCAGCGCGGCCTTGCGGGTCTGCTTCAGCGCGCGGTCGAAGAGGATCGCGGCCGAGATCGACATGCCGGAGAAGAACTCCGGGGCGCCGTCGTGGGACATGCCGCGCGGGGCGTGCACCCAGTTGAACCAGGCCGAGGCGATGGCGAACACCCAGACCAGCAGGCGCGAGCCGAGCGCCGCGTCACCGTGGCTGGCCTCGCGGACGGCGAGCACCGAGCAGAACATCGCGGCGCCGTCCAGACCGAACGGGACGAGGTACTCCCAGCCGTTCGACAGGCCGAGGTTCTCCTTGCCGAAGCCGACCAGGCCGTGGAAGGAGAGCGCGGCCGCGACGCCGGCGCAGCAGAACAGCAGCACGTAGGAGGAGATCCCGTAGATCATCTCCTTGCGCCGGCGCCGCTCCTCGCTGCGCTCCCAGGAGTCGCCGGAATCCTGCTTCCGGTTGTTGTTCTTGAAGCGCAGCGTCGCCACCAGGATGGCGGTGAACAGCAGGGCTGCGCCGCCGATGACGGTCCAGACCAGCTGTATGGAGGTCAGGTTCATTGCGGGTCGGGCCTCGGGTTTCCGCAGGGGACAGGTCACAGTGCGACACGGTGGTCAGGTTCCGTCCCCGGGACCGGGCCTGACGAAGCGTCGTGATCGAACGGGTGGCCCGGCGCGCCCGGGACAGGGGGCGGGCGGGACACCTGTGCGGCTAGACGATATCGCGTCCGAAGTGGCGGCATGGTACGGGAGGTGGCCTTCGCCCCGCCAACCGACCCGCCGGTGTCCCGCCGGTGTCCGCGGAGCGGCGGTGGGTAGGGGAGTTCGGGTACCCGGCGGGCGGGTTGATGCCCGATCATGGAGCGGCGGACCGTCAGATCGACTGGCGGGGCTGGGGGAGGACGGCATGGCCTCGATTTGGGAGTACCTGCGCGGGGAACGGAACAGCCTCGACACGGGCGGCCAGTTCAAGGTCACCCTGACCAAGTCGTCCCCGCAGCACGCGATCACTGGGGCGGCGGCGACCACCGGCTACCTCTACGTCAACCTGCACTGGACCACCAGGGCCGGGGCCCCGCGGGCGTCCGCCCGGGACGCCGTGCGACGGTTCTTCAGCCCCCGGATCCTCAGCCCGATGGAGCCGGACTCGGCGCAGAACGCGCAGGTCAACGTGGACCTCGACCTGGCCTGCATGTACGAGCTGACGGACGGCAAGCGGGGGGTGGTGCAGCCGCTCGGCGGCTTCCTGGGGGACCTCCAGCACGCGCCGTACGTCAAGCTGAGCGGCGACGACCAGTACGGCGCGCCCTCCGGCGAGACGATGTACATCAACCTGGAGAAGAAGGATCAGTTCAAGCGGCTGCTGGTCTTCGTGTACATCTACGACGGCACGCCCGCCTTCGACCAGACCAACGCGGTGGTGACGATCGTGCCGCAGTCCGGGCCGCGGATCGAGGTCAAGCTGGAGGAGCGGGCCCCGGCGGCGCGGTCCTGCGCGGTGGTGCTGATCGAGAACACCGGGGACAACACGCTCACCGTGCGGCGCGAGGTGCGTTACGTCAACGGGTTCCAGGCGGACATCGACCGGCTGTACGGCTTCGGGATGCAGTGGCAGCGCGGGTACAAGCCCGAGTGAGCCCCCGGCCCGGGGACCGGGGCGCCCGGGCCGTCCGGGCCGTCCGGGGTCGGGTCGACCGGGGGCTGGGGCGGGGGCGTCGGCTCAGCGCGGCTGGAACTGCGGGCCCTGCGGGGGCAGGGCGAACTCCTCGGCGGCGGGGGCCGGCTGCGGGGCCGGGGGAGCGGTGTTCGGCGGCGGGTAGCCGTAGCCGCCCTGCTGCGGTGCCTGCTGCGTCTGTGGGGCCTGCTGCGTTTGTGGGGTCTGCTGGGGGTAGCCGTAGCCGGGGGCCGGTGCCGGGGCCTGCTGGGGGTAGGCGTAGCCGTCCGGGCGCGGGGCCTGCGGCGGGTAGCCGTAGCCAGGGTGCCGGGAGGGGGGCGCGCTCGGGGCCGGCGGGACGTTCGGCGGCACCGTGGGCGGGTTGGGCGGCGGCGGGGGCGTGTTGGCCGGGACGCCGGCCGGGGCCGGGGCGGCCTGGGCGGCGGCGGGCTGCGGGACGGCCGGGGCCAGGGTGAAGGTGCCCGGCTCGGGGCGACCGGCCGGCCGGGGGTCGGGCAGTGCGGTCCGCGGGTCCGTCGGGGCGGGCTGGGCGGGCGGCGCCGCCTGGGTGCCCGCGTCGCCCTCGTCCTCGACGGTGATGCCGAAGTCGGTGGCCAGGCCGATCAGCCCCGAGGCGTACCCCTGGCCGACGGCCCGGAACTTCCAGGCGCCCGCCCGGCGGTAGAGCTCGCCCGCGACCAGCGCGGTCACCTCGTCGCCGTCGGCCATCGCGAACTCGGCCAGGGCCGGTGCGCCCTCGCCGGCCGCGGCGTCGAACAGCTGCAGGCGCAGCCCGCCCACCGCGCGGAAGGAGCCGCCCTCGGAGGAGCCGGCCAGTACCACCCGGTCGACGTCGGCCGGCAGCTTGCCGAGCTCGGCCTCGACGGTGTCGGTGATCTCGCCGCCGTCGGCGGTCTGCTGCTTGGGCAGGTGGCGCACCAGTCCGGACGGGTGGCGCGGCTGGTTGTAGAAGACGAAGTCGGCATCCGAACGGACCCTGCCGCCCGGGCCGAGCAGCAGTGCGGAGGCGTCCACGTCCGGCGCACCGGGCGTGGCGCTCCAGCGCAGCACGGCGCGGACCGCCGCCACCGGCAGTGCGATGTTGGCGCCCTTGGCCATCACGTGCGTCATAGCCGACCATCCTGCCTGTTCGCCACCCCTTCGGACAACGTGACCGGGGGAGGCGCCGTGGTGGGACTTTGCCAACGCTTGCGGTTTGTGAAGTGGAGGGTAACCTTCCGAGAATTCGCCATTGCGGAACCGGCGTGTGCCCGGAGCCGTCCGTACGATGGGCGGGCGGGAGGCGCCGGGGGGCGGCCGAGGGCGACCGGCCGGAACCGGGCCGGGAACCACCACGGCCGTCGAGCGGGTTGAACGGGTGTTGCACCGGGGCCCGTCACCGCCCCTCCCCGCCCCCGCTGGACCGGCGGCCGAACTCCTGAGGAGAGCACCTTGCGCCACTTCGGCCACCTTGCCGACGACGTCCGCGACCGGCTCTTTCTCGCGCCCCCCGGGGAGTTCGCCCCGAACGGCGACCCGGCCGTGCTGGCCACCGCGCTGGGTGCCACGCTCTACAGTCCGGCCACCCGGCCCACCCTGCGCGCGGACATCCGCAAGCAGGCCGCGCAGGGGGTCGTCTCGATGGTCCTCTGCCTGGAGGACGCCATCGCCGACCACGAGGTGCCGGACGCCGAGGCCAACCTGGTGGCCCGGCTCGGCGAGCTGTGGGCGGAGGTCACGGAGGGTGTCGACGCGGCCGGGGTCTCCACCGGCTGCACACAGGATCTTCCCCTCCTCTTCATCAGAGTGCGGACCGCCGCCCAGCTCACCGACCTCGCCGAGCGGCTCGGACCGGCGATCGGCCTGCTCACCGGCTTCGTCCTGCCCAAGTTCACCGAGGAGAGCGGCGGGGACTTCCTGGAGGCGCTCGCCGAGGCCGCCACCGGCACCGGGCACCGGCTGTTCGCCATGCCCGTCCTGGAGTCCCCCGAGCTCGCCCACCTGGAGACCCGCCGGGACCAGCTGTTCGGCATAGCGCGCCTGCTCGACAAGCACCGCGAGCGGATCCTCGCCGTCCGCCTCGGCGTCACCGACCTCTGCTCCGCCTACGGCCTGCGCCGCTCGCCCGACCTGACCGCCTACGACGTCTCCCTGGTCGCCTCGGTGATCGGCGACGTGGTCAATGTGCTCGGCCGCGCCGACGGCACCGGCTTCACCGTCACCGGCCCGGTCTGGGAGTACTTCCCGGTCCAGGAACGGATGTTCAAGCCGCAGCTGCGCCGCACCCCGTTCGCCGAGGCCGAGCCCTCGCGCGAGGCGGTCCGCCGGCGGATCATCGAGCACGACCTCGACGGGCTGATCCGCGAGATCGAACTCGACCGTGCCAACGGGCTGTTGGGCAAGACCTGCATCCACCCCAGCCACGTCCCCGCGGTGCACGCGCTCTCCGTCGTCACGCACGAGGAGTACAGCGACGCCCGGGACATCCTCCAGCAGGACCGCGGTGGCGGCGGGGTGCTGCGCTCGGCGTACACCAACAAGATGAACGAGGCCAAGCCGCACCGGGCCTGGGCGGAGCGGGTGATGCTGCGCGCCGAGGTGTTCGGGGTGGCCCGCGAGGACGTCAGCTTCGCGGAGCTGCTGTCGGCCTGCCTCTGCCGCTGACCGGCCCGCCCCTCCTTCCGCACCTTGCCCACCGCACCGCACCACCGAAAGCAGGACCCCTTCGTGACAGCAGCAGAGCAGGAGCGCACCGCAGCGCAGGAGTGGACCGGCCGCTGGGTCGCCGAGCGGGCCGGCGTCGCGCTGACCGGCTCCGAGCGCCTTCCCGAGCTGGTCGGCCTCGCCCTGCGGGAGAACCGCAAGCGCGCCCACCTGCTGGTCTCCACCGTGCTCGGCAAGCACGTCCCGCAGCGCCCCGCCGTGGTGCACGGCGCCGGCCTCGAACTCGGCCGCCGGGTGCGCGAACTGCTCGGCCCGCTCGACGGGCAGGCCCTCGCGCGGGCCGTCGTGCTCGGCTACGCGGAGACCGCCACCGGCCTCGGCCACAGTGTCGCCGACGGGCTGGACGCCCCCTATCTGCACTCCACCCGCCGCCCGGTGCCCGGCCTCGCCCCGCTCGGCGGCTTCGAGGAGGAGCACTCGCACGCCACCTCGCACCTGCTGCTGCCCGCCGACCCCGGGCTGCTCGCCGGCGACGGGCCGCTCGTCCTGGTGGACGACGAGTTCTCCACCGGCACCACCGTGCTCAACACCATCCGCGCCCTGCACGCCCGCCACCCGCGCGCGCACTACGTGGTGGTCGCCCTGGTCGACCTGCGCGGCGAGGCCGACCGGCGACGCCTCGCCGACACCGCCGCCGAACTCGGTGTCCGGCTCGACCTGGTGGCGCTGGCCGACGGCGGCGTCGAACTGCCCGCGGACATCCTGGACCGGGCCGAGCGGCTGATCGCCGAGGCCGGACCGGTGTGCGAACCGCCGGCCGCCCCGGCCGCGCCGCTGGTGCGGGTCGACCTGGCCTGGCCGGACGGGCTGCCCGACGGCGGGCGGCACGGCTTCACCCCGGAGCACCGGGCGCGGCTGGAGGAGGCGCTGCCGGCCCTCGCCGACCGGCTGGCCCGGGCCGTCGAGGAGGGCATCGAGGAGGGCGTCGAGGAGCGCGCCGACGGGGGCTCCGACGGGGGCTCCGGTGGTGGCGGGCGGGTGCTGGTGCTCGGCTTCGAGGAGCTGATGTACGCGCCGCTGCGGCTGGCCGGCGCCCTCGCCGAACGGCTCCCCGGCGGCGCGGACCGCGTCCACAGCTCGACCACCACCCGCTCGCCCGTCCTCGCCATCGACGACCCCGGCTACGCCGTGCGCACCCGGCTGGCCTTCCCCGCCCACGACGACCCGGCCGACGACTCCTCGCGCGAGCGCTACGCCTACAACGTCGCCCCCGGCGCCGACCCGGCCCGCCGCTTCGACACCGTGGTCCTGGTCGTCGACGACGTCGCCGACACCCCGGCCCTGCACCACGGCGAGCGCGCCCTGCTCGGCCAGCTGCGCCGCGTCACCGACCGGGTGGTGCTCGCCGTGCTGCCCTCCCACCGGCCGGGCGCCCTGCCGGCTCCGCTGTACGGCCCGGAGTTCTCCTCCTACCGGGCCGACGAGGTGGCCTGGCTGCTCAAGGACCTCTCCGAGGTCGCCCTGGAGGCCCCCACCGAGGAGCGCGAGGAGGCCGTGCAGAGCGGCGGCGCCCACTACGCCGAGTCGCTGCCGGTCGAGTACCAGCCGAGCCCCGAGTACCAGGAGCTGTTCCACCAGGCCCTGCGGACCTCCGCCCGCCGGATCGCGCTCGCCGTCGGCACCGTCGCCGAGACCCTGCTGCGCGAACGCGGCCCCGGCCTGGTGCTCGCCTCGCTGGCCCGGGCCGGCACGCCCGTCGGCATCCTGATCCGCCGCTGGCTCGCCGCCGGACACGGCGTCGACGCCCCGCACTACGCCGTCTCCATCGTCCGCGGCCGCGGCATCGACCCGGTCGCCCTGCGCTACCTGGACGCCCACCACCGGGCGGCCGACGTGGTGTTCGTCGACGGCTGGACCGGCAAGGGCGCGATCACCCGCGAACTCGCCGAGGCGCTCGCCGGAACCGGCTTCGACCCCGGCCTCGCCGTCCTCGCCGACCCCGGCCGCTGCGTGTCCACCTTCGGCACCCGGGACGACTTCCTGATCCCCTCCGCCTGCCTCAACTCGACCGTCTCCGGCCTGGTCTCGCGCACCGTGCTGCGCGCCGGACTGATCGGCCCGGACGACTTCCACGGCGCCAAGCACTACACCGAGCTGGCCGGCGCCGACGTCTCCGGCGCCTTCCTGGACACCGTCGTCGACCACTTCGCGGACGTCCGGGCCGAGGCCGTCGCGGCGGCCGGGCGCTTCCTCGCCCCCGAGCACGCCGCCGAGCGCGCCCCCGACTGGGCCGGCTGGGCCGCCGTCGAGCGGATCAGTGCCGAGTTCGGCATCGACGACGTCAACCTGGTCAAGCCCGGCGTCGGCGAGACCACCCGGGTCATGCTGCGCCGCGTCCCCTGGCGGGTACTGGCCCGGCGCGGCGCGGGCGCCGACCTCGACCACGTCCGGCTGCTCGCCGCCCAGCGGGGGGTCCCGGTCGAGGAGGTGGACGACCTGCCGTACTCCTGCGTCGGCCTCATCCACCCCCGCTACACCCGGGGTGCCACCGGCGCCTCCGGTACGGCCGTCCTGGTGAAGGAGTCCTGAGCCCCGATGACTGGATACCTGAGCGGTGGCATGAACGGCGGCGCCGCGGGCCGCTTCGTCGTCGCGAGCGACCTCGACCGCACCCTGATCTACTCCAACCGCGCCCTCGCCCTCGACGTGCCGGACCGGCTCGCGCCGCGCCTGCTCTCGGTCGAGGTGCACGACGGCAAGGCGCTGTCGTTCATGACCGAGCAGGCCGCCGAACTGCTCGTCGAACTCGCCCGGGAAGCGGTGCTCGTCCCCGCCACCACCCGCACCCGGGCCCAGTACGAGCGGGTCAACCTGCCCGGCCCGACGCCCGGCTGGGTCCCGCCGTACGCCATCTGCGCCAACGGCGGGCGACTGCTCGTCGACGGTGTGCCGGACGTCGACTGGCAGGACGAGATGGCCGCCCGGCTGGCCGGCGGGGCGGCGCCGCTGGCCGAGGTGGTCGAGCACCTGGCGCTCTGCGCCGACCCCGAGTGGACGCACAAGCGGCGGGTCGCCGACGAGCTCTTCGCCTACCTGGTCGTCGAGCGCGCCGAACTGCCGCAGGGCTGGCTCGCCGAGCTCACCGGCTGGTGCGCGGAGCGCGGGTGGGGCGTCTCGCTGCAGGGGCGCAAGGTGTACGCGGTGCCGGCGCCGCTCAGCAAGAGCGCGGCGCTGGCCGAGGTCGTGCGGCGGGTGGGCGGGGGCACCGTGCTCTCCGCCGGGGACTCGCTGCTCGACGCCGACCTGCTGCGCGCCGCCGACGCCGCCTGGCGCCCCGGCCACGGCGAACTGGCCGACAACGGGTGGACGGCGCCCGGCGTCACCGCCCTCGACGAGGTGGGCGTGGCGGCGGGCGAGGAGATCGTCCGCCGCTTCCTGGCCCGGGTGCGCGGCGAGGCCGTCGAGCCGGACGCCGCCGTTGTCGGGGTGTCCTAGGGACCGTCCTGGCCGACCGGCCGACCGGCCGATCAGCCGCAGCAGCCGCCGCCGCAGCAGCCCCCGCCGCCACCGGCCGAGGGGGCCTGCTGCGGCGCGCCGCCGGCGGAGGCCGCGCCGGTGACGGCGACGGTCGACAGCAGCTTCACGGTGTCCTGGTGGCCCTGCGGGCAGACGGCGGGGTCGTTGGCCTGCGCCATCGCACGGCGCAGCTCGAAGGTGGCGCCACAGGCGCGGCAGCGGAAGTCATAACGAGGCATGTCCGCCAGCGTATCCGCGTTGCCGCGCGCCGTGGAGGCCGTGCGGCCGTGCAGTGGTCGTGTGGTCGTGCGGTGCTCCGGTCAGCGGTGGCCGCCGCCCAGCTCGCCGCGGATCAGCTCCACCACGTTCGCCGCCGTCTCCCGCACCGCGGCCAGCTCGGTCAGGAACCGCCAGTAGTCCGGATGCCGCCCGGCCGACTCCAGCTCCGCCACCGCGCGGTCCAGCCGCGCCACCGCGGCGTCCAGCGGTCCGGCGTGCCGCGGATCCGGCGCGTGCCGCCCGGCCATCGCCAGCCGCTGGGCGTCCCGCAGGGCGAACCGGGCCCGCTCGACCTCCTTGTTCGGGTCGATCTGCACCTCGTTCAGCTGCCGCAGCCGGTCGTTCACCGCGACCACCGAACCGTCCGCGGTGTCCAGCAGCGCGCGCACCGTGCCCAGCGCGCCCGTGGCGTCCGCCCAGCGCTGCTCGTCCCGGGCCCGGGCCGCCTCGGCGAGCTTGCCCTCGGCGGCCCGCCCGGTCTCCGCGACCTGGTCCGGCACCCGCTGGAGGTCCTGCCAGCACGCGGTGGAGAACCGCCGGCGCAGCTCGCTCAGCGCCGGCTCCACCGTGGCGGCCTTCGTCTCCAGCGCCTGGATCCTGGTCCGCAGACTGGCCACCCGACGGTCGATCTCCCGGGCCCGCTCCGGCAGCTGCCCGACCTCCGCCGCGATCGCCTCGGCACGCTCCCGCACCCGCTCCGCGCGCTCCAGCGTGCCCGGCACCCCGTGCTGCGCGACACCCTCGTTGAGCCGCCCCAGCTCCGGGGCCAGCTCCGCCAGCCGCGCCGCCGGCCCGTCCGCCCGCAGCCCGGCGCCGCGCGCCGCGTCCAGCGCGTTGCTGGCGTCCAGCAGCGCCCGCCTGGCCTGCTCGATCGCCGGGGTCACCCGCATCAGCTGCTGCTCGGCCCGTTCCAGCGTCGGCTGCAGCTTGCGCAGGAAGTCGTTCAGCTCCGCGAGCGCCGAGCCGAGCTGCCCCTTCACGTCGTCCAACTGGTGCTTGGCGCGGGCCGCCGCCCCGGACTCCAGGTCCTCCGCGTCCAGGTCGTGCGCGTCCAGGGCGGCCAGGTAGTTCACGGTCACCTGGTCGACCCGGCCGGAGATCGCCTGGAAGTCCGCCACCGCCCGCCGAGCCGTCGCCCCGTCCCCGGCGGAGCGCACCGTCTCCACCGCCAGCCGCACCTCGCGCTGGGCGGAGTCCACGTCGTAGAACGCCTGCTGCGCCGCGTCCCGCGCCGCCCGGGCGTCCGCCCGCATGCCGTCCCCGCCGCGCCGCCCCCACCAGCCCCCGCCGGTCCCGAACGACGCCGCCCCCGCGGCCCCCAGCGCCCCCGCGACGACCAGCGGCAGCACCAGCGCCTCGGCCACCGCACGTCCCGGCCACCGCCGCCCCCGCCCGCCTCCGCCGGCCACCCTCACTGCGCGCTCCCTGGTTCCCGACCGTTGATCCACCGACCATTGTTCCCGATCACCCCACCCCACCGGCACCCCACCCGTCCCACCCCCCGACCACCCGCACCACAGCACCCCCCCGGACCAGGTACCCTAAGCATTCGTCGTGCGCCCGAACGGGCCCGCACGACCGGGGGCGCGTAGCTCAGCGGTAGAGCGCTGCTCTTACAAAGCAGATGTCGGCGGTTCGAAACCGTCCGCGCCCACAGCAGAGAAGGGCCAGTTCGGAGGCAGGATCCTCCCGAACTGGCCCTTGATCGTTCCCGGGGTCTCAGCCTGGCCGTGCCATCCGCGTGCCAGATGCCCCTGTCCCGGTGCTTCCCTGACCACTGCGCTCATCCGGCCAGCGATCACCCGATCTCGGCCGCTGGTCATGTGCTGGTACGTCAGCGCGGCCTGGGCTCTGCTGGGGCCCATCCTGGTCATGAGCTCCCAGGCGCTGACCCCGTCCTGTAAGGCGAGCGTGTTCCCGGTGTGCCGAAGGTCATGGAAGTGGACATCCTCACTCACCGCGGCGGCTGTGCGGGCTGGGATCCAGACGTCCTGGACGGGCGACGGTCGGTGTGAATGCTGCCGCCATGATCCGCAGAGACCATCCTCTGCATGTTCGTGGGCGTGCACCTGAACGGCCGTCGAGGCGGACTGCCATAAGACTGTCGTGTGCCCACGCCTGGTTTGCAGTGTCGGCGTCCGACCGTGCCGCATGAAGAAGGCGGATCGCAGCGATATTCTCGCGACGGGCATGACAGAAAACTCTGGAAATCGAATGCGTGAAGGGGTGAGTTCTTACCGGGAAAAATGATCGCCATCGCCTGTGATGGCTGACCCAATAGTGTACGCGGCAATTGATCGCTCGCCGGATGCTGTGATAGTGATTGATCCGGTTGTCGCAGGGGCGAGGAGGGCTGCGACTTCCTCCTGTAGCTCCGGGTTCTCTCGCATGGCTCGCTTTATTTGGTAGCGCAGCGCTGCAATCGCATCCGGGTCGTCGGCATGTACAGCGGCATCCCGCACCGAGTCCTCCAAGGCGGATTTCTCGGACCGAGTGCAGTGGCGCAAGGCTGATCGGATGATGCGGCGCCCGAGGTCGGCGGTTGCGTTCCTGGTGGTTTCATCAGATTCGGCCAGTGCTCGTTCACCAAATTCTTGGACTGCTGCCGATAGATATGGTCCCGCATGCTCTGCAAGCCGAGCGCTTTCAGTGCTCATGTCGCCACCTCCTTTTTCTGTAGACTAAATCGCACTCAGGATTACTTGATCGCAGTGTTGTTCGGAGTGGCCGGTCTTGCTCGGTCAAATGGCGCCTTCGTGGCGCGCTTTGTAAATGCTCGAAATGGCGGCTAGCTCGCAAGTGCATGCGAAATGGCCAGTATGGCCGTTTCGGTGCCGATTCTGCTCGCAATTTCGAGAGCCCACCTTCCGGCGCTCCTGAGATGCGTGAGCGTGGATTGCCCGTCACCTTGATTGGCCTCGACCTCGGCCCTGGCAACATCGCCAGCAGAGATCATCTCCTCGGCGGTTTGCGCCTGGGTCTGCATGGCGGCGCGCAGACTTGCTAGGTCAACTGCAAGCTTCCCGAGGTCGAGCTCTTGGGGGCGCAGGGCCCACGCTTGATTAAATGTATTGTTTGAAACTGAGGCGTTTGGCCCCACAGCGCCGGTTTGCCCGTAGTTATTGTAGGTGTTGTGTTCCACGTGTTCTGCCTCATTAATTCTGGGCCTGCTTGACTCTGTGACTTCTCTAATCATGTCGGCAAGGTTTTCGGTACTCTCGTACACGTGCATAATGATAATTGTCGCCTTCGGGGGATCGTGAGGCATTATTCGTCCCCCGGGAGCCTGTTGCTGTGGTTTGCGGTGTAGAGGGCCTCTCGAGTCGCAGTCGTCAACAAGTGACTCTTGCCGAGGATCCTTTCCGCGTCCTGGAGACTGTGCTCAAGTAGGATCGCGGCCCGACCAGGGTCTCCGTGTGCCAGATAGGCGGCTGCGAGGTTGTTCCGACTGGTCAGAGTGTTGGGGTGGGTGGCGCCGAGGACCAGTTCGTGTTGCGCGAGGGTGGCCTCGTGAAGGGTGATGGCGTGGTCGAGGTCGCCGGCTTCCCGGTAGGCGGCTGCGAGGTTGTTGCGGGTGACCAGAGTGCCGGGGTGGCGGTTGCCTAGTACCGCCTCCTGTTCGGCGAGGGTGGCCTCGTAGAGGGTGACGGCGCGGTCGAGGTCGCCGGCTTCCCGGTAGGCGGCTGCGAGGTTGTTGCGGGTGACCAGAGTGCCGGGGTGGCGGTTGCCTAGTACCGCCTCCTGTTCGGCG
>NZ_JBEXJT010000037.1:1178-1510 GCF_040609255.1 Kitasatospora sp. NPDC004723 | reverse complement strand
GTGCGAGGGTGGCCTCGTAGAGGGTGATGGCGCGGTCGAGGTCGCCGGCTTCCCGGTAGGCGGCTGCGAGGTTGTTGCGGGTGACCAGGGTGTTGGGGTGGGTGGCGCCGAGGATCAGTTCGTGTTGTGCGAGGGTGGCCTCGTAGAGGGTGATGGCGCGGTCGAGGTCGCCGGCTTCCCGGTAGGCGGCTGCGAGGTTGTTGCGGGCGGCGAGGGTGCTGGGGTGGGTGTCACCCAGGATCAGTTCGTGTTGTGCGAGGGTGGCCTCGTAGAGGGTGATGGCGCGGTCGAGGTCGCCGGCTTCCCGGTAGGCGGCTGCGAGGTTGTTGCGG
>NZ_JBEXJT010000037.1:0-1080 GCF_040609255.1 Kitasatospora sp. NPDC004723 | reverse complement strand
GGATGACCAGGGTGTTGGGGTGGGTGTCACCCAGGATCAGTTCGTGTTGCGCGAGGGTGGCCTCGTAGAGGGTGATGGCGCGGTCGAGGTCGCCGGCTTCCCGGTAGGCGGCTGCGAGGTTGTTGCGGGCGGCGAGGGTGTTGGGGTGGGTGTCACCCAGGATCAGTTCGTGTTGCGCGAGGGTGGCCTCCAGCAGGGGTACGGCGCGGTCGAGGTCGCCGGCTTCCCGGTAGGCCAGGGCGAGGTTGTTACGGATGACCAGGGTGTTGGGGTGGGTGTCACCCAGGATCAGTTCGTGTTGTGCGAGGGTGGCCTCGTAGAGGGTGATGGCGCGGTCGAGGTCGCCGGCTTCCTGATAGGCCGTTGCGAGGTTGTTGCGGGCGGTTAGCGTATTGGGGTGGGTGTCGCCGAGGAGAATTTCCTGCTGGGCCAAGGCTGTCTCCGACAACGGCACAGCACGGTCAAGATTGCTGTGGGTGATCGTGGCGGAGTGGTTGGTCTCGATATCGCGGACAGCGATGCTCGCGACAGTAAGACGTGCCTCCGATTCTGCTCGATCATCTGTCACCCCAGCAGCTGAGAGCAAATCAGAAACTACGTTGAGTAATTCTTGATCAGAGCCGAGGGCGCGCTTTATCCGGTGCCGCAGTGCAGCCATGGCGTCCGGGTCGCCCTCGTCCTCGATGGCATCCCGAAGCGCTGAAGCGAGCGATGCCTTACTCTCGTGGGTTTGACGTTGCCAGACTGTCTGAAGGATCCGACGGCCCACGTCGGCCTCCGAACCAGGAGACGAGACCCCTGCCTGGGTCAGGGCTTCGCCGCCATAGGCAGTCAGCGCCGCCGTCAGGTATGGACTGGCGCGCTTCACCAGCTCAAGTGCCTTGTTGATCATCCCCACATCCCTGGCTTCAACGAGCCTAAGAGGCAGCGTTCATGACGGATCGTAGGGTAGCCGCCGCATCTGGGTTGCCCATTCGCGTGAAGAGCTACTGAACTTGATTGGGTGATGTCGGTGTGGTTCGCCTGACAGCCGGGTGTCGGCACCGGTAGCCCTGGGGCGTGAGGTACGCGCAGGGCGGC
>NZ_JBEXJT010000036.1:0-88092 GCF_040609255.1 Kitasatospora sp. NPDC004723 | reverse complement strand
TCGTGGGCTCCGCCGTTGGGGGGGGGGGGGGCGGCCGGGGGGCGGGGCTGTACACGGCGGGGGGGGGGGGGCCGGGGGGGGGGGGCGCCCGGCGGCCCGCTCGACCGCGGTGCTCAGCCGAGCAGGTCGGCCATCCAGGCCTCGATGGCCGGCACCGTGCGGGGCAGCGCGCCGGACATCAGGCGCGCGCCGTCGGCGGTGATGACGAGGTCGTCCTCGATCCGGATGCCGAGGCCGCGCAGTTCGGCCGGCAGCGTCTCGTCGTCGGGCTGGAGGTAGAGGCCGGGCTCGACGGTGAGCACGTGGCCCTCCTCCAGGACGCCGTCCAGGTACGTCTCGGCGCGGGCCTTGGCGCAGTCGTGGACGTCCAGGCCGAGCATGTGGCCGGTGCCGCAGAGCGTGTAGCGGCGGTAGAGGCCGCTGTCGTCGGCGAGCGCCTCCTCCGCGCTGACCGGCAGGATGCCCCAGTCGGCGAGGCCCTCGGCGATGACCCGGGCGGCCGCGCTGTGGAAGTCGCGGAAGCGGGCGCCGGGGCGCAGCGCGTCGATGCCGGCCTGCTGGGCGGCGAGCACCAGCTCGTAGGCCTGCCGCTGGACGGGGGTGAAGGTGCCGCTGAGCGGCAGGGTACGGGTGATGTCGGCGGTGTAGAGGGTGTCGGTCTCCACACCGGCGTCGAGCAGCAGCAGGGCGTTGGGGTCGAGGGCGCCGTCGTTGCGGATCCAGTGCAGGACGCAGGCGTGGGCGCCGGTGGCGGCGATGGTCTCGTAGCCGATGCCGTTGCCCTCGGCGCGGGCGCGCAGGTTGAACACGCCCTCGATCCAGCGCTCGCCGCGGTGGTGGCGCAGCGCGGTGGGCAGGGCGCGCACGACGTCCTCGAAGCCGAGCACGGTGTGGTCGACGGACAGCTGGAGCTGCTCGACCTCCCAGGTGTCCTTGACCAGCCGCAGCTCGGACAGCACGGCGGCGAACAGGCCGTCGCCCTGGACGAGCTCGGGGGCGCCGGGGCGGTTGGTGGCGCCGTCGAGCGCGGGGTCGACGCCGGTGAGGACGCGGGTGGCGGGCTGCGGGCCGGTGAGCAGCTTGTCCAGCTCGTCGAGGTGCTCGACGCGCACGCCGGTGAGCCGGGCGGCCTCGTCGAGGTCGGGGCGGCGGCCGACCCAGAACTCGCCGTAGCGGCGGTCGCGGAAGAACTCGGCGCCGCGCACCGGGTCGCCGCCGCGCGGGGAGCGCGGGCGCAGGTAGAGGACGGGCTCGTGGCCGTCGGGGCCGGTGGGCTCCAGGACGAGGACGTGGCCGACCTGGTCCTCGCCGGTGAGGCCGGTGAGCCAGGCGTAGGCGCTGTGCGGGCGGAAGCGGTAGTCGACGTCGTTGCTGCGGACCTTGAGCTGGCCGGCCGGGACGATCAGGCGCTCGCCGGGGAAGGCGGCGGACAGGCGGCTGCGGCGGCCGGGGGTCACGGCGTACCCGGGGACGCGGTCCTCGGCGGGGAGCGGCGTGGCCGCCCAGGAGGTGCCCATGAAGGCGTTGAGGGCGGCCGAGACGGGGAGGTCGTGGCTTCCGGTGTTGAGGCCGGTCTGACGGAGAGTCACCGGGTGGCTCCTAAGCGGATGGTGCGGATGAGGGGGAGGTGGGGGGCTGCACGGACACATCTCGGTAACGGGCGGCGTCACCTCTTGTGCAGTGCAATTTCACATTACTATGTTACGGGTCACACCGCGGAGCGGCTAGACCCCCTGAGGTCGCCCTCCACGGCTGGTCCCGGATCCACCCCCGGGGCGGACGACGGGCCTTCACGGCGGCCCCCCACTGCGGAGATCAGATATGAACAGGCGTACCCAGACCGCCATCGCGGCGGCCATCGCGGCGGCACTCTCCCTCGGTCTCGCGGCCTGCGGCGACAAGGACAAGAGCGACACCTCGGACGGCGGCACCGCCGCCTCCACCAAGGCCCCGGGTGCCGCGGCCGGCTCGGTCGTCGGCGGTACGCCGGTCAAGGGCGGCACCCTGCACGTCCTCACCAACCAGGACTTCGCGCACCTCGACCCGGCCCGCAACTGGGTGCTGCCGACCATGGACTTCGGTACCCGGCTGCTCTACCGCACCCTGGTCACCTTCAAGGCCGAGCCGGGCCCCGCCGGCAGCGAGATCGTCCCGGACCTCGCCACCGACGTCGGCCGCCCCTCCGACGGCGGCAAGACCTGGACCTTCACCCTGAAGGACGGCGTCAAGTACGAGGACGGCACCCCGATCAAGTCGGCCGACATCAAGTACAACGTCGAGCGCTCGTTCGCCGCGGACCTCACCGGTGGCCCCGACTACGCCGCGCAGTACCTGGCCGGCGGCGAGAACTACAAGGGCCCGCTGACCGGCGAGCACCTGCCGAGCATCGAGACGCCGGACGACAAGACCATCGTCTTCCACCTCAAGCGCCCGGTCGCCGAGTTCTCCTACACCGCGACGCTGCCCACCTTCGCGCCGGTCCCGCAGTCGCAGGAGAAGGGCACCCAGTACGACCAGCGGCCGTTCTCCTCCGGCCCGTACAAGATCGACACCTATGACCGCGGCAAGCAGCTGGTGCTGGTCCGCAACAGCAACTGGGACACCTCCACCGACACCGTCCGCAAGGCATACCCGGACAAGATCGTGGTCACCCAGGGCATCAAGGGCGGCCAGGCCGACGACCGGATCATCGCCAGCGACGGCGCCGACGCCAACGCGATCGAGATGCCGTGGATGCGCCCCGAGTCGGTGCCGAAGGTGCTGCCCAAGGAGGACGTCAAGTCCCGCATGATCGCCGAGGTGACCGGCTGTACCGACAGCCTCTACCTCAACACCGCCAAGGCGCCGTTCGACGACCCGAAGGTCCGCGAGGCGATGATGTGGGCGGTCGACCGCGAGGCCCAGGTCACCGCGTTCGGCGGCCCGACGATGGCCGACGTCGCCACCACCTTCCTGCCGCCGTCGCTGGCCGGCGGCGTCAAGGGCGACCCGCTGAAGGTCCCCGCCGCCGGTGACCCGGAGAAGGCGAAGGCGATGCTGAAGGAGGCCGGCAAGACCGACCTCAAGCTCCAGCTCACCGTCTCGCTCGGCGACAAGGTCCGCGCCGAGGCCATCCAGCAGTCGCTCTCCAAGGCCGGCATCCAGGTCACCGTCAACACGGTCGACCCGTCCGCCTTCGCCGACACCATCGGCGACATCAAGAACGCCCCCGAGCTGCTGATCCAGGGCTGGTGCCCGGACTACCCGTCCGGCTCGACCTTCGCCCCGTTCCTGTTCGACGGCCGGACGATCAAGGAGAAGGGCAACCAGGGCAACTACAGCCAGTTCAAGGACCAGGCCACGATGGACGAGATGGACCGCATCGCGGGCCTGACGGACGTCGCGGAGGCCAACAAGGCCTGGCAGAAGCTGGACGAGGACATCATGAAGAAGGCCCCGGCGGTCCCGCTGATGTGGGAGCGCCGCCCGCTCCTGGTCGGCACCAACGTGGCCGGCGCGTTCGGCAACTCCGGTTACGCCGGGATGCTCGACATGGCCGTCATCGGCCTCAAGGACCCCTCGAAGAACCAGGGCTGAGGGGCCGTCGCCAGATGAGTACTACCACTGAGCCCGCCGCCGCGCCCGTCGCGGCGGCGGGCCCCGCGAAGCCCTCCGGGCGCGGGCCCTGGCGGCTGGTCTGGGACCAGCTGTGGGCCAAGGGCTCGGCCCGGTTCGGGCTGATCACCGTCGCCCTCCTGATCCTGATGGCGGTGCTGGCCGGCCCGCTGAGCTCGCTCGGCGGCTGGTCCCCCGAGGAGTTCGACAAGCGCGCCGTGGACGCCTACCTGGGCGGTCTGCCCAAGGGCGACTTCGGCGGCATGGGGGCGCGGCACTGGTTCGGCGTCGAGCCGGTCACCGGCCGCGACCTCTTCGCCCGGGTCCTGCACGGCGGCCAGGTGTCGCTGCTGATCGCCTTCACCGCCACCGCCCTCGTCGTGATCGCCGGCACCCTGGCCGGCATCGCGGCCGGTTACTTCGGCGGCCGCGTCGACGGCGTGCTGTCCCGGCTGATGGACCTCACGATGTCCTTCCCGTCGCTGATCTTCATGATCGCGATGATGTCGGTGGCCAAGGACGTCAACCGCATCCTGCTGATGACCACGGTGATCGGCCTGTTCGGCTGGCCCGGCATCGCCCGCGTGGTCCGCGGCCAGACCCTGTCGCTCAAGCACCGCGAGTACGTCGAGGCGGCCAAGGTCGGCGGCGCCCGCTCCTGGCGCATCCTCACCCGGGAGATCCTGCCGAACGTCTCCGGCCCGATCATCGCGTACACCACGCTGCTGATCCCCGGCATGATCGCCACCGAGGCCGCGCTCTCCTACCTCGGTGTCGGCGTCCGCCCGCCGACGGCCTCCTGGGGCCAGATGATCGCCGAGTCGATCGTCCACTACGAGACCGACCCGACGTACTTCATGATCCCGACGGTCTTCCTCTTCATCGCCGTGCTCGCGTTCACGCTGCTCGGTGACGCGCTGCGCGACATCCTCGACCCGAAGGGGGGCCGGTCGTGATCCTGTACCTCGGCCGCCGGCTGATCGGCGTGGTCGGCATCCTGCTGGCCATCTGCGCCATCACCTTCACCATCTTCTACCTGCTGCCCAACGACCCGGCGGCGGCCGCCTGCGGCAAGACCTGCAGCCCCGACCGGCTCGCCGAGGTCAAGGCGGCGATGGGCCTGGACAAGCCGGTCTGGGAACAGTTCGGCGCCTACCTGGCCGGCATCGTGGCCGGCCGCGACTACGGCACCGGCCCCAGCGCCGCCCACTGCGGCTTCCCCTGCCTCGGCTACTCCTACGAGTACTCGCTGCCGGTCTGGGACCTGCTCGTCGACCGCCTGCCGGTCTCCGTCTCGCTCGCCCTCGGCGCGGCGGTGCTCTGGCTGGTCCTCGGCCTCGGCGCCGGCGTCTCCTCGGCGCTGCGCAAGGGCAAGCCGACCGACAAGATCCTGATGGTGCTCTCGGTCGGCACCGCCTCGCTGCCCGTCTACTTCACCTCGATCATGCTGATCTGGGGCGTCGTGCGCAGCGCGGGCCTGCTGCCCTACCCCTCGTACCACAAGTTCACCGACAACCCGCTCGAGTGGGGCTCCAACCTGCTGCTGCCCTGGATCGCGCTGGCCCTGCTGTACGCGGCCCAGTACGCGCGGCAGAGCCGCAACTCGATGATCGAGGCGATGTCCGAGCCGTACATCCGCACCGCCCGCGCCAAGGGCATGCCGTCCCGCACGGTCACCGTCAAGCACGGGCTGCGCTCCGGCATGACGCCGATCCTCACCATCTTCGGCATGGACCTCGGCGGCCTGCTCGCCGGCGCCGTCATCACCGAGTCCATCTTCGGTCTGCCCGGCATCGGACGCCTCTTCTACGACGGGCTGCTCCGCTCCGACCAGCCCGTCATCCTCGGCGTCACGCTGCTCGCGGCCTTCTTCATCGTGGTCGCGAACCTGCTGGTCGACGTGCTCTACGCATTCGTCGACCCGAGAGTGAGGTACTGATGACCGCCCTTCTGGAGGTCGAAGACCTCAAGGTCTCCTTCAACACCCCGCGCGGCATCGTCCGGGCCGTGGACGGCATCAACTTCACCGTCGAGGCCGGGAAGACCCTCGGCCTGGTCGGGGAGTCCGGCAGCGGAAAGTCCGTCACCTCGCTCGCCGTCATGGGCCTGCACCGCGGTGCCGAGGTCGGCGGCTCGATCCGGCTGCACGGCCAGGAGCTCAACGGCCTCAGCGAGAAGGCCCTCGGCGCTGTCCGGGGCCGGCGGATCGCGATGATCTTCCAGGACCCGCTGTCCAGCCTGCACCCCTTCTACACCGTCGGGGAGCAGATCGCCGAGCACTACCGGGTGCACTTCAAGGCCTCCCGCAAGGCCGGCCGCCAGCGTGCGATCGAGATGCTCGCCGAGGTGGGCATCCCCGAGCCGGCCCGCCGGGTCGACGAGTACCCGCACCAGTTCTCCGGCGGCATGCGCCAGCGCGTGATGATCGCGATGGGGCTCGCCTGCGAACCCGAACTGCTGATCGCCGACGAGCCGACCACGGCGCTCGACGTCACCGTCCAGGCCCAGATCCTCGATCTGATCGCCAAGATCCAGCAGGAGCGCGGCCTCGGCGTCGTGATGATCACCCACGACCTGGGCGTGGTCGCCCGGGTCGCCCACGAGGTGCTCGTCATGTACGGCGGCCGCGCCGCCGAACAGGCGACCGTGGACCGGCTGTTCGCCGACCCGGCGCACCCCTACACCCGAGGGCTGCTCGACTCGCTGCCCCGCCTGGACGACACCGACGACGCCCCGCTGCGGGCCATCCCCGGCAGCCCGCCGTCGCTGATCGCCCCCGCCCCCGGCTGCTCCTTCGCTCCGCGCTGCGCCCGCACCACCGCCGCCACCGCCGAGGAACACGCCCGCTGCCTGTCCGAGCGCCCGCAGTTCGGTCCGCTCTCGCCCGGCCACCAGGCCGCCTGCCACCTGCCGCTGGTGCCGGAAGGAGCCCTGGGATGACCGCGACGACCGATTCGGCCCAGCCCCTGCTGTCCGTCCGGGACCTGGTGAAGACCTTCCCCGGACGCCGTTCGCGCACCGGCAAGGCCGGCGCCCCGATCCGCGCGGTGGACGGGGTGAGCTTCGACGTCGGCGCCGGCGAGACCCTCGGCCTGGTCGGCGAGTCCGGTTGCGGGAAGTCCACCACCGGGCGCATGATCGTCCGGCTGAGCGACCCGACCTCCGGAACCGTCACCTTCGACGGCACCGAGATCGGCGGCCTGAGCCAGGCCCAGCTGCGCCCGCACCGCAAGCACCTGCAGATGGTGTTCCAGGACCCGTACTCCTCGCTCAACCCCCGCCAGACGGTGGCCCGGATCATCTCCGAGCCGCTGCTGGTCCAGGGCACCGGCGCGGCCGACGCCCGCAAGCGGGCCGCCGAGCTGATGGAGCTGGTCGGCCTCATCCCCGAGCACCTGGACCGCTACCCGCACGAGTTCTCCGGCGGCCAGGCCCAGCGCATCGGCATCGCCCGCTCGCTGGCCACCTCGCCCCGGCTGGTGGTCGCCGACGAGCCGGTCTCCGCGCTGGACGTCTCCATCCAGGCCCAGGTGGTCAACCTGATGGAGCGGCTCCAGGACGAGCTCGGGCTGGCGTACATCTTCATCGCGCACGACCTCTCGGTGGTCAAGCGGGTCTGCGACCGGGTCGCGGTGATGTACCTCGGCCGGATCGTCGAGATCGGCGACAAGCACCAGGTGTACGGCAACCCCGCGCACCCGTACACCAAGGCGCTGCTCTCCGCGGTGCCGCTGCCGGACCCGGCGGCGGAACGGGAGCGCGAGCGGATCGTGCTGCTCGGCGACCCGCCGAGCCCGGCCGACCCGCCGTCCGGGTGCAGCTTCCACCCGCGCTGCCCGAAGGCCCAGGAGATCTGCCGCACCGAGCGTCCGCTGCTGCAGATCGCCGGTCCGGGCGGCCGTGAGGCGGCCTGCCACTTCCCGGAGAACTGAGCCGGGGCACGGTCTCGCGGCCGCGAGCGCCCGCCGATGGGCGCGCTCCCGGCCGCGGTTCGACCGCCGTACCGTCCGGCCACCCCCACGACGGGCGGTACGGCACCACCCGCGTGCGGAGCACCGTCTCCGCGCGCCCCACAGAACGCCCGGTCGGGCGCGGCGGGGAGCCTGATGAGGGCCGCGTCCGACCGGGTCCACCCGGCCACCTCCTGTGGCCGGGTGCGCCGGGCCTGCCGGACCGACCTGGGTCGTCGGTTCCGGCGGGCCCTTCGGCGTTCGCGGGCCCGGTGTTCAGGGCCCCGGCGTCCACGGCTTCGGCGTCCACGGCCCCCGGTGCCCACGGCCTCAGCCGGGGGCGGGGCCGGACTCCTCGGAGGGCAGCCGGCGCGGGCCGGGCCCGTCGGCGGCGAGCGCGTCCCGCGGGTTGAGCACCCGGCAGCGGCGCAGCGAGAGGCAGCCGCAGCCGATGCAGCCGGTCAGTTCGCTCTCCAGCCGCTCGATCTCCCGGCGCCGGGCCGCGAGCAGCGCCGCCCAGCGGCGCGAGATCCGCTCCCAGTCCCGCTTGTCCGGCATCCGGTCGGCGGGCAGCCCGGCGAACACCTCGGCCACCTCGGCCAGCGGGATGCCGAGCCGCTTGGCGACCAGGATCAGCGAGAGCCGGCGCAGCACGTGCCGGTGGTAGCGGCGCTGGTTGCCGGAGGTCCGTTCGGAGGCGATCAGCCCCTGGTCCTCGTAGAACCGCACGGCGGAGGCGGCCACACCGGCCCGCCGGGCGACCTCGCCGACGGTCAGCAGATCGGCCGGGCGGGGTCGGGGCTCCGGGCCCCCCGGGAGGTCCGCGGCGCCGTCCATGAGCCTCCTTGACTTCAAGTTCTCTTGAGCTACTAGCGTACCGAAGCGTGACCGAATCCTCGCCCGCCCAGACCGCCTCCACCCCCTCCGACCAGGGACGTCACCCTCCGGACACGGGGCCGCCGGCCTCCTCCGGCGGCTGGGGCGAACTGTTCTCCCGGCAGTTCGCCGCCCAGGCCTCGATCCTCGCCGGCGGTGTCGCCCTGTACGCGATGAACCTCTACTTCACCGCCGCCCTGCTGCCCTCGATCGTCGAGGACATCGGCGGTGCCCGCTACTACGCGTGGGTGGCGACCGGCTTCCTGATCTCCGCGGTGATCTCCGCGATGCTGGTCAGCCGGCTGCTGGCCCGGCTCGGGCCCTCGCGCGCCTATCTGGCCGGGTTCCTGGTGTTCGCCGGCGGCGCCGGGCTGACCGCGGCCAGTCCGTCGATCGAGGTGCTGATCGCCGGCCGGGTCGTCCAGGGCCTGGGCGGCGGGCTGATGGCCGGCCTCGGTTACGCGGTGATCCGCACCGCGCTGCCGGAGCGGCTGTGGACCAGGGCGGCCGGGCTGGTGTCGGCGATGTGGGGCGTCGGCACGCTGGTCGGCCCCTCGCTGGGCGGCCTCTTCGCCGAACTGGGCCTGTGGCGCGGGGCCTATCTGCTGCTGCTGGCGGCGGCCGTGGTGCTGGCGGTGCTGGCCCGGCGCTCGCTGCCCGGGCCGTCCGGGCCGGGGCGGGCGACCGAGCCGCTGCCGCTGGCCTCGCTGCTGCTGCTGACCCTGGCGGCGGCCACCTTCAGCATCAGTTCGACCGTGCCGCGCGGCTGGGCGACCGTGCTCTGCATCGTGCTGGGCCTGGCGCTGCTGGCCGGCTTCGTGCTGGCCGAGCGCGGCGGCGCGGCGACCGTCCTGCCGAAGCACACCTACCGGCGCGGCAACCACCTGAAGTGGATCTACCTGACCGTCGCGGTGTACTGCACGGGTGTGATGACCGAGACCTTCATCCCGCTGTTCGGCCAGGAGCTGGGCGGGCTGAGCCCGCTGGCGGCCGGGTTCCTGGGGGCGACGGTGTCGGTGGGCTGGACGTCCGCGCAGCTGTTCAGCGTCAACATGGGCTCGGAGCGGGCCCGGGAGCTGGCGATCCGGTGCGGCCCGGCGGTGCTGACGGCGGGCCTGCTGGCGTACGGCCTGCTGCAGACGGGCTCGGCCTCCGGCGGGCGGGTGCTGCTGTGGGCGCTGGTGCTGGTCGCGGGCGGGACGGGCATCGGCATCGCCTTCCCGCACCTGAGCGTCACGGCGATGCGCAGCACGGACGACGAGGCGGAGGGCGCCAAGGCGGCGGCCGGCCTCAACACCACCCAGCTGATCGCCTTCTCGGTGAGCTCGGCGCTGGCCGGGACGCTGGTGAGCATCGGCGGGGACTCCACGCTGGACGGCGCCCGGTACATGGTGTTCGGGCTCGGCGCGCTGACCGTGTTCGGCACCGTCACGGCCGCGATGAGCCTGCGGCGGGGGCGTGCGGAGGCGCGCTGAGCGGCAAGCGCGGCCGCCCCGGCCCTCCGTGGGGGAGGACCGGGGCGGCCGTTTCTTCCGTGGTACCTGTCTTCCACGGGAGACCCGGTGCTCAGGACACCGGGGGTACTGGGTGCGTCAGAACGCGCGGGTCAGGAGGCCGGGCCCACCCGGACGGTGGTGATCCGCCCGCCCTGGGCCTCGCGGACGACCTCGATCTTGGTGTTGGTGTCCGGGACGTTCACCGCGAGCTGCGGGGTGGCCGGGTCCCGGTAGACGCCGCTGTGGTCGTTGAAGACCGGGACGGCGGGCTTGGACTCGATCCGCACCGGGACGCCCGCCTTGTGCAGGGTGAACGCGGTGGTCGGCTTGAGCGAGAAGGTCGCGTCGTAGGTCTGCGCCCGGCCGTTGACCAGGGTGCCGTCGGCGAAGCGGACCGGCGTCGGACGGGCGTCGATCGGCAGGATCTGGCCGCCGCCCAGGTGGTCCTTGGTGTTGTTGTCGCCGTAGGCGGTGTCCCAGAGCCAGATGAGCACGCCCTCCTGGTAGGGGTAGTTGTCGACGATGTCCTTCTTGCCGTCGACGCCGGAGTAGCCGAAGTTGTACGGCCCGGTCTTCAGGAACTCGCCGTAGCCGGTGTAGCGGCGGTTCTCCACCAGGTAGGCGCGCGGGTGCTGCTGGACGAAGGTGCGGCCGGTGACGATGGTGAAGCCGGTGCTGACCCAGCCGGCCGTGCCGTTCTCGGCGCCGTCGGCGAACAGCTCGGTGCCGCCGGCGGTGATCTTCACCGCGTCGACCAGGACGCCCTTGCCGTGGGTGTTGCCGTCCGAGGTGACGTGGAAGCGCAGCCGGACGTTCTTCCCGGCGTAGCCGTCCAGCGGGATGTGCAGCTGCCGGTAGGCGCCGGACGTGCCGCTCAGGCCGGGGACGTTGGCGCTGGTGCTGCCGATCGGGGCGCCGTCCACGGTGCCGGGCAGGGCCGTCCAGCGCTGGCCGCCGTCGGTGGAGGCCTCGACGGTCAGGAAGTCGTAGTCCTGCTCGATGTCGTACCAGACGGCGGCGTCGAGCGCGGCCGGGCCGGTGACCGCGGTGAGGTCGACGTCGCGGGCCAGCGCGTTGTCCAGGTTGTCACCGGTCTGGCTCCACCACTGCTTTCCGCCCTCGCGCGGGTCGGCGAGGTCGGTGCTGGTGGTGCTGTCCGGCAGGTGGACCAGGACGGCCTGCGCCTGGTCGGTGTTGTAGCCGCTGACGCCGAGGGCGTGGCTGGAGCGGGTGGCGGCCTGCGCCTCGTCGTAGTTGAGCCAGCCGAACTGGAGCTTGCTCCAGGCGTCGAGGTCACCGGGGTAGGCGCCGGTGGTGTTGCGGCCCTTGCCGAGGTAGGAGCCGGAGGACATCAGCGACCAGAAGTTGACGCTGTTGTCGCCGCCGGTGGTGCTGTAGAGGTCGGGCAGACCGAGGTTGTGGCCGAACTCGTGGGCGAACAGGCCGACGCCGCTGTTCTCGCCCGCCTGGACGTAGTCGTAGACGTACAGGCCGGTGTCGCCGACCGGTGCGCCGCCGATCTTGTTGCCCTCCGGGCCGGTCTGGCCGGTCGGGTCCGGGAAGGTCCAGCTGCGGTGCGCCCACAGTGCGTCGCCGCCCTGGGCGCCGCCGCCCCAGGTCTCGTCGACGCCCGCGTGCACCACGATGACGTTGTCGAGGTAGCCGTCGGGCTGGGCGAACTCGCCGTTCTTGTCGTGGTCGTAGCGGTCGTAGACGTCGTACTGGGCCAGCTCGGCCTTGACGTCGGCGGCCGTGCGGCCCTTGGCGATCTCGCCGTCGTACCAGGCCTTGACGGCGTCCCGGATGAACTCCTGGCCCTGGGTCCAGGCGCCGGAGCCCTGCGGGCCCTTGTTGGAGCCGTAGCGGGCCTCGTTCCACGGCACGGTGACCCAGTCGCTGACGGTGCCCTCGACGTCGTAGCGGCCGGAGGACTGGGTGCGGTAGTAGTTGCGCATCGAGACCGCGCCGGGCGTGTCGTCGAAGAACATCTTCTGGTAGTACTGCCGGTTGAAGTCCTGGCTCCAGAGCGTGTGGTTGTCGCCCTTGCCCGGCTTGGGGATGCTGTTGTGCTGCGGCCCGGGCGTGCCCGCGTAGCGCGGCTGGCCGTTGTAGAGGGTGGAGTTGTCCACCTGGTCGCCGAACTGGGCGAGGATGACGAAGACCTTGTCCTTGCGCTGCTGCGCGAGCTGGACGTAGTCGTTGCCGACCCGCACCTTGGCGGGCGCCCGGCGGTCGGTGGTCTTCGCCACGGCGCCCTTGTTGACCTGCTCCAGCGCCTTGGTGCGCAGCGACTGGCGCTCGCGCTCCTGCGGGGCGAGCGGGGCGGGCGGGGCTTCGAGGCCGCCGGCCTCGGCGCCCGTGCCGCTCTCGGCGGTGAGGGCGGGCGTGGGGGAGGGGGTGGCGGCCTGGGCGGTGGTGGACCCGAGGAGGGTCGCCGCTATCGCGCTCGTGGTGAGCGCGGCCGCGAACGCCGCGGACAGTCTGCGCAACTGACCGGTCCTTTCCGGACGGGGGTGGTCGGGTGAGCGCAGGTAATATTTCACATGTCATGGGTCACACGGAAGGGCTTCGGGCGAGCCCTCGGTGCGCGGACGCGAGAGCGCCGCACGGCCCGGACGGGGGCCGTGCGGCGCTCGGGGGCCGTGGAGGGTCGGCCGGTCGTGTGCTCCGGTGCGACGCCGACCGGCGCCGGCACGCCGGACAGCAGCCCCGGGGCAGTTCCGGCGCCCGCCCCGGGGCTGCTTCGGCACGCGGCCGCGGATCAGCCCAGGGAGGCCCGCAGGAAGGCGAGTTCGGCCTGCGCCAGCTGCTCGTTCACGCCGCCCGGGGTCATGTGGGTGACGCCGGGCAGGGCCAGCAGGCTGTGCGGGCGGCCGGCCCGGGTGAGCGCCTGGGAGAGCAGCAGGGTGTGCGAGGGGTGCACGTTGTCGTCGGCCAGGCCGTGGATCAGCAGCAGCGGACGGGTCAGTGACGGTGCGTCGTCCACCAGGCAGTCGGCCGCGTAGCCCTCCGGGTTCTCCTGGGGCAGGCCGAGGTAGCGCTCGGTGTACGCGGTGTCGTAGAGCCGGAAGTCGGTGGGCGGGGCGCCCGCGCAGGCCGCGTGGAAGACGTCCGGGCGGCGCAGCACGGCCATCGCCGCGAAGTAGCCGCCGTAGGACCAGCCGCGCACGCCGACCCGGCCGAGGTCGAGGTCGGGGTGCTCGGCGCCGAGCGCGAGCAGCGCGTCCACCTGGTCCTCCAGCGCGACCTCGGAGAACCGGCGGAAGATCGTCCGGGAGAAGTCGGGGGAGACGAACGGGGTGCCGCCGTTGTCGACGGTGACCACCGCGAAGCCCTGATCGGCCCACCACTGCTTGAGCTGCCAGCGGCGCGGCTCGTTGGCCACCGCCTGGTAGCCGGGGCCGCCGTAGACGTCGAGCAGGACCGGCAGCTGCCGGCCGGCGACGTGTCCGCGCGGGTAGACCACGGCACTGGGCAGCGCGCGCGCGGTGACCCGGGCCAGCCGCGGCCGCACCCGGTAGGGCAGCGCGGCGGCGCGGTCCGTCAGGGCGGTCACGCCCTGCGGGGTGAGGGCCTCGCGGCGCACGCCGTCCTGGTCGGCCGAGGTGAGCAGCAGGGTGTCGCCGGCGGCCAGCGCGCTGTGCACGCCGGGGCCCTCGGAGATCCGCTCGGGGGCGCCGCCGTCGGGGTCGACGAGGTGGACGTGCTGGTCGAACGGGTCGCCCTCGCCGGTCTCGCAGAGCAGCTTGCCGCGCAGCCGGCCGACCACCCGGCGGATCTGCAGGCCGTCGGTGTCCAGCGGCTTGCCGTCCAGGGCCAGGCCGCGGGTGCCGGGGGTGTCGTGGACGGTGAGCAGCCGGCCGTCGTCCAGCCGGGCGGGGGTGCCGGGCAGGTCGTCGACCCAGAACTCGTCGGTGGTGCGGGAGAGTTCGACGGTGTTGCCGGTGGCCGGGTCGGCGCTCAGCAGCAGCACGTTCTGCTGCAGCCGGTCGGCGACGGTGAGCAGCAGCTCGTCGTCGCCGGCCCATTCGGCGGCGCACAGGTAGGGGAAGGCGACGGTGTCCCAGTCGAGTTCGACCCGGGTGCCGTCCAGGCCGAGCACCCAGAGCCGGACGTCGGCGTTGGCGCCGCCGGCCTGCGGGTAGGCGAACTGCTCGGGGGCCTGCTCGGGGTGGGCCGGGTCGGCGAAGTGGCGCGGCGGGACGGCGGACTCGTCCACCCGGGCGGCGAGCACGGCGGTGCCGTCCGGGCGCCACCAGTGGCCGCGGTGGCGGCCCAGCTCCTCGGCGGCGGCGAACTCGGCGACGCCCCAGCGGGCGCCGTCGTCCGGGCTCAGCCGCTGGCGGCCGGGCACGTCGGCCGAGGCGACGTAGAGCGCGTCGTCGGCGACGTAGGCGACGAGCTCGCCGGTCGCGTTCGGGCGGGGGTCGAAGGCCGGGCCGGCGGTGGGGAGCTCGGTGGTGCGGCCGGTGGCGGTCTCGGTGCGGAAGAGCCGGCCGTCCAGGGCGAACACGGCGACGGCGAGGTCGGGGGTGGCGGCGTAGGTGCCGATGCCGGCCGCGGTGAGCCGGCTGCGCTCGCGCAGCCGTCGCTCGACGGGCGGAAGGTCGGAGGTGGCGCCGGTGCGGCCGGGGGCGAGGGCGGTGGGGTCGGCGACCTCGCGCTCCTCGCCGGTGGCGAGGTCGAGGAGGTGGAGCCGGTCGAACGCGTCCTCGGGGCCACTGGAGCGCAGCAGCAGCAGGCGGGTACCGTCCTGGTTGAGCGAGATCGCTCGCGGGGCACCGAAGCTGAAGCGGCCGGTCCGGGCGCTGAGGGAGAGGTAGGAGTCGGTGATGGTCACCGCCCGATGGTCGCCGCGGGACCGGCTCGCCGACCAGTGGAACGACATGTGAAATGTCACACATCACGTGATCCAGGTAACAGGAGGAACGCAGTGACCGAGACCCCGCAGGCCGTCGCACCCCCCGAGCCACTGCCCGGAACCGAGGCGCTGTTCTCGCTGGACCCGGCGGTGATCCACCTCAACCACGGCTCCTTCGGCGCCCTCCCCGTCCCGGTCCAGGACCTCCAGCGCCGGCTGCACCGGGAGCAGGAGGCCGACCCGGACGGCTTCTTCGCCGACCTGCCCGAGCGGGTCGGCGCCGCCCGCGCCCGGATCGCCGCCGCCCTCGGCACCGAGCCCGAGCTGCTCGCCCTGGTGCCCAACGTCACCGACGCGATCGCCGTCACCCTGGCCAACGTGCCGCTCGCCGCCGGGGACCACGTCCTGGTCACCGACCACGGCTACGGCACCGTCACCGAAGCCGTCCGCCGGCGCGCCGAGGACGCCGGGGCCGAGCTGCGCACCGTGCGGCTGCCGCTGGACCTGCCCGACGGGGACGCGGTGCGCGAGGCGGTGCTGGCCGCGGTGACCGACCGCACCGCGCTCGCCGTCCTGGACGGCATCACCTCGCCGACCGCCCGCCGGATCGCCACCCCCGACCTGCTGCGCGCCCTGCGCGGGCGCGGCGTGACCACCGTGGTGGACGCCGCGCACGAGCCCGGCATGCTGGCGGGCCCGGTCCCGGCGGAGGCCGACTTCTGGTTCGGCAACCTGCACAAGTGGGCCTTCGCCCCGCGGGCCACCGGCGTCCTGGTGGTCCGCCCGGAGTGGGCCGGCAAGATCCGCCCGCTGATCCTCTCCTGGGAGGACCACCAGGGCTACCCGGCCTCCGTCGAGTGGCGCGGCACCCTGGACTACACGCCCTACCTGGCCGCCCCGGCGGGTCTGGACGTACTGGAGGCCTTCGGCCCGGGAGCGGTGCGCGCGCACAACGAGCAGCTGGTCGGGTACGGCGCCGCGCTGGTCGCCGCTCGCACCGGGCTGGCGCCGCTGCCGTCCTCGGCGGGGCTGTCGATGCGCGCGCTGCGGCTGCCGCCCGGGGTCGCCGAGACGCTGCCGCAGGCGCAGGAGCTGATGGCCGCGATGTGGCGCCGGCACGCCGTGCGGACGGTGGCGCGCCCCTGGCCGGGCGGCGGGGTGCTGCGGCTGTGCGGGCAGCTGTACAACCGGGCGCCGGAGTACGGGGTGCTGGCGGACGGGCTGGCCGGGCTGCTCGGGTAGCCCGGCGCCGGGCGCCCGCTGCCCGCCCGCCCGGCTCAGTCGGCGGCGGCGCGCAGCTCGGCGAGCAGCACGTGCTGGTCGGCGATGAGCCCGGTGAGGATCCGCCGCGCCGCCCGCAGCAGGTCGGCGACGTCCCCGCCGGCCAGCGCGTACACCACCGCGCTGCCCTCCCGGGTGGCGGTGACGATGCCGGACCGGCGCAGCACCGCGAGCTGCTGCGAGAGGCGGGAGGGCTCGACCTCCAGCGCCGCCAGCAGCTCGCGCACCGGCGTCGGTCCGGCCTGCAGCAGCTCCAGGACCCGGATCCGGACGGGATGGCCGAGCATCCGGAAGAACTCGGCCTTGGCCTGGTAGAGCACGACCGCCACGGCGCTCCCTCCCTGTTCGCCTCACCGGTGCGTCCCCGGCCGTCAGATCTCCAGCGCCGTCTCGATCCGCTTCAGCTGGTGGCGGGCCATCGCGAGGTTGGCGCGGCCGCGGTTGAGCGCGAGGAAGAGGAACAGGCCCCGGCCGCCCTGCGTGGTGAGCGGGCGGAGCAGGTGGTACTGGCTGGTCAGGGAGACCAGGATGTCCTCGATCTCGTTGTCGAGCAGGTTGAGGTGCTCCATCGCCCGCATCTTGGCCCGCACCACGTCGGTATTGCCCGCCGCGGCGACGTTGAGGTCCAGTTCGCCGCCGTCGCCGAGCGTGCCGAGCGCCATGCCGCTGCCGTAGTCGACCAGGGCGACGCCGATCGCGCCCTCGATCGCCATGGCCTCCTTGAGCGAGGTCTCCAGGTTCGCCATCGTCCGCACCTCCCGTGGGCCCGGTGGGTGTCACCGGGATGTGACACCGAATGTAGGCAGGCCGCACGGCGTGTCACCGTGGATGACCGGAGTCGTTCGAAGCTGGCCGTCCGATGACCGCTTGCAGACATTTGCAACTATGGATGTGAGAGAGAAGCGATCTCTTCCCCGGGAAAAACGGTGCTATCGATGTCAGCCCCGCCGGGTAACCTCTCGCTGAGATGCGAGATCACACCACCGACCCCCGCGACCCCCGGACGGCGATGAACACCCCTGAGCGCGAGTCCTCCGACGGCCGGGACCCCTCCGACGAGCGGGAACTCAGCCCCGCCGAGGCCTTCGCCGCCTCCCGCCGCCGGGCCAAGGAGCAGGCCACCGCCCTGTACGGCTTCCAGGAGCTCTACGACTTCCCGCTGGACGACTTCCAGCTGGAGGCCTGTCGCGCCCTGGAGGCCGGCGAAGGCGTCCTGGTCGCCGCGCCCACCGGCTCCGGCAAGACCATCGTCGGCGAGTTCGCCGTCCACCTCGCCCTCCAGGGCGGGCGCAAGTGCTTCTACACCACGCCGATCAAGGCGCTGTCCAACCAGAAGTACGGGGACCTCGTCCGGCGCTACGGCGCCGCCAAGGTCGGCCTGCTCACCGGTGACAACACCGTCAACGGCGACGCCCCGGTCGTGGTGATGACCACCGAGGTGCTCCGCAACATGCTGTACGCGGGCTCCAGCACCCTCGACGGCCTCGGCTACGTGGTCATGGACGAGGTCCACTACCTCGCCGACCGCTTCCGCGGCGCCGTCTGGGAGGAGGTCATCATCCACCTCCCCGAGTCCGTCACCCTGGTCTCGCTCTCCGCGACCGTCTCCAACGCCGAGGAGTTCGGCGACTGGCTGGACACCGTCCGCGGCGGCACCCGGGTCATCGTCTCCGAGCACCGGCCCGTCCCGCTCTGGCAGCACGTGATGGCCGGCAACCGGATGTACGACCTGTTCGCCAGCCCCGACCGGGACGGCCGCCCCAAGGGCAACGTGCGCAACCCCGGCAAGGCCGTCAACCCCGAACTGGTCCGCCTCGCCCGCAGCGAGCTCGACCGCAACCCGCGGGACAAGTTCGGCCGCGGCCGCGGCCGTTCCATGCCGAACGGCCGCCCCGGCCGGGTCTGGACCCCGGGCCGGGTCGACGTCATCGACCGGCTCGACGCCGAGGGCCTGCTGCCCGCGATCACCTTCATCTTCAGCCGGGCCGGCTGCGAGGCCGCCGTCCAGCAGTGCCTCTCCTCCGGCCTGCGCCTCAACAAGGACGTCGACCGCGCCCGGGTGCGCGCCCTCGTCGAGGAGCGCTGCGCCGACATCCCCGACGAGGACCTGCACGTCCTCGGCTACTTCGAGTGGCTGGACGGGCTGGAGCGCGGCATCGCCGCCCACCACGCCGGGATGCTGCCCCGGTTCAAGGAGGTGGTCGAGGAGCTGTTCGTCAAGGGACTGGTCAAGGCCGTCTTCGCGACCGAGACCCTGGCCCTGGGCATCAACATGCCCGCGCGCTCCGTCGTCATGGAGAAGCTCGTCAAGTGGAACGGCGAGACCCACGCCGACATCACCCCCGGCGAGTACACCCAGCTCACCGGCCGGGCCGGGCGGCGCGGCATCGACGTCGAGGGCCACGCCGTGGTGCTCTGGCAGCGCGGCCTCGACCCGGAGGCGCTGGCCGGCCTGGCCGGCACCCGCACCTACCCGCTGAAGTCCTCGTTCCGGCCGTCCTACAACATGGCCGTCAACCTGGTCGCCCAGTTCGGCCGGCACCGCTCGCGCGAACTGCTGGAGACCTCCTTCGCGCAGTTCCAGGCCGACCGCTCGGTGGTCGGCATCGCCCGCCAGGTCCAGCGCAACGAGGAGGGCCTGGAGGGCTACCGCGAGTCCATGACCTGCCACCTCGGCGACTTCGAGGAGTACATGTCGCTGCGCCGGCAGCTCAAGGACCGCGAGAACGAGCTCGCCCGCGAGGGCAGCAGCCAGCGCCGCGCCGCCGCCGTCGAGTCCATCGAGCAGCTCAAGCCCGGCGACGTCATCCACGTGCCCACCGGCAAGTTCGCCGGCCTCGCCCTGGTCCTCGACCCCGGCCTGCCGCCCGTCAGCCGCTCGCCGCGCGGCGGCCCGCGCCACCCCGACTACCAGGACGGGCCGCGCCCGGTGGTGCTGACCGCCGAGCGTCAGGTCAAGCGGCTCGCGATGATCGACTTCCCGCACCCGGTCGCCGCGCTGGACCGGCTGCGCATCCCCAAGTCCTTCAACCCGCGCAGCCCGCAGTCCCGCCGCGACCTCGCCTCCGCCCTGCGCACCAAGGCCGGCCACCTGGAGCCCGAGCGGTTCCGGCGCGGCCGCGCGGCCGCCGCCGACGACCCCGAGATCAGCCGGCTGCGCGCCACCCTGCGTCAGCACCCCTGCCACGGCTGCGACCAGCGCGAGGACCACGCCCGCTGGTCCGAGCGCTACCACCGGCTGCACCGCGACACCGAGCTGCTGGAACGCAAGATGCGCTCCCGCACGCACACCATCGCCCGCACCTTCGACCGGGTCTGCGGCCTGCTCACCGACCTCGGCTACCTCAGCGGCGACACCGTCACCGACGACGGCAAGCGGCTCGGCCGGCTCTACGGCGAACTCGACCTGCTCGCCTCCGAGTGCATCCGCGAAGGCGTCTGGAGCGGCCTCGCCGCCGCCGAACTCGCCGCCTGCGCCTCCGCGTTGGTGTACGAGGCCCGCCAGTCCGACGACGCCACCGCCCCCCGGGTCCCCGAGGGCGAGGCGAAGACCGCCCTCGGCCAGATGGTCCGCATCTGGGGCCACCTCGACGCCCTGGAGGAGCAGCACCGCATCAACACCGCCGAGGGCGTCGGCCAGCGCGAACCCGACCTCGGCTTCGCCTGGGCCGCCTACCGCTGGGCCCTGGGCCACTCGCTGGACTCCGTCCTGCGCGACGCCGACATGCCGGCCGGCGACTTCGTGCGCTGGACGAAGCAGCTGATCGACGTCCTCGGCCAGATCCAGGACGCCGCCGGCGAGGACGTCGAGCTCCGCAGGACCGCCCGCAAGGCCGTCGACGGCCTCCGCCGCGGCATCATCGCCTACTCCTCCGTCAGCTGACCCACCCCGGCAGAGCCCCGGGCTCCGAGTCCCCTCGGAGCCCGGGGCTCTGCCACGGCCGCTTGCGGCTCGTCGCGCTCAGGTCGGTGGGGGCCGGCGGCTTCGAGGCGGTGGACGAGGGCGCGCAGGGCGCGGAGTTCGTGGTCGAGGGCCTGGGCGCCGGTGGGGGTGAGGGTGATCCAGGTGCGGGGGCGGCGGCCGGCGTAGCCCTTGTTGACGGCGATCAGGCCGGAGTCCTCCAGGACCTTGAGGTGGCGGGAGAGGTTGCCGTCGGTGAGGCCCAGTTCCTGTTTGAGGAAGGCGAACTCGACGCTCTCGGCCTCGCGGGCGATCGCCAGGATCCCGAGCCGGACCCGCTGGTGGACGGTGTCGTCCAGGGCCAGGGTCGGGTGCCGCTCCTCGGTGTCGTCCGCAACGTTCATGGGGCGACCGTACGGGATCCGTCGGACGGTCGGCCCTCGGCGGTCCACTGGGCCAGGCCGGGAGCGAGCAGGACCGCGGCGAGCAGCAGGGCCTTCGGCTGGGCGCCGTTGGCCCAGGCGGTGTCGAAGTGGTCGAGCCAGGGCAGCCAGCCGTCGCCCCAGAGCCCCGAGAGGTAGGCGGTGAGCAGCGCGGTGTGGACGAGCCCGGTGACGGCGACCAGCCGGTCGTGCTCGGTGAGGCCGAGGAGGAGCAGGCCGGCGCCGACCACGTACCAGGGGGAGGCGTAGGTGTTGCCGAGGAGGGTGAGGCTGAACGGCGTCCGCCGCACGAACACCAGGACGACCGGGACGGCGGCGATCAGGACGGCGGCGGCGGCCGCGGTGCCGAGCCAGGCGCCGCGGTGCGGGACGATGCCGCGGCTCTCCCCGCGCCGCCGGTACCAGCGGGCGAGCACGAACCAGGCCAGCGGGAGGAGGGCGTACCAGAGGCCCCAGGCGACGAAGCGCAGGATCGCGCCGTCGAACTCGCCCTCCAGGCACGGGCCGTCGAGCGAGTGCGGTACGCAGAGGCCGATGTACTCCGAGTAGGCGAAGTAGGGGTACGAGGTGACGTCGCGTCCGTTGGCGGCGAAGTTGTAGGCCTGTCCGGCGATCGGCACGGCGGCCAGGGCGAGCAGACCGAGGCCGATCAGCGGGATGCCCGAGCCGCGCAGGCGGATCCGGGCCCGGGCCCGCAGGCTCTCCGTCGCGGCGAGCAGTTCCGCCGGGTCGTCCCGGTGCAGTGTGTCCATGTCCACCCCTGGTGATGCCGTGTCAGTGCGTCAACTTTGTAGTGCAAAGTAGATTGCAGTCAAGAGTTCACGGCATGGCAAAGCAAAGGGCCCGCCGCAGGGTGCGGCGGGCCCTTTGGGAGGGGACGGCGGATCAGCCGGTCAGGGCCTCCAGGACGCGGTCCAGCGAGGTGCCGAGGTTCCAGCGGGCGGAGAGGGACTCCAGGGTCATCGGGTCGAGCGGCTCGCCCGGCAGGGCGGGGTCGAAGCCGGGCAGCGGGGCGTCGGTGGCGACCCGGACCACGGTGGGCGCCACGTCCAGGTAGGCCGAGGCCTCCACGAGGTTGCGGCGCCGCGCCGGGGTCAGCCTGGAGCCGATGTCCCGGGCGGCGGTGCGGATGCCGGCGAGGTCGCCGTACTCGTGGATCAGCTGGGCCGCCGTCTTCTCGCCGATGCCCTTGACGCCGGGCAGGCCGTCGCTCGGGTCGCCGCGCAGGGCGGCCATGTCGGCGTACTGGGCGCCGCGCACGCCGTACTTCTCCAGCAGCAGCGCGTCATCGGTGACCTGCAGGTTGCCCATGCCCTTGACCGGGTAGAGCACGGTGATCGCGCGGGCGTCGTCGACCAGCTGGAACAGGTCGCGGTCGCCGGTGACGATCTGCACCGGCCCGGTGGCGCGCGCGGTCAGCGTGCCGATGACGTCGTCCGCCTCGTAGCCGGGGGAGCCGATCCGGGCGATGCCGAGCGCGTCCAGCACCTGCTCGATCACCGGGACCTGCGGGGCGAGCGTGTCCGGCACCTCCTCCTCGCCGTCCGTGGCGGCCTCGGCGACCCGGTGGGTCTTGTAGGAGGGGATGAGGTCCACCCGCCACTGGGGGCGCCAGTCGGCGTCCATGCAGGCGACCAGCTGGTCGGGCCGGTGGTCGTGGACCAGCCGGGCGATGAAGTCCAGCAGGCCCCGGACGGCGTTGACCGGCTCACCCTGCGGCGAGCGCAGGGTGTCCGGTACGCCGAAGTAGGCCCGGAAGTAGAGGCTGGCGGAGTCGAGCAGCATCAGTCGGGGTGCGGTCACGCCTCCGATCATGCCGTACCGGGCGGACACCGCGGCTCTCCTAGTGCTCGTGCGGCCCGGCGCGGTGCACCGGGCCGTGGGCGTCGGCGCAGTGCTCGGGGGTGAGGTCGCCGGGCGTGCTGATCTGCAGCAGCGCGCCGGCCTCGTCCTCGCCGACATGGTCGACCTGGAGGGTGCTGTGGGTGATGCCGTACTCGTCGGCGAGCCGGCGCTGGAGTCCGCGCCGCACCGCGTGGCAGTCGCCGCCCGGGGTGACCAGGATGTGCGCGGAGAGCGCCGGCTGGCCGGAGGTGATCTCCCAGATGTGCAGGTCGTGGATCTCCTCGACGAGCGGCTGGGCGACCAGCCGGTCGGCCACCGCGTCCGGGTCGACGCCGGCGGGCGCGGCCTCCAGGAAGATCCGCCCGGAGTCGCGGACCAGGCCGATGCCCGCCTTCAGCATCAGCGCGACCACGATGAGCGAGGCGATCGAGTCGGCCCGGGCGAAGCCGGTGGTCACCATGATCACACCGGCCACGGCGGTGGCGATGAACGCGTACAGGTCGGTGAGGACGTGCTGGAAGGCGCCCTCGACGTTCAGCGAGCTGCGGTTGGCCTTGGACATGCACCAGGTGGCGGCCAGGTTCACCACGATCCCGACCAGCGCGGTGACCAGCACCAGCGAGCCGGTCACCTGCGGCGGCTCGAACAGCCGCTTGACCGCCTCGTAGCCGAGCCAGGCGGACAGCACCAGCAGGGTGACGCCGTTGACCTGGGCGGAGAGGATCTCGGCGCGCTTGAGGCCGTAGGTGTAGCCACCGCGCGCCGGACGGGCGGCCAGTCGCATGGCGACGAGCGCGAGGACGATCGAGATGGCATCGGTGAGCATGTGCGCGGCGTCCGAGATCAGCGCCAGCGACTGGGCCGCGAAGCCGACCACCACCTCGCCGACCATGAACACCACGATCAGCGCGAGCGCGCTCACCAGCCAGCGGCGGTCGGCGTCGGCGGAGACGCCGTGCGAGTGGCCGCCGTGACCGCCGTGACCGCCGTGACCGCCGGGGCCGCCGGGGCCGCCGTGGTCATGCGCCTGGTCATGCCCATGATCATGACGGGAGTGCTCGTGGCCGGCCATCGAAGTCCTCTCCTGGAACTCATGAACGCGTGGGGGTAAGGGGCGGCGTGCGCGACCGCCCCGCACTCGAAGTGAACCGCAGATCGGACGAAGATCCAAAGGCTGCACTGGAGACCGTTGTCATTGCCGGGGGGTAACCCCCGTCCGGTATCGTCGCGCCGCCGCTGAACAGGGGAGACGCGCATGGAGACGACCGGACGGGTGAGTCTGGGAACGATCGCCCGCGAATGGGGCCGGATCGGCATCACCGGCTTCGGCGGACCGCCCGCCCACATCCTGCTGCTGCGCCGGCTCTGCGTGGAGCGGCGCGCGTGGCTCTCCCCGGAGGAGTTCGAGGACGGCATCGCGGCGACCAACCTGCTGCCCGGACCGGCCTCCACCCAGCTCGCGATCCTCACCGCCCGGCGGCTGCGCGGCACCCCGGGCGCACTGGTCGGCGGGGCCTGCTTCATCGCGCCCGGGCTCGCGCTGATCCTCGCCCTCGCGGTGCTCTTCCTGGCCGGCGACCCGCCGCGGTGGGTGCTCGGCGCCGCCGCCGGCGCGGGCGCGGCCGTCCCGGCGGTCGCGGTGCAGGCGGCCACCTCGCTGGTCCCCGTGAGCTTCACCCGGGCCGGCCGGGGCCGCGGCGCCCGCGCCCGCTGGGCCGGGTACGCGCTGGCCGGGGCGCTGGCGGCGGTGCTGACCGGGCCCTGGCTGGTCCTGGTGCTGATCGCCTCCGGCCTGGCCGAGATCGCGGTCCGGGACCGCGGACGGCGGCTCGCGCGGACGCGGGGGCACGGGCCGACGCAGGGCGGCGGAACCGGACGCGAACGCCCCCGCCGGACGCGGGCCGGCCTGCTGCCGCTCGCCGCCGGGCTGCCCGCGCTCGGCGGGCTCGGCGCGGTGGCCTGGGTGGCGTTCAAGGTGGGCGCGCTCTCCTACGGCGGAGGGTTCGTGATCATCCCGCTGATGCAGAACGACGCCGTCGACCGCTACCACTGGATGACCGACGGACAGTTCCTCAACGCCGTCGCCCTCGGTCAGGTCACCCCCGGTCCGGTGGTGCAGACCGTCGCCGTCGTCGGCTACGCGGCCGCCGGGATCGCCGGCGGGCTGCTCGCGGCGGCGGTCGCCTTCGCGCCGTCCTTCCTCCTCGTGATCCTCGGCGGCCGGTACTTCGACCGGCTGCGCGCCGATGCGCGGGTGCAGGACTTCCTCACCGGCGCCGGACCGGCCGTGATCGGCGCCATCGCCGGCTCGGCGCTGCCGCTCGCCGCCGCGCTCGGCCCCGGCTGGCAGTGGGCGGTGCTGGCCGGCGCGCTGCTCTGGCTGGTCGCCGCCCGGCGCGGAGTGGTGCTCGCCCTGCTGGCCGCCGGCGCGGCCGGGGTGATCGCCGCGGCCGCCGGACTGCCCCTGTCCTGATCCGCCCTGCCCCGATCCGCCCTGCCCCGGTCCGCTCCGCCCCCGGGGCTACCCCACCTCCACCGGCTCCAGCTGCACCGACCGGGCCGCCGTCGCCGCCCGCACCAGCGCCTGCATCACCCGCAGGTCGTCCCCCTGCTCCGGATGCCACTGCACCCCGATCGTGAACCCCGGCCCCTCCACCGCCTCCACCGTCCCGTCCGGTGCGTGCGCGCTCACCCGCAGCCCCGTCCCCAGCCGGTCCACCGCCTGGTGGTGGAAGGTCGGCACGGTCAGCTCCGGCTCCGGCAGCAGCCCGCCCAGCAGCGTGCCCGGCACCGGCCGCACCGAGTGCGTGCCGTAGCGGCCCGGCGAACCGGTGTGCACGTCCACCTCGACGACGTCCGGCAGGTGCTGGATCAGCGTGCCCCCGCACACCACGTTGAGCACCTGCATGCCCCGGCAGATCCCCAGCAGCGGCATCCCGGCCGCCAGCGCCGCCCGCAGCAGCGCGCTCTCCCAGACGTCCCGCTCCACCGTGTCGATGTCGCTCAGCGGGTGCGGGGGCTGCCCGTAGTAGGCCGGGTCGATGTCCGGCCCGCCCGCGATGACCAGCGCGTCGAGCCGGGCGAGGACCTCCGGCGCGCGCTCCGGGGCGTCCGGCGGCAGCAGCACCGCGATCCCGCCCGAGTCCTGCACGTACGCGGTGTACCGCTCGGGCACCAGGGCCACCCGGCGGTCCCGCCAGTCGCTCCAACTCGCGTCCACCAGATAGGTGCTGACGCCGACAAAAGGCCTGCGTTCCATGGCGCGCATTCTCCTCCCGCACCGTCTGATCCCTCGTCAACCTCGCACATCGGCGCGCCACACCCGCCCGCCCTCTTCCGCGCCCTCCGCGACAGGCCGTACGGTTCGCTGTGACCGCTTGGTCTCGCTGCGTGATCGAGGAGGAGGGCGTCCGCCATGTCCGACCGCACCACCGTGTCCGGCACCACCGCGCCCGGTACCACCGCGCCCGACGGCGCCGCGGCCGCACCCGGCGCCGTCCCCGGCATCCCGCCCCGCCGCGCCCCGCTGACCCTGAACGAGCTGCGCACCCTGGTCGACGCCGGAGAGGTCCACACCGTCGCCCTCGGCTTCACCGACATGCAGGGGCGCCTGCAGGGCAAACGCTTCGCCGCCCGCTTCTTCCTGGACGAGGTGGCCGAGCACGGCTCCGACGCCTGCGAGTACCTGCTCGCCGTCGACGTCGAACTCAACACCGTGGACGGCTACGCGCTCTCCTCCTGGGAGACCGGCTACGGCGACTTCGCCATGCGCCCCGACCTGTCCACCCTGCGCCTGACCCCCTGGCAGCCGGGCACCGCCCAGGTCACCGCCGACCTGGCCGGCCGCGGCGGCCACCCGGTCGCCGCCGCGCCCCGCCAGCTGCTGCGGCGCCAGATCGCCCGGCTCGCCGAGCACGGCCTGGCCGCGGACATCGGCACCGAGCTGGAGTTCCTGGTCTTCCGCGACACCTACGAACAGGCCTGGCAGGGCGGTTACCGCGGCCTCACCCCGGCCAACCTCTACAACACCGACTACTCGCTGCTCGGCACCGCCCGGGTCGAACCGCTGCTCTCCCGGATCCGCACCGAGATGGCCGGCGCCGGACTGGTCGTGGAGTCCGCCAAGGGCGAGTGCAACCTCGGCCAGCACGAGATCGCCTTCCGCTACGCCGACGCGCTCACCACCTGCGACCAGCACAGCGTCTACAAGACCGGGGCCAAGGAGATCGCCGCCCAACTCGGCTGCGCGCTCACCTTCATGGCCAAGTACGACCAGCGCGAGGGCAACAGCTGCCACATCCACCTGTCGCTGCGCGACGCCGTCGGCGCCCCGGCGTTCGCCGCCGACGACGGCCGGATGACCGACACCATGCGCCACTTCCTGGCCGGACAGCTGGCCGCGCTGCGCGAGTTCACCCTGCTCTACGCGCCGAACATCAACTCCTACAAGCGCTACCGCCCGGGCTCCTTCGCCCCGACGGCCGTCGCCTGGGGCCGCGACAACCGGACCTGCGCCTACCGGGTGGTGGGGCACGGCTCCGGGCTGCGGATGGAGAACCGGGTGCCCGGCGGCGACGTCAACCCGTACCTGGCGGTGGCCGGCATGATCGCCGCCGGACTGCACGGGATCCAGCGCAAGCTGGAGCTGCCCGCCCCCTGCCTCGGCAACGCCTACGCCGTCGACGGCTACGCCCGGGTGCCCGGCTCGCTGCGCGAGGCGGCCGACCTGTGGGGCGCGAGCGAACTCGCCCGCGCCGCCTTCGGGGACGACGTGGTCGAGCACTACCTGCACATGGCCCGGGTCGAACAGACCGCCTACGACGGCGCGATCACCGACTGGGAGCGCTACCGATCCTTCGAGCGGATGTGAGCACCATCGACACCACCACCGCCCCCGCCGCGGCCGGGCCCGCCGCCCGCGCCGTCCGCAACCCCGCCACCGGCGAGGTCCTCGGCACCGTCCCCGACACCACCCCCGGGCAACTGGACGCCGCCGTACGGCGCGCCGTCGAGGCGCAGCGCGGCTGGGCCGCCCTCGCCCCCGGCGAACGGGCCCGGCTGCTGCGCCGTTTCGCCGACCAGGTGGAGGTGCACGTCCCCGAACTGGCCGCCCTGGAGGTCACCGAGGCCGGCCACACCATCGGCAACGCCACCTGGGAGGCGGGCAACGTCCGCGACCTGCTGGAGTACGCGGCCGGGGGAGTGGAGCGGCTGACCGGGCGCCAGATCCCGGTGGCCGGCGGGCTGGACGTCACCTTCCACGAGCCGGTCGGCGTGGTCGGGGTGATCGCCCCGTGGAACTTCCCGATGCCGATCGCCGCCTGGGGCTTCGCGCCCGCGCTGGCCGCCGGGAACGCCGTCCTGCTCAAGCCCGCCGAGGCGACCCCGCTCACCGCGCTGCGGCTGGCCGAACTCGCGCTCGCCGCCGGGCTGCCGGAAGGCCTGTTCCAGGTGGTGCCGGGCGCCGGGCCGGTGACCGGCCGGGCGCTGGTCGACCACCCGGCGGTGCGCAAGATCGTCTTCACCGGGTCGACCGAGGTCGGCAAGGAGGTCGCCGCCCGCTGCGCGGCCCGGGCCAAGCGGGTCACCCTGGAACTCGGCGGCAAGAGTCCCAGCATCGTCTTCGCCGACGCCGACCTCGCCGGGGCCGCCGACCCGATGTCCTTCCTCGACAACTCCGGCCAGGACTGCTGCGCCCGCAGCCGGATCCTGGTCCAGCGCGAGGCCTACGACGACTTCCTGGCCCTGCTGCTGCCCGCCGTCGAGCGGATCCGCACCGGCGACCCGGCCGACCCGCGGACCGCCCTCGGCCCGCTGATCTCGGCCGCCCAGGTCCGCCGGGTGGCGTCGTACGTGACGCCCGACCTGCCGGTGCTGGCCCGCGGCGCGGTGCCGGACGGGCCCGGCTACTGGTACCCGCCGACGGTGCTGGCGCCCACCGGGGAGGACGTGCCGGCGGTCACCGAGGAGATCTTCGGCCCGGTCGCGGTCGTCCTGCCGTTCACCGACGAGGCGGACGCGCTGCGGCTCGCCAACGCCACCCGGTACGGGCTGTCCGGCTCGATCTGGACCCGCGACCTCGGCCGGGCGCTGCGGCTGGCCAGGGGCGTGGCGGCGGGCAACCTCTCGGTCAACTCGCACGCCTCGGTGCGGTACTGGACGCCGTTCGGCGGCTTCGGCGAGTCCGGGGTCGGCCGCGAGCTGGGGCCGGAGGCGCTGGCGCACTTCACCGAGACCAAGAACGTCTACATCCGGACCGAGGAGTAGGAGCACCCGGTGACCCAGCAGTCCCACCACCCCCGCGCGTCCGAGCAGTCGGAGCGGTCGGAGCGGTCCCCACGGCCGGAGCGGTCCGCGCAGCCCGCGGCGCCGGTCTGCCGCCGGCTGGTCGGCCGGACGGCCGTGATCACCGGCGCGGGCAGCGGGATCGGCCTGGCCTCGGCCCGCCGGCTCGCCGCCGAGGGCGCGACGGTGGTCTGCGCCGACGTCGACGAGACCACCGGCAAGGCGGCGGCCGAGGAGGTCGGCGGCCTCTTCGTGCACACCGACGTCACCGACCCGGCGATGGTCGAGGCGCTCTTCGACGAGGCCTACGAGACCTTCGGCAGCGTGGACGTCGCCTTCAACAACGCCGGCATCTCGCCGCCCGAGGACGACTCCATCCTCACCACCGAACTGGACGCCTGGCGCCGGGTGCAGGAGGTCAACCTGACCTCGGTCTACCTCTGCTGCCGGGCGGCGCTGCCGTACATGCGCCGCCACGGGCAGGGCTCGATCATCAACACCGCGAGCTTCGTGGCCCGGATGGGCGCCGCCACCTCGCAGATCTCCTACACCGCCTCCAAGGGCGGCGTGCTGGCGATGTCCCGCGAACTGGGCGTGCAGTTCGCCCGGGAGGGCATCCGGGTCAACGCGCTGTCGCCGGGGCCGGTGGACACCCCGCTGCTGCGCGAGCTGTTCGCCAAGGACCCGGAGCGCGCGGCCCGCCGGCTGGTGCACATCCCGCTGGGCCGCTTCGCCCGCCCGGAGGAGATCGCCGCCGCGGTGGCCTTCCTCGCCAGCGACGACTCCTCCTTCATCACCGCGAGCGAGTTCCTGGTGGACGGCGGGATCGCCGGCGCCTATGTGACCCCGCTGTAGGGCTTCCGGGGGCCGCGGCGCACCTTCTCACCGTAATCTCATCGAAAAGCCCGGAATTCGGGGTCCAGCTGATTTCGCGCTTATCCGGCTGCCTTTAGATTCATTCCCGTGAGTGAGCAGATCCCCGCCGGGTGGTACCCGGACCCGAAGGACATCACCAGCGACCCGAGACCGCAGCGCTGGTGGGACGGCAAGGGGTGGACGGCCAGCACCCGGCCCGCACCCTCGGACGCACCGCCGCCGGAGGCGCCGGCGGCCGGTGCTCCGGGGCCGGACGAGGCCGCCGGGCCCCAGGTGCTGGAGGGGGAGGTGCTGGAGAGCGGGCCGTCGGTCCGCTACCCGGAGCCGCCGCCCTTCGGCACCGCCTACGGCTCGCCGGTGCCGCCCGCGCCCCGCCAGCGGCGCAAGCCGTCCAAGCTGGTGATCGCGGCGGCGGTGGCGGCCGTGCTGGGCCTGGGCGTCGGCTCGGGCGTCACCTACCTGGCGATGGACGACCACGGCGACCGGCACCGCTCCGCGCGCCCGGCAGGACCGCCCGGACAGGAGGGCGACGGCCGGTGGCGCGGCCTGCCGGACTTCGGCGGCCCCGGCGACAACGGCCCCGGTGCCAACGGCAACCAGGGCAATGGCGATCAGGGCAACGGCAACGGCGGCAACCAGGGCAACGGCGGCAAGGGCAACGGCAACGGCGGCAACGGCAATGGCGGCAAGGGCAACGGCCCCGCCACCGGCAGCGACAAGGCCGTCGACCTCGTGAACCGGCTGGTCCTGCCCGTCCCCTCCGGCTGGGAGGGCGGCACCACCCCCGACGGCTACGCGGGGCTCAGCATCGGCCGCTACGACTGCGAGGGCGGCGGCACCTGTTCGCTCGGCGGCGCCAACACCGGCCGGATCGACGGCGGCGGCACCGATGTGCAGGCGGCGGCCAAGGCCGACATCGACAAGGCCGCCAAGGACTCCTACAACGAGATCCTCTCGCACGAGGAGCTCAAGTCCGAGGCGGTCAAGGTGGACGGCCGGGACGGCTACCTGGTCCGCTGGAAGGTGGACGCCGCCAAGGGCAACGACGGCTACGTGCAGACGGTGGTCTTCCCGTCCGCCGACGGCAAGTCGCTGGTCTCGGTGCACCTGGGCTTCGACATCGCCGCCAAGGCGCCGGACGTCGCGGTGATGGACACCATCGTCAAGGGCATCGGCGACTACAGCGGCAAGGTGCCGGCCCTCCCGGGTCTCCCCGGCGGTGCCGGCAACGGCAGCGGCACCGGGAACACCTGAGGCCGCGGTCTCGGCTCACGCACGGCGGCGGCCCGCCCGGAGGAATCCGGGCGGGCCGCCGCCGTTCTCAGTGCCGGTGGATCGGCCGGGGCGGGGCCGAACGGGGGATGGAGCGGCCCTGCCCCGGCTTCCGGCGGTCAGCCGTCGTGTCGCACAGCCTCGACCCGACGGCGCCGGAGCACCATGCCAGCCCAGCCGACGCCGATCGCGGCGGCACCGGTGAGCAGCAGCGGGCCGGTGGCGGAGCCGCCACCCACCGCCGCGCTGTCGGCCGCGACGACCTTGCCGGCGGGCTCCTCGGCGTTGCCGCCGTGCCCGTGGTGGGCGACGGTGGACTTGGACTGGCCGGCGGCGATCTGCGCCTCGCTGGGCGCGGCCGGGGCCTGGGCGGTGAGCGCCGACGCGGCGGCGGCGGTGCCGCCCTTGCCGAAGTCGACGTCGGAGCAGCTGTAGAACGCCTCCGGGCTGTCGGTGCGCTGCCAGACCATGTAGAGCAGCTGACGGCCGGTGCGCTGCGGCAGGGTGCCGGTGTAGTTGTAGTAGCCGTTGTCCGAGGTGCGGGAGGTGGCCACCTGGGCGACCGGGACGGCGTCGAGGTCGGACCACTTCAGCGGCTGGGTCGGGTCCCAGCTCTGCTTGGTGATGTAGATGGTCTGGTTGCCCTGGTGGGCGGCGGTGACCCGGAAGTTGAAGTTGACCTTGCCGGCGGAGACCGGGCTGGCCGGCCAGTCGGCGCGCGGCAGGTCCAGCGCCTTGTACTTGTCGCGGCCGGCGGAGCAGAGCTTGCCGTCCGGGATCTGCGCCTGGTGGGCGCCGTTGACGCTGGGGAGGTTGACCTCGTTCCAGTCGTACAGCGGCTGGGTGCCGCCGAGCGCGACGACGTCCTTGCAGATCTGCGACTTGGGCGTCTCCGGACCCTCCGCGTAGCAGGCCGCGACCCGGCTGACCGGGTTGGTGACGGTGCCGTGGGCGGAGGCCGTGCCGATGCCGACGGCCGAGACGGAGAGGAACGCGGCGCCGACGACGCCGACGGACATGGCGGTTCGCTTGATGGACATGGGGTGGGGACTCCTTGACCGTGAACCGGGCCGAGGCTGTGGGGGGAACTGCCGGGCACGTCTGCCCGAGGGGCCCGCCGACCCGGCGCGGCGCCCCTGGGGCGAGCGTATGATTGGACTAGACCAGCTGGCAATAGTGCGTCGTGGGCCACTTTTTGACGGAATGTGGCCCTTCGAGCAGCACAAAGGCCCGACGGGGCGCCTGCGTTAGGCATCCCTTCGGGCCTGCTTAAGGTGCGGCCAAGGTTCCCGTACGGCCGGCGGTGGGCGGTCAGATGTCGAGGCGGCCGATGTTCTGATGCTCGACCGTGCCCGCCTGGATGAGGATGCCGCCGCTCATCGTGCCGCCGCTGAACGTGTTCTGCACCGACCGCCCCGTCGGCTCGGGCTGCTTCGGGGCGAACTCGTCGAGGGCGGCGCGCAGTTCGACTGCTGCCCCGGGGTCCTGGCGCAGCAGCCGGCGGATCCGGTTGCGCAGCTCGGCCGTCTGGTCGCCGACCAGTTCCTCGTCGCCGTCCGCCCGGACCACCTCGACCCGGATCTCCTCCAGCTCGGCGGACACCTCCTCGGTGTCCCGGCCGCGCCCCAGCAGTCCCGCGAGCCGGGAACGTACCTGCGTCCAGGCCTCGGTGGCCATCAGTCCGACCACCGTCGTGGCGCCCGTGGTCACCAGCTGTGCGATCTCGGCCTCCACGGCCTCCCCCTTCGTCCGTTCCGTTCCGCCCTCCCACGGTAGTGGAACCGCGACCCCGCGTGGAGCGTGGGCGCGCCGCTCAGAGGAAGGTGTGCCCCTCGCCCCGGTAGGTCGGCACGGTGCGCACCACCGCGTCCCCCTCCACCAGGTGCAACTCGGCGAACCGCTCGCAGAGTTCCCCCGCCTTGGCGTGCCGGAACCAGACCCGGTCGCCGATCAGCAGGTCGTCGGCGGCGGCGCCGAGCAGCGGCGTCTGCACCTCGCCGGCCCCCTCCATCGGGTCGTAGCGCAGACCCGGCGGCAGGTAGGGCACGGGGGAGCGGTCCGGGCCGGCCGCGCCGGACGCCGGGTAGCCGCCGCCGAGCACGGTCACCACGCCCACCCCGGGGCGGCGCACCACCGGCTGGCCGAACAGCGCCGCCGGCCGGCCGCGGAACGCCCGGTAGTGGTCGAACAGCTGCGGCTGGTAGAGCCCGGACCCGGCCGCCACCTCGGTCACCGCGCGCTCGGCCACCGTCGACTCGACGCTGCCGGTGCCGCCGCCGTTGACGAACTCCAGCTCGGCCACCCGGCGCAGCAGCCGCACCGTGGCCGCCCGGCGCTCGGCCAGCTCGGCCCGCGCCCGCGCCTGCATCACCCGCACCAGCGCGGAGCGCACCGGGCGCCCGGGCACCGCGTCGCCCACCCCGGCGACGTGTCCCTCGTAGGCCATCAGCCCGACCACCCGGAAGCCCCGGCGCCGCTGCACCAGCTCGGCGAAGGCGGCCACGTCCTCGGGGGTGCGCAGCGGGGAGCGGCGGGCGCCGACCCGCACCCGGCCGCCGAGCAGGTGCAGCGAGGTGTCCAGCTCCAGGCAGACCCGCACCTCGGCGGGCCCGGTCCGGGCGGCGTCGACGAGGTCCAGCTGGGCGGGGTCGTCCAGCACCACGGTGACGGCGGCGGCGAGCTCCGGGTCGGCGGTCAGCGCGGCGAAGCCGGCCCGGTCGCTGGAGGGGTAGGCGAGCAGGACGTCGCGCAGCCCGGAGCGGGCCAGCCAGAGCGACTCGGCGAGGGTGAAGCTCATCACCCCGGCGAAGCCCTCGACGGTCAGCACCCGCTCCAGCAGGGCGCGGCAGCGCACCGACTTGCTGGCCACCCGGATCGGCTTGCCGGCGGCCCGGCGCACCAGGTAGGCCGCGTTGGCGTCGAAGGCCGCCAGGTCGAGGACGGCCACCGGGCCGTCCAGGTGGGCGGTGGCCCGGTCGTACCGGGCGCGGTCGGCGGCCGGCGAGGGGGCGTGGGCGGGGCGGGCGGCGCCTGCGGCGGAGGCTTCGAGCGTGGCCATGCGCGCAGACTGCCACAGCGGCTCTACCCGCGGGTAGGGGGCGGACGGGGGACCTTCGGTCCGTGTGGGGGCGCGGGGCCGGTGGCATAGGGTCGGCCGGGTGGACCGCAAAGACTTCTCCAACCCGGCGTTCGTCGGCAAGAACATCCCCGACCCGGGTTTCTCCGGCGACGACGGCACCGCCGACCCGGCGCTCGCCGCCGCGCTCGCCCGCTGGGCGCAGGACCGCGCCGCCGAGCCCGAGGTGCTCGCGGCGCTGACGCCCACCCGGCTGATGGTGCCGATCGTGGCGATCCTCGGCGAGGTCGAGGTGGACGCGAACGGGCACCGCCACGAGAAGACCAGTGACATGGCCGTCCCGGTGCTGGAGGCCGCCGACGGGCGGCGCGCGCTGCCGGCCTTCACCTCGCTGGAGTCGCTGGCCCGCTGGCGCGCGGACGCCCGTCCGGCGCCGACCGCCGCCCCGCAGGCCGCGATGGTGGCCTTCTCCGAGCGGGCGGACACCCTGCTGGTGGACCCGGCCGGGCCGGTGCCGTTCCAGCTGTCCGGGGCCCGGCTGCGGGCGCTGGCGGAGAACCGGCCCTACCTGCCGCCGGCCGCCGACCCGCAGGTGCGCGAGGCGGTCCGGGCGCTGCTGGCGGCCGAGCCGCAGGTGACGGCCGGGCTGCTGGCTCCGGCGGAGGACTCGGACGGGGTGCTCGCGGTCCTGCTGGACCCGGCGCTGGACCAGGCCGGGATGCAGGCGGCCGCGCAGCGGGTCGGGCAGGCGGTGGCCGCCGACCCGGTGCTGCGGGTGCGGCTGGACCGCGGGCTGGACCTGGCGGTGCTGCCGGCGAGCGCCGGGCTGCCGGGCGAGCCGCTCTACCGGCGGTAGGAACGGCACGGTTGCGTCTCGCGTGTCACGTGACACGCGGGACGCAACCGTCGGGGTCTCAGGAGTAGACCGGACCGGTGAACTTCTCGCCCGGCCCGGTACCCGGGGCGTCCGGGACGATCGAGGCCTCGCGGAAGGCCAGCTGCAGCGAGCGCAGGCCGTCGCGCAGCGGCGCGGCGTGGAAGTTGCTGATCTCCGGGGCGCCGGCGGTGACCAGTCCGGCCAGCGCGGTGATGAGCTTGCGGGCCTCGTCGAGGTCCCTGTCCTTCTCGCCGCCCTCGGCGAGGCCGCACTTCACGGCGGCGGCGCTCATCAGGTGCACCGCGACGGTGGTGATCACCTCGACGGCCGGGACCTCGGCGATGTCCCGGGTGAGGTCGTCGAAGCCGATCGCCTCGTCGTCCGCGGCGGGGTTCTGGGTGGGCTCGCTGCTCAAAGGTGGCTCGTTCCGTCGTGCCGGTGTCCGTACACAGGGAGCGTACAAGCCGGGGTGCGCGGGGGCGGAATAGCGTTCGACCCCCCGGCGCTGTATGCTTCGAGACTGACCGGCCAGACGTCCTCACGGAGGTCCGGCCAGCAAGTGGAGGCTCCACCCAGGAGGCCCGAGAGGGCAACCGCGAAAGTCTCCCACCTGATCGGCCTCACGGTCGACGGGTCCGGTCCGCGACAGGCGCCCAGTGTGCCGACAGTCGCCGCAGCGCCCCTCACCGGGTGCCGCCCCCGGTTGTGTGGAGCCCCGCTTGTACCGAGCGGGGCTTTTTTCGTGTCGCGGTGTGAACGGCCGAACGGAGCCGGGCACAGCGCAGCACGAATGAAGCCCCGCCCAGTGGTCGAGTCCACTACGTGCGACCGCCGTCCGACGGCCGCATCGCAGAAGGTGCAACCGAGGAGGCCCCATCAGCACCGAGCCCCGCATCAACGACCGGATTCGCGTCCCCGAGGTGCGACTCGTCGGTCCCAGCGGCGAGCAGGTCGGCATCGTGCCGCTTGCCAAGGCGCTGGAGCTCGCGCAGGAGTACGACCTCGACCTGGTCGAGGTCGCGGCGACCGCCCGGCCGCCGGTGTGCAAGCTCATGGACTACGGCAAGTTCAAGTACGAGTCGGCCATGAAGGCCCGTGAGGCGCGCAAGAACCAGGCGCACACGGTCATCAAGGAGATGAAGCTCCGGCCGAAGATCGACCCGCACGACTATGACACCAAGAAGGGTCACGTCGTCCGGTTCCTCAAGCAGGGCGACAAGGTCAAGATCACGATCATGTTCCGCGGTCGTGAGCAGTCCCGCCCCGAGCTGGGCTTCCGTCTGCTCCAGCGGCTCGCCGACGACGTCCAGGACCTGGGCTTCGTCGAGTCCTCGCCGAAGCAGGACGGCCGTAACATGATCATGGTTCTCGGCCCGCACAAGAAGAAGACCGAGGCGATGGCCGAGGCTCGCGCCGCCGCGGACGCCCGCAAGGCCGAGCGTCTGGGCCGCACCGCCGGTGCGGACGACGACATCGCCGAGTCCGACGAGCCCGCCGAGGCCCAGGACGCCGTCGAGGCCCAGGACGCCGCCGCCGAGACGGAGGCCCCCGAGGCCGCCGCTCCGGTCGAGCAGCCGGCCGAGGCCTCCCAGGGCGCCTGACCTCCCCAGGTCAGGAAGGTCCGGGAGACCGGCCACCAGGGTGACGGGGCACCCCGCCCGGTCACCGCAGATCCATCCTTCACGCCCGCGCGGCGCACACCGCGCGGGCGTGGACGGACCGACGAGGAGATACGGCGAAATGCCGAAGCAGAAGACGCACAGTGGCGCCAGCAAGCGCTTCAAGATCAGTGGCTCTGGCAAGGTGCTGCGCGAGCGCGCCGGCCGCCGCCACCTCCTGGAGCACAAGCCCTCCACGCTGACCCGCAAGCTGGCCGGGACGATCGAGCTGGCCCCCGCCGACGCCAAGAAGATCAAGAAGCTTCTCGGCAAGTGATCGCCCTCCCGCCCGGCGCGAGCCGCGTGCGGGGCAGCTGATCCTTCCCGACCCATTCGAATGACGGACCACGTGAAGTAGTCCGTGGTCCAACCCAAGGAGTAATCAAGTGGCACGCGTCAAGCGGGCAGTCAACGCCCACAAGAAGCGCCGGGTCATCCTGGAGCGCGCCAGCGGCTACCGCGGCCAGCGCTCGCGCCTGTACCGCAAGGCCAAGGAGCAGGTCACCCACTCGCTGGTCTACAACTTCAACGACCGCAAGAAGCGCAAGGGCGACTTCCGTCAGCTGTGGATCCAGCGCATCAACGCTGCGGCCCGTGCCAACGGCATCACCTACAACCGCTTCGTGCAGGGCCTGAAGGCCGCCAGCGTCGAGATCGACCGCAAGATGCTGGCCGACCTGGCCGTCAACGACCCGGGTGCCTTCGCCGCCCTGGTCGAGGTGGCCCAGAAGGCGCTGCCGGCCGACGTGAACGCCCCGAAGGCCGCCGCCGACGCCGCCTGATCTTCCGAGATCGGTTGAGCTCTGACCGGACCCGCAGGCTCGCCTGCGGGTCCGGTCCTGCTTTGCTCCCTCCTTCAGCGCCTCCGGAGAACGAGACCATGCCCAGCACCGACACCCCCCTGCTCACCTCCCTGCGTTCGCCCCGCGTGGTCGCCGCCCGGCGGCTCGCCAAGCGGAGCCAGCGCGGCAAGGAGCGCCGCTTCCTCGCCGAGGGCCCGCAGGCCGTGCGCGAGGCCGTCGCCTTCGGCAGGCTGCCGGGCACCGGTGAGCACGCCGTGGTCGAGGTCTACGCGACGCCGGACGCCGCCGAGCGGCACGCCGGCATCGTCGAGGCCGCCCTGGCCGAGGGGCTGCCGGTGCTGACCGCCACCGACGAGGTCGTCGCCGAGATCTGCGACACGGTGACCCCGCAGGGCATCGTCGCGCTCTGCCGCTTCATCGACACGCCCTTCGCCGACGTGCTCGCCGCACGCCCCCAGCTGGTCGCGGTGCTCGCCCACGTGCGCGACCCCGGCAACGCCGGTACCGTGCTGCGCACCGCCGACGCGGCCGGCGCGGACGCCGTGGTGCTCACCGACGCCTCCGTCGACCTCTACAACCCGAAGGCCGTGCGGGCCTCGGTCGGCAGCCTCTTCCACCTCCCGGTCGCCGTCGGCGTGCCGGTCGAGGAGGCGATCGGCCGGCTGCGCGAGGCCGGGGTGCGGGTGCTCGCCGCCGACGGCGCCGGGGAGCGCGACCTCGACCGGGAGCTCGACGAGGGCACCCTGGGCGCGCCGGGCGCATGGGTGTTCGGCAACGAGGCGTGGGGGCTCCCGGAGGAGACCCGCGCACTGACCGACGAGGTCGTGCGCGTGCCGATCCACGGCCACGCCGAGAGCCTCAACCTGGCCACCGCCGCCGCCGTCTGCCTCTACGCCTCGGCCCGCGCCCAGCGTTCGCCCGGCGGCTGCCGCGCCGAGCGCTGACCCGCGCGCCGGCCCGCGCCGGCAACTCGACGCGGGCCCTACTACCGGGGGCTGCGAGGCGCTAGGGTCTGCCTCGGTGGGGGGAAAGACACGGTGGGTAATCGGGGAGGACACCCATGGTCGGCAGCGGGGCAGAACTGGACCCGGACGACCTGCCGGACGGCCTGGTGGTCGCCGACGCCCTGGGCCGGGTGACCTGCTTCAACCGCGCCGCCGCCCGGCTGACCGGCGTGCTCCCGCAGGCCGCGCTCGGCAGCGAGCTGGAGGACGTCCTGCCGCTGGAGGACCTCGACGGCCGCCGCTGGTGGCAGCTGACCGACCCGTACGGCGGCCTGGCGGTGCGCACCGGCCAGCCGGAGCGCAACCTGCTGCTGCCCGGCGGCCGTGAGGTGCTGGTCTCCGCCCGCTACGTCCGCGCGCACCCGGGCGGCCCGCTGGAGCGGCTGGTGATCGCCCTGCGCGGCACCGAGGCGCGCCGGCGCACCGAGCGCAGCCACGCCGAGCTGATCGCCACCGTGGCGCACGAGCTGCGCTCGCCGCTCACCAGCGTCAAGGGGTTCACCGCGACCCTGCTCGCCAAGTGGGAGCGGTTCACCGACGGGCAGAAGCGGCTGATGCTGGAGACCGTGGACGCCGACGCCGACCGGGTCACCCGGCTGATCGCCGAGCTGCTGGACATCTCCCGGATCGACGCCGGCCGGCTGGAGCTGCGCAAGCAGGTCGTCGACCTGGCCGCCGCCGTACGCCGGCACGTCGAGCGCAAGGTCGCCACCGGCATCCCCGAGGACCGCTTCGACGTCCGGGTCAGCGAGCCGCTGACCGTGCTGTGGGCCGACCCGGACAAGGTCGACCAGGTGCTCGCCAACCTGCTGGAAAACGCGGTGCGGCACGGCGAGGGAACTGTCACCATCGAGGTGGCACCGGCCAAGGAGGTCGTCGAGGCCCCCGTCTGGGAGCGCCCCGGCGCCCCGCCCCGCATCGTGGAAGGCACAGCGGTCACCGTGAGCGACGAAGGCAGCGGCATCCCCGAGGAAGCGGTGCCGCGCGTCTTCACCCGCTTCTGGCGCGGCTCCAAGCGCGGCGGCACCGGGCTCGGCCTCTACATCGTCAAGGGCATCGTGGAGGCCCACGGCGGTTCGATCCGCGTCGACCGCGCGCCCGGCGGCGGCGCCCGGTTCCGATTCATCCTGCCCGCCGGGATCCCCGACTTCATGCTCTGAACGAGCGTGGACGGCAGGCACCGCCTGTCGCGGTCGGCCCACCGGGCGGGCTTGACGGCGGTCGCGCTACGCGCTGCGACTACACTCGACCTTTGGCGTTGTGGAACGCCCCGCGCGGCCGCGCCGCGGACACCCCGCCTCCCCGGTTCGGAGAACGGCTGCCCGTGCCCCGGCCACGCCGGGCGTGACACGAAGGCATGAGCCCCCTTACCTGAGCACGGACGAGCAGGAGCACGGGAAAGATAGAGATGTCGGCACCCAACAAGTCGTACGACCCGGTCGAGGTCGAGGCCCTCAAGCCCGAGGTGGTGGAGGCGGCCCGGGACGAGGCCGTCGCCGCGTTCGCCGCCGCCACCAGCCTCGACGAGCTGAAGCAGGCCAAGGTCGCCCACACCGGCGACCGCTCCGCCCTGTCCCTCGCCAACCGCGAGATCGGCGCCCTGCCCCCGCACGCCAAGGCCGCGGCCGGCAAGCTGATCGGCCAGGCCCGGGGCGCCGTCAACCAGGCGCTCGCCAAGCGGCAGGCCGAACTGGAGGCCGAGCGCGACGCCCGTGTGCTGGTCGAGGAGGCGGTGGACGTCACGCTGCCCTACGACCGCACCCCGCGCGGCGCCCGCCACCCGCTGACCACGCTGGCCGAGCGCATCGAGGACACCTTCGTCGCGATGGGCTACCAGGTCGCCGAGGGCCCCGAGGTCGAGGCCGAGTGGCTCAACTTCGACGCCCTCAACCTGGGCCCGGACCACCCGGCCCGCTCCATGCAGGACACCTTCTTCGTCCAGGCCCCGGACGGCTCCGCCGACTCCGGCGTGGTGCTGCGCACCCAGACCTCCCCGGTCCAGGCCCGCACCCTGCTCGACCGCGAGCCCCCCGTCTACGTGGTCTGCCCCGGCCGGGTCTACCGCACCGACGAGCTGGACGCCACCCACACCCCGGTCTTCCGCCAGGTCGAGGGCCTGGCCGTGGACGAGGGCATCACCTTCGCCGACCTCAAGGGCACCATCGAGCAGCTGGTCTCGACCCTGATCGGCGACGGCCTGGAGCTGCGCTGGCGGCCCTCCTACTTCCCGTTCACCGAGCCGAGCGCCGAGATCGACCTGCAGTGCTTCGTGTGCCGCGGCGAGTCGGTCGGCAACCCGGACCGCCCCTGCCGCACCTGCGGCTCCGAGGGCTGGATCGAGCTCGGCGGCTGCGGCGTGGTCAACCCGCGGGTGCTCGTCGCCTGCGGCGTGGACCCCAACCGCTACAGCGGGTTCGCCTTCGGCCTGGGCCTGGAGCGGATCCTGATGAACCGTCACAACGTCGCCGACATGCGCGACATGGTCGAGGGTGACGTGCGCTTCACCCTCCCGTTCGGGATGGAGATCTGATGCGCGTCCCGCTTTCCTGGCTGCGCGAGTACGTCGACCTGCCGGCCGGCGAGACCGGCCGCGACGTGGCCGAGCGGCTGGTCCGCGCCGGCCTGGAGGTCGAGACCGTCGAGCAGCTCGGCGGCGACCTCAAGGGCCCGCTGGTGGTCGGCGAGGTGCTCTCCATCGAGGAGCTGACCGGCTTCAAGAAGCCGATCCGGCACTGCTTCGTCAACGTCGGCGCCGCCAACGGCACCGGCGAGCCGCAGGAGATCGTCTGCGGCGCCAGCAACTTCGCCGTCGGCGACAAGGTCGTCGTGGTGCTCCCCGGCGCCGTGCTGCCCGGCCCGTTCCCGATCGCGGCCCGCAAGACCTACGGCCAGACCTCGGCCGGCATGATCTGCTCGGCCCGCGAGCTCGGCATGGGCGACGACCACAACGGCATCATCGTGCTCCCGCCCGAGTTCGAGCCCGGCACCGACGCCATCGAGCTGCTCCAGCTCGTCGACGAGGTGCTCGACATCGCCGTCACCCCGGACCGCGGCTACTGCCTGTCCATGCGCGGCGTGGCCCGCGAGGCCGCCGCCGCGTACGGGCTGCCGCTGGCCGACCCGGCGCTGCTCGACGTGCCGCCGGCCAACTCCTTCGGCTACCTGGTGAAGGTCAACGACCCGGCCGGCTGCGACCGCTTCGTGGCCCGTACCGTGGTCGGCCTCGACCCGGCCGCCAAGTCCCCGATCTGGCTCCAGCGCCGGCTCCAGAAGGCGGGCATCCGCCCGATCTCGCTGGCCGTCGACATCACCAACTACGTGATGCTGGAGGTCGGCCAGCCGCTGCACGCCTACGACAAGCAGCGCGTCGACGGCCCGATCGTGGTCCGCCGCGCCGAGGCCGGCGAGAGCCTCACCACGCTGGACGGCGTGAAGCGCACGCTGTCCGCCGAGGACCTGCTGATCTGCGACAACAGCGGCCCGATCGGCCTGGCCGGCGTCATGGGCGGCGCCTCCACCGAGATCCTCGACCCGGCCGCGGGCCCGGGCACCACCGAGGTGATCATCGAGGCGGCGCACTTCGACGCGGTCGCCATCGCCCGCGGCGCCAAGCGGCACAAGCTGCCCTCCGAGGCGTCCAAGCGCTTCGAGCGCGGCGTCGACCCCGAGGCCGCCCGCGCCGCCGCGCAGCGCGCCGTCGACCTGCTGGTGCTGATCGCCGGCGGCACCGCCGAGGCGGGCGTCACCGACATCGCCGCCCCGCACCCGGTGCGCACCATCACCATCGCCGCCGACCTGCCCGACCGGGTCGCCGGCACCGCGTACGGCCGCGAGACCGTCACCCGGCGCCTGCAGGAGATCGGCTGCTCGGTCGCCGGCGCCGACGTCCTGGAGGTCACCCCGCCGACCTGGCGCCCCGACCTCACCGACCCGTACGACCTCGCCGAGGAGGTCATCCGGCTGGAGGGCTACGACAACGTCCCCGCCCGGATGCCCACCGTCCCGCCGGGCAAGGGCCTGACCGAGGCCCAGCGGATGCACCGCCGGGTCGGCGTCGCACTGGCCGGCGCCGGCTACGTCGAGGTCAACAACTACCCGTTCGTCGGCGAGGCCGCCTTCGAGGCGCTCGGCCTGGAGGCGGAGGACCGCCGCCGGCGGACCGTCACCCTGGTCAACCCGCTGAACGACGAGGAGCCGGGGCTGCGCACCACGCTGCTGCCGGGCCTGCTCGGGGCGCTGCGCCGCAACGTCGGCCGCGGCAACACCGATCTGGCGATCTTCGAGACGGGCACCGTGTTCCTGCCGAAGGACGAGCGGTCGGTCGCCCCGCGTCCGGCCGTCGACCGCCGGCCCAGCGACGAGGAGCTGGCGGCGCTGGACGCCGCGCTGCCGCACCAGCCGCGCCGGGTCGCCGTCGCGCTGGCCGGCGAGCGGCTGCCCTCCGGCTGGTGGGGCAAGGGCGCGCCGGCGAGCTGGGCCGACGCCATCGAGGCCGCCCGCACGGTGGCCCGCGCCGCCGGCGTCGAGCTGACCGTGCGCCAGGGCCGGCTCATGCCGTGGCACCCGGGCCGCTGCGCCGAGCTGGTGGTGGCCGGCACCGACCGGGTGGTCGGCCACGCCGGTGAGCTGCACCCGCGCGTCGTCAAGGCGCTGGGCCTGCCGGAGCGCACCGCCGCGATGGAGCTGGACCTGGACCTGCTGGCCGCCGACGGCGCCGTGCGGGTCGGCGGCCCGGCGGTCTCCGGTTTCCCGGTGGCCACCCAGGACGTCGCGCTGATCGTCGACGACGCGGTGCAGGCCGCCGACGTGGAGGCCGCGCTGCGTGCCGGGGCCGGTGAACTGCTGGAGGCGATCCGGCTGTTCGACGTCTTCACCGGTGAGCAGGTCGGCGCGGGCAAGAAGTCGCTGGCGTACGCGCTGCGGTTCCGCGCCGGGGACCGGACGCTGACCGCCGACGAGGCGAGCGCCGCCCGCGAGGCGGCCGTCGCCGAGGCCGTCGCCCGCACCGGCGCGGTGCTGCGCGGCGCCTGACGCCCCGTCGGAAGGGCCCCGGCCGGATCACCGGCCGGGGCCCTTCCGCGTGCTGAGCCGTGCGATTGCGGACCGTCCCCTTGCGCCGCGCCCGGCGTGAACGCTTCAATCAAGTTAGGAAACTTTCCTAACTCCTCGTCGGGTCCGGCCGCCCCCAGGCCCGGACCAGGGAAACGGAGCGTCAGATGCGTACCCAGCACCGCACCGTCCGCACCGCCCGCCTCGCCCTCGCCGCCCTGCTGGCCGCCGCCCCGGCCACCGTCGCGGCCGCCGGCACCGTCCACGCCGCCCCCGTCGCGGGCACCGTCCGGCTCGCCGCCGTCGGCCTGGACGACCCACACAAGAAGGACATCGCCATGCAGCTGGTGTCCAGCGCCGAGAACTCCTCCCTCGACTGGAAGGCCCAGTACAAGTACATCGAGGACATCAACGACGGCCGCGGCTACACCGCCGGCATCATCGGCTTCTGTTCCGGCACCGGCGACATGCTCGAACTCGTCGAGCACTACACCGACCTCGCGCCGGGCAACCTCCTCGCCAAGTACCTCCCGGCGCTGCGCAAGGTCAACGGCACCGACTCGCACGCCGGCCTCGGCTCCGCCTTCGAGAAGGACTGGGCCACCGCCGCCAAGGACACCGTCTTCCAGCGGGCCCAGAACGACGAGCGCGACCGCGTCTACTTCAACCCCTCGGTCAAGCAGGCCAAGGCCGACGGCCTGCGCGCGCTCGGCCAGTTCGTCTACTACGACGCCATCGTGATGCACGGCCCCGGCTCCGGAAGCGACAGCTTCGGCGGCATCCGCAGCGCCGCCATGAAGAAGGCGAAGACCCCCGCCCAGGGCGGCGACGAGGCCACCTACCTCAAGGCCTTCCTGGACGCCCGCAAGGTCGTCATGAAGAAGGAGGCGGCGCACGCCGACACCAGCAGGGTCGACACCGAGCAGCTGGTCTTCCTCAACGCCGGGAACTTCGACCTCAACCCGCCGCTGAAGTGGAAGGTCTACGGCGACAGCTACGCCATCAACAGCTGACCCGCCGCCGGGCGGTGGCGGGTGCGTCCGGCGCCCGGCCGGGCCTCCCGCCACCGGCCCGTTTATTCGGATGACGCCCGAACGGACGCGCTGGTAGCGTCCCCGACGTGGCCAAGCTGAACCAGATCATCGCCGTCGAAAAAGGCGTCAAGTCGAAGTCCTTCCAGGAGCTGACGCAGTCCCACCAGGACCTGCAGAAGCCCCCGCTGCTGGCCGGCATCTCCCGGACGTACCAGCCCAAGGACGAGGAGGGCGAGCAGCTGCCCCCCGAGTCCACCCGCGTCCAGGTCAAGGCCGAGGACGTGCTGCGGGCCACGGCCACCACCCTGACCCGGCTGTTCGACGTCACCGCGACCAAGGACTGGGCCAATACCGAGGCCCGCGCCGACGTCGTCGTCGACGGTCGCACGCTGGTCGCCGCCGCGCCGGTCACCTACCTGCTCTTCCTGGAGAAGCAGCTCACCGACCTGCGGACCTTCGTCCGCAAGCTGCCCGTCCTGGACGCCGCCGAGGCCTGGAGCCACGACCCGTCCACGGACTCCTGGAAGACCGAGGCGGTGCGCACCATCCGCACCAGGAAGGTGCCGCGCAACCACGTCAAGGCCGAGGCCACCGAGAAGCACCCGGCGCAGGTCGAGGTGTACTACGAGGACGTCGCGATCGGCTACTGGACGACCGTGAAGTTCTCCGGAGCCCTGCCCGCCCGGCGGGTCAACGAGCTCCTGGAGCGGGTCGAGAAGCTCCAGCAGGCCGTCCAGTTCGCCCGCGAGGAGGCCAACGGCGCCGAGGTCGACGACCGGCGGGTCGGCGACGCGGTGTTCGGCTACCTGTTCGGGTAGCCCCACGAGCCCCCCGGGTGAGACCGGGGGTGGCGCGAAAAGCGCAAGCTGACACTGAAGTTGAAGCTGATACCGGGGAGACGGTGGGGGTTCGATTCCCTCCTCCGGCACCACGTGCCGGAGTGGCCCAAATGGCAGAGGCGCCCCGTAAGACTCAGACTCTCGCTCAAGTCTCAGCATTCGCCGCCGAGCGCCGGATCGACCGGGTGTGTGCTACAGCGTGGGATGCGGGTTCGACTCCCGTCTGCGCCTCTCCGCGGCGCGGTAGCTTCAATGGCAGAGCAACGCTGTGAAACTGACCCACACCCTTAAACGTGCCGGTGCGCAGCAATTGGGTGGCACACCAGGGGCCCGGGAGCTGGATACCGCTCCCGGGCCCCGTCACGTCCGCGCCGACCGCCGACCGCCGACGGCAGACCGTCGGGCGTCAGGCGGTGGCGGTCGCCGTGTAGTCGTAGAAGCCGCGGCCGGACTTGCGGCCCAGCAGGCCCGCGTCCACCATCCGCGACAGCAGCGGGGGAGCGGCGTACAGCGGTTCCTTGTACTCGTCATACATCGACTCGGCGATCGAGACGATGGTGTCCAGGCCGATCAGGTCGCACAGCCGCAGCGGGCCCATCGGGTGGGCGCAGCCGGCCTCCATGCCCTTGTCGATGTCGGAGGCGGTCGCCACCCCCGACTCGAACATCCGCACCGCCGACAGCAGGTACGGCACCAGCAGCGCGTTCACCACGAAGCCGGCCCGGTCCCGGGCCCGGATCGGGGCCTTCTGCAGCACCTCGGTGGCGAACGCCTCCGCCCGGTCGGTGGTGGTCGCCGAGGTGGTCAGGGTCGGGATCACCTCGACCAGCTTCTGCACCGGCGCGGGGTTGAAGAAGTGCAGGCCGATCACCTGTTCCGGGCGGGAGGTGGCGGCGGCCAGCTTCACGATCGGGATCGAGGAGGTGTTCGAGGCGAGGATCGCGTCCCGGCGCTCGACCACCCGGTCCAGGGTCTCGAAGATCTTCACCTTGATGTCCGCGCGCTCGGCGACCGCCTCGACCACCAGGTCGCGGTCGGCGAAGTCCGCCAGGTCGACGGTGAACGCCAGCCGGGACAGTGCCTCGTCCCGCTGCTCCTCGGTCAGCTTGCCGCGCTTCACGGCGGTGTCCAGCGAGTTGGTCAGCCGGGCGCGCCCGAACTCCAGCGCCTCCCCACTGGCCTCGGCGACCAGGACGTCCAGCCCCGCCCGGGCGAACACCTCCGCGATGCCCGACCCCATGAGTCCGCAGCCGATCACTCCGACGCGCGCGATGTCACTCACTCCGTTGCCCTTCGGTGGTGCTGGGGGTCGCCCAGCGACAGATGGCCCAGCAGCTGCTGTTCGGCGGTGCGGGACACCGGTATGTGCGGACCGGTGCACCGTCCCGACGACGTTACTACTCCCTACCGGCGAGTAGGTCATCCCCTCCCCGGCCGGCCCGGCGGCCGGCGCCTTCCCCCGAACGGGTGGGTCCGCCCGCGTCGCGGGGGCGCCCCGGCGACGCCCCGGCCGCCCGGACGACAGAATGCGGGGCCTGACCGCGGGGTGGTCACCAACGGACGGAGGGAGCACGGGCATGCCGACGGGATCGCTCACGGGACAGGTCGGCCTGGTCACCGGCGCCGGCCGCGGCATCGGCCGGGAGATCGCCGTCGGCCTCGCCGCCGAGGGCATGGCCGTCGGCCTCGTCGGCCGCACCCACGAGACCCTCACCGACACCCTCAAGGAGTGCGTGCGGCACGGCGCGCGCGGCGTCGCCGTCACCGCCGACGTCACCCGCCCCGGCTCGGTGCGCGAGGCCGTCCGCCTGATCGAACGCGACCTCGGCCCCGTCGACCTGCTGGTCAACAACGCCGGCCAGGTCGACCGCGCCGAGGTCCCGCTCTGGGAGACCGACGTCAACCAGTGGTGGCAGGTCGTCGAGGTCAACCTGCGCGGCCCCTACAACCTGCTGCGCTGCGTCCTGCCCGGCATGGTCCGGCGCGGGCGGGGGCGCGTCGTCAACCTCAACTCCGGCTTCGCGCTGCGCCCCGACGGCCACTACACCGCGTACGCCACCTCCAAGGGCGCGCTGCTCCAGCTCTCCGACAACCTCGCCGACTCGCTCGCCGAGCACCATGTGGTGATCCTCGACATCAGCCCCGGCGCGGTCGCCACCGACATGACCGCCGGGATGCCGATGTTCCGCGACACCAAGGACTGGGGCTCCATCCCGTACATGGTCGCCGTCACCGTGGACGCCGCCCGCGGGCGCTTCGACGCGCTGCACGGGCGCTTCCTGCACGCCGGGCGGGACGACCTCGGGGAACTCGTCCGCCGGGCCGAGGAGATCCGCGCGGCGGACGCCCGTACGCTGCGGCTGCGCCCCTACGGGCCCGGCGATCCGATGGGCTGACGCGCCGGACGGCCGGACCGTCGGCGCCACCGGTCGGGCACGCGGGCGGGCGAGCGGACGGCCGGCCCGGTCACAGGGCGGTGAGCACCGACAGCTCCTCGGCGGTGAGCGAGCCCGGCGCCCGGCCGGCGCGGGCGAACTCCCCGGCCAGCCGCTGCAATGCCTCGTTGAGCGGCGCCGGCACCCCGTGCAGCCGGCCCAGCAGCACGATCTCGCCGTTCAGGTGGTCGGCCTCGATCGAGCCGGTGCCGCGCGCCAGGCTCTGCCAGGACGACGAACCGCTGCGCTCCTCGCCGGCCACCGGCTCCAGCCGCAGCGTCGCACGCGCCAAGCGGACCTGCTCGGCCGGGTCCCGGTGGGCGATGCCGGCGGCCGCCAGCACGGCGACGCCCTCCGCGACCGCCCGCTCCCGCAGCGCCCGCAGCTCCTCGCCGTCGGTCCCACCGGCCACCGCGTCCAGCGCGTTGCCGAGGTTGCCGAGCAGCTTGGTGTACTTCCAGCGCATCACGTCCTGATCCACCGGGGCGCTGAAGCCCGAGGCGGCGAGGTCGGCGGCGATCGCGGCGGCCCGGGCGCCGCCGGTGCCGGACGGGTGGCCGCCCAGCCACAGCACCCCGCTCACCGGGGTGCCGCCCGCGCTCACCCGGCCGGGCGCCAGATGGGTGGACGGCATCCACACGCACATCGCCAGCACCTCGCGGAACAGCCGCAGGGCGAGACGCTCGTTCTCCACCCCGTTCTGCGCGCACACCAGCGGCAGCCGCTCGGCGGCCGTGCCGCCCCCGGCCACCGGGCACGGCGCCCAGGCGGCCAGCGCGGCGGCGGTGTCCTGCGTCTTCACGGCCAGCACCAGCACGTCGTCCGCCCGCAGCGCCACCTCCCGCGGCCCGCCGACGGCCGGGATCCGCAGCGTCCGCACCCCCTGCGGGGTGCCGAACCGCAGGCCGTCCGCGCGCAGCGCCGCCAGGTGCGCGCCGCGCGCCACCAGCACCACGTCGTGCCCGCCCTCGTGCAGCCGGGCACCGATCGTGCCGCCCACCGCACCCGCCCCGATGATGATGTACCGCATCCCCGAAGCATCGCACGTGCCCCGGGCGCCCCGCGGGCCCCGGGGAGCGGTCAGGCGCAGAGGCGGCTCGCGGTCACCGGGGCGAGGCCGGCCTTGCCGAGGCCGTCGAGGATGCCGGGCAGCGCGTCGACCGTGCAGCGGTGGCCCAGGTGCAGGGCGACCACCGAGCCGCCGCGCACCGAGCCGAGCACCCGGCGCTGCAGTTCGGCGGCGCTCGGGTCGGCGTAGTCGCGCGGGTCCACGTCGAAGGAGAGCACGTGCTCGTAGCCGACCGCCCTGGCCTGCTCCCGCACCATCGGCGTCGCGTACTGGGCGGCCGAGGGGCGGAACCAGCGGCCGATCGAGCCGGTCAGCCGCTGCAGCCGCTCCGCGCACTGGGCGATCTCCGCGCGGGCCTTGTCGGGTGTCATGGTCGAGATGTTCTGGTGGTTCTGGGTGTGGTTGCCCAGCTCGTGGCCGCCGTCCAGGATCCGGCGGGCCATCTGGGGCTGCTGGTCGAGCCAGCTGCCGACGACCATCACGGTGAGCCCGACGCCGCGCTGTTCGGCGATCTCCAGCAGCGCGGTGGCGAGCGCCGGGTCGCCGCTGCCGTGGAAGGTCAGCGCGACGTTGCGGCCGGTGCGCGGCCCGTACGCGACCTCGACCGGGGTGCCGGGCGCCAGCGGCGGCAGCACCGGCGGGGTGGGCGGCGCGGTGGCGTCCGCGGTGGGCGGGGCGCTCGCGGCGGCCGTGGCCGCGTCGGGTGCCGGCGAGGCCGGTCCCTCGCCGGCGGCCCAGGCCGGGTCGACGGTGCCCGACGGGTCCACCGGCCCCGGACGCGTGGCGAACGTCCCCGGGTCGGCCCGGCGTCGGCCGGTGTCGCCGCAGGCGGTGAGCAGGCCGCCGACGGCGGTGAGGGCGGCCAGTTTGACGGTGGTGCGCAGGACGGTGCGCCGGTCGGCAGTCATCGGCAGCCAGCATAGAGACGACGTCACCGGGTGGCGACCGCCGGCGCCGTCGGCCCGGAGTCGCTCGCGGACCGTCGTTGACGTGCACACACATCGCTGTTCGGATACTGCGGAAACCTGAACTTCCGCTGTTTGGGCGGCGTTTCGTCGGTTACGATCACGGCGCACCGCGCGGTGGGGGCCGCCACCGGCCGCCGGCCGGTCGCGGGGCGGGGGACAGGACAGGAACCGTCCGGCAGGGGACACTGCGGACGTCGTGGAACACCAGGGGGCGGCAGATGAGTGAGGACAGGACGGCGGCGCTGGGCGTCACCGGCACCGACTGGGACTGGGCGCGCGCCGAGGACTGGCAGCCGCCGACCGAACTGGACACCGGGGTCCCGCACACGGCCCGGATGTACGACTACTACCTCGGCGGCAAGGACAACTTCGAGGCCGACCGCACGGCCGCCGAGGCCGCCATCGCCGCCTATCCGGCGCTGCGGCTGCTGGCCCGCACCAACCGCGAATTCCTCGGCCGCGCCGTCGAGTTCGCGGCCGGCCGGGGCATCCGGCAGTTCCTCGACATCGGCACCGGCATCCCCGCCGTCGGCTCCACCAGCGAGGTCGCCCGCCGGGTCGCCCCGGACGCCCGGGTCGTCTACGTCGACAACGACCCGATCGTGGCCACCCACGCGCGCGCCCTGCTCGCCGGCCACCCGGCCGGCCACACCTCCGTCATCGAGGCGGACCTGCGCGAGCCCGAGGCGATCCTCGCCCACCCGGCCCTGAGCGCCGCCGTCGACCTCGGCGAACCGGTCGCCCTGATGCTGGTCGCCGTGCTGCACTTCATCCGCGACGAGGACGGCGCGGAGCGGATCGTGCGGACCCTGCGCGACGCGCTCGCGCCGGGCAGCGCGCTGATCCTCTCGCACGGCAGCCCCGACTTCGCCTCCCGGGAGAGCGCCGCCGAGGGCACCCGCGTCTACCGCAGCGCCAGCGCCCCGCTGGTGCTGCGCCCGCGCTCGGCCGTCGAACCCTTCTTCGGCGACTTCGAGTTCGCCGGCCCCGGCCTCGTCCAGCTCCCGCTCTGGCGCCCCGAGGCCGGTCACATCCGCACCGCCGACCTCCCCGACGGCTGGCAGGACGTCTCGGCCTACGCGGGCGTCGCCTTCAAGCGCGGATGACCGCCCGAACCCCGCCCCTGCCCGAGGCCGCGGCCGTCCTGCTGGCGGCCGTCGACGCCCCGCCCCGGCTGACGGCCCATCTCGGCCTGGTGCACGAGGTCGCCGGGACGATCCTCGACTGGTGCGCCGGGTACGGGGTGCCGGTGGACCGGGAGGCCGTGCTGTTCGGCGCGGCCACCCACGACATCGGCAAGGCCGTCCACCGCGAGGAGCTCTCCGTCCCCGGCTCGCTGCACGAGCGGGCCGGGTACGAGCTGCTGCTCGCCCACGGCGTGCCGCAGCGCCTCGCCCGCTTCGCCGGCACCCACGGCGGCTGGGGCGAGCCCGGCACCACCGTGGAGGACCTGCTGGTCAGTCTGGCCGACAAGGCGTGGAAGGACGGCCGGGTCCGCGACCTGGAGGACCGGGTGGTCGCCCGGCTGGCGCGGGCGGCCGGATGCGAGTCCTGGGAGGTGTTCCTCGCCCTCGACGACCTGCTGACCGGGATCGGCGCCGACGCCCCGCGGCGGCTCGCCGTCCAGGCCGCCCACCCGGTGGCCTGAGCGCGGCGGGGCGGCGGGGCGGCGGGCGGTTCGGGGCTCGGGGACGGTGGGGGCGCGCGGAAAATCGGGAGACGGGTGCGGCGGGGCGGTGTTAGCTTGCCGGGCATGCGAGCGCTGACCGACCCCGAGATCCGTGCGTCCTTCGTCAACTGTTCCAAGGGCGAGGCCCGGCGGCTCAACCTGCCCCGAGGGCTCGCCGAACTCCCCTGGGAGGACCTCGACTTCCTCGGCTGGCGGGACCAGGGCGCGCCCGACCGCGCCTATCTGGTCGCCGAGCACCGCGGCGAGCTGGTCGGCGTCACCCTGCGGGTGCCCTCGTTCCGGCGGAGCATGACCAAGACCAACGTCTGCTCGCTGTGCGTCACCGCCCACGCGGGTTCCGGCGTGGCGCTGCTCACCGCCCGCCGGGCGGGGGCGGCGGGGCGGGAGGGCAACACCGTCGGCACCTACATCTGCGCCGATCTCGCCTGCTCGCTCTACGTGCGCGGGCGCAAGAACTCCGCGGCGGTCACCCGCCCCAACGAGTCGCTCCCGCTGGAGGAGCAGATCGCCCGGACGCTGGCCAACCTGGACGCCTTCCTGACCCAGGTCCGCACCGACACCCTGGCCGCCTGACCCGCGTCGGCGCCGCCACCGCCGGACCGGCCGGCGACGCGGTGCGTCGCCGGCCGGTCCGCGGCGCGATCAGGCCCAGATGGAGAGGCGGGCCGTGTACGGCGGGAAGTCGAGGACGTCGCAGAAGTACGAGACCGCCTGGCCCCGGGCGACGTAGGCCCTGCCCGCGGCGTGGCACGCGTCACCGCTCGGGTACATGCCGACGTAGACGTAGCCGGTCGTCTTGGTGGTGGACGCCTGGGCGGCCGGGGCGGCCATCAGGCCGCCCGCCGCGAGCAGGCCGGCCAGGGCCATGGTGGAAACCGCCTTGCGCATTGCCATGCCGGTGCTTTCCTTCCTCGGACACGAGCGCCGGACTGCCCGCCCGGCGCTTCGCAGCGAGCCTCCTCCGTCGCCGGATCCAGGGCAATGGTCGAGACCAATTCGGCAGGAACCTGCCGTGGCCGGTGCGGCTGCCGGGGCAGTTGCTACCGCCGCCGCAGCTCGTCCATCTCCCGGCGGTCGCGCTTCGTCGGCCGCCCGGCGCCCCGGTCCCGCACGCCGGGCGCGGCGACGAACTCGCGCGCCGGGCGCGGCGGGCTGTTGTCCACCAGGCACTCCGTCGCGACCGCCGCGCCGACCCGCTTGCGGATCAGCTTCGTCACCACGACGACCCGCTCCCACCCCTCCACGCGCACCCGGACCTCGTCACCCGGCTTCAGCGCCTGCGCCGGCTTGGCCCGCTCGCCGTTGACCCGCACGTGCCCGGCCTTGCACGCCGCCGCCGCGGCCGACCGCGTCTTGGCCAGCCGCACCGACCAGATCCAGCTGTCCACCCGGACGCTTCCCTCGTCTTCGACCATCCTCCGAGCTTAGGGCCCTGGCCGCCGGGCGTCAGCGCCGGCCGGGCGCCTCCTGGACGGCCCAGCCGTTGCCGTCCGGATCGCTGAAGAAGACGAACGAGTTCCACACCTCGCCCCGCCCGTCCACCCGGTCCCCGTCGTCGAAGTGCTGCACCGGGCTCACCTCCACGCCCCGCGCCACCAGCTCCGCGTGCGCCCGGTCGATGTCCGGCACCACCAGCTGCAGTCCCTTCAGCGAGCCGGCCGGCGCGTCCGTCAGTCCCGTGCCCACCACGATCGAGCAGCTGGAGCCGGGCGGCGTCAGCTGCACCACCCGCACCCCGTCCCGGATCCGGCTGTCGTGGTCGACGGTGAAGCCGACCCGTTCCTCGTAGAAGAGCTTCGCCCGGTCGACGTCCGTCACCGGGACCACCACCACTTCGAGCTTCCAGTCCATGGCCGCGCCCCTTCCGTCGGGCCCTCCCAGTATCGGCCGCCGCCCCGGTCCGCGCTCGGGCGCCGGCCGTCCGGCCCGCGGCCCGGTCGGCTAGCCTGGGCGGCGATGAACCACCTCGCCACCACCGCCGCCGCGACCCCCTTCCCGACTCCGTGGGGCGGCCTCGACCTCACCCGCCACCCCGAGGACCCGCGCGAGCGGCTGCGCGCCTGGGACGCCGCCGACGAGTACCTGCTGCGGCACCTGGCCGGCGAGGCCGACTCCGCCGAGGGCCGGCCCACCGCCCTGGCCGGCCGCGCCGTCACCGTCCTCGGCGACCGCTGGGGCGCGCTGACCACCGCGCTCGCCACCGCCCCCGCCGAGCAGGCCCCCGCGCGGATCACCCAGATCAGCGACTCGCACCTCGCCCAGCGTGCCACCGCGGCCAACCTCGCCCGGGCCGGCGCCGGCGAGGGCGCCGCCCGGCTGCTCACCACCCGCGACACCCCGCCCGGGCGGACCGACGTCCTGCTGGTGCGCGTCCCCAAGAGCCTGGCCCTGCTGGAGGACCAGCTGCACCGGCTCGCCCCGGCCCTGCACCCGGACACGGTGGTCCTCGGCACCGGCATGACCACCGAGATCCACACCTCCACCCTGGAGCTCTTCGAGCGGATCCTCGGCCCCACCCGCACCTCGCTCGCGGTCCGCAAGGCCCGGCTGATCCTCTGCACCCCCGACCGGGCGCTCGACCCCGGCCCCAACCCCTGGCCGCACCGCTACGCCCTGCCCGGCGACATCGGCCCCGCCTCGGGCCGCACCGTGGTCAACCACGCCGGCACCTTCTGCGCCGACCGCCTCGACATCGGCACCCGCTTCCTGCTCGCCCACCTGCCCACCGCCGCCCCCGGGGCCCGGGTCGTCGACCTCGGCTGCGGCAACGGCGTGGTCGGCACCGCCGCCGCCCTGGCCGCCCCCGGCGCCCGGCTGGTCTTCGTCGACGAGTCCCACCAGGCGGTCGCCTCCGCCGAGGAGACCTTCCGCGCCAACCTCGGCCCGGACGCCCCCGCCGAGTTCCTCACCGCCGACGCGCTCGCCGACGCGGGCCTGCCGGCCGGCTCGGTGGACCTGGTGCTCAACAACCCGCCGTTCCACTCCCACCAGGCCACCACCGACGCCACCGCCTGGCGGATGTTCACCGGCGCCCGCCGCGCCCTGCGCCCCGGCGGCGAGCTGTGGGTGGTCGGCAACCGCCACCTGGGCTACCACGTCAAGCTGCGCCGGCTGTTCGGCAACTGCCGCACGGTCGCGGGCAATCCGAAGTTCGTGGTGCTCAAGGCCGTCAAGCGCTGAGCGGCGCCGCACCGGTCCGGCCCGCGGGCCGTCCTGCGCATACTCCTTGCATGAATGTTCCGTACTGCGTATATTCATGCCACGACGAAGGAGGAACGCCATGGCATTGCGAGTCGCCGTCGCCGGCGCGAGCGGGTACGCGGGCGGTGAGGTGCTGCGCCTGCTGCTCGGCCACCCCAAGGTGGAGATCGGGGCGCTGACCGGCGGCTCGAACGCGGGCACCCGGCTGGGGCTGCTCCAGCCGCACCTGCTGCCGCTGGCCGACCGGGTCCTGGAGCCGACCACCCCGGAGGTGCTGGCCGACCATGACGTGGTGTTCCTGGCGCTGCCGCACGGCCAGTCCGCCGCCGTCGCCGAGGCGCTCGGCCAGAACGTGCTGGTCGTCGACTGCGGCGCCGACTTCCGGCTGAAGGCCGCCGCCGACTGGGAGCAGTTCTACGGCTCCGCGCACGCCGGCACCTGGCCCTACGGCCTGCCCGAGCTGCCCGGCCACCGCGCCGCGCTCAAGGGCAGCAACCGGATCGCCGTCCCCGGCTGCTACCCGACGGCCGTCTCCCTCGCGCTGTTCCCCGCCTACGCGGCGGGCCTGGCCGAGCCCGAGGCGGTGGTCGTCGCCGCCTCCGGAACCTCCGGCGCCGGCAAGGCCGCCAAGACCCACCTGCTCGGCAGCGAGGTGATGGGCAGCGTCAGCGCCTACGGCGTCGGCGGTGTCCACCGGCACACCCCGGAGATGGCCCAGAACCTCACCCCGCTGGCGGGCGAGCCGGTCACCGTCTCCTTCACGCCCACCCTCGTCCCGATGCCGCGCGGCATCCTCGCCACCTGCTCCGCCAAGGCGAAGCCCGGGGTGGGCACCGAGGAGCTGCGCGCCGCCTACGCCGAGGCGTACGCCGACGAGCCGTTCGTCCATCTGCTTCCCGAGGGGCAGTGGCCGCAGACCAGCAGCGTCTACGGCTCCAACGTCGCGCTGGTGCAGGTCGTCCTGGACCCGGCCGCCGGGCGGATCGTGGCGATCAGCGCGATCGACAACCTGGTCAAGGGCACCGCCGGCGGCGCGGTGCAGAGCATGAACATCGCCCTCGGTCTGCCCGAGGAGCTGGGCCTTCCCGTGAACGGAGTCGCACCGTGACCGACCACCAGAACGTCGGCGTCACCGCCGCCCAGGGCTTCCGGGCCGCCGGCGTGACCGCCGGGATCAAGGCCTCCGGCACTCCCGACCTCGCGCTCGTCGTCAACGACGGGCCCTCGCTCGCCGCCGCCGGCGTCTTCACCTCCAACCGGGTCAAGGCCGCCCCCGTGCTCTGGTCCGAGCAGGTCCTCAAGGGCGGCACGGTCTCCGCCGTCGTCCTCAACTCCGGCGGCGCCAACGCCTGCACCGGCCCGCTGGGCTTCCAGGACACCCACGCCACCGCCGAGAAGGTCGCCGAGGAGCTGGAGCTCAACGCCGGCGAGGTCGCCGTCGCCTCCACCGGCCTGATCGGCGTGCGGCTGCCGATGGACATCCTGCTGCCGGGCGTCGGCGTGGCCGCCGCCGCGCTCAGCGCCACCGGCGGCGAGCAGGCCGCGATCGCCATCAAGACCACCGACACCGTGCACAAGACCGCCCAGGTCACCAGCCCGGCCGGCTGGACGGTCGGCGGCATGGCCAAGGGCGCCGGCATGCTCGCCCCGGGCCTGGCCACCATGCTGGTCGTGCTGACCACCGACGCCGAGGCGGACGCGGGCGTCCTGGACGCGGCGCTGCGCGGCGCCACCCGCACCACCTTCGACCGGATCGACTCCGACGGCTGCATGTCCACCAACGACACCGTGCTGCTGCTCGCCTCCGGCGCCAGCGGCACCGTCCCGGAGCGGGCCGAGTTCGACGAGGCCGTGCGCACCGTCTGCGCCGACCTGGCCCGCCAGCTGATCGGCGACGCCGAGGGCGCCAGCAAGGACATCCGGATCGACGTCACCGGCGCCGCCACCGAGCAGGAGGCCGTCGACGTCGCCCGGGTGATCAGCCGCAACAACCTCCTCAAGTGCGCCATCCACGGCGAGGACCCCAACTGGGGCCGGGTGCTGGCCGCGATCGGCACCACCGACGCCGCCTTCGACCCCGACCGCCTGGACGTCGCCATCAACGGCGTCTGGGTCTGCCGGGACGGCAGCGTGGGGGAGGACCGCGACCTGGTCGACATGACCGGCCGCGAGGTCGTCATCACCGCGAACCTCAACGCCGGCGAGGCCGGGGCCAGCCTGTGGACCAACGACCTCACCGCCGACTACGTGCACGAGAACAGCGCCTACTCCACCTGACCGTCGCCAGCAGAGCCGGGGAAGCAGAACAGTGCAGATCGCACCCAAGGGCGAACAGGCCCGCAACAACACCGCGTTGCCCAAGGCCATGACGCTCATCGAGGCCCTGCCGTGGCTGGAGCGCTTCCACGGCAAGACCGTGGTGATCAAGTTCGGCGGCAACGCCATGGTCGACGAGGAGCTCAAGGCGGCCTTCGCCAAGGACGTCGTCTTCCTGCGCTTCGCCGGTCTGCACCCCGTGGTGGTGCACGGCGGCGGCCCGCAGATCAACGCCCAGCTCGACAAGCTCGGCCTGGAGTCCTCCTTCACCAACGGCCTGCGGGTCACCACCCCCGAGACCATGGACGTGGTCCGGATGGTGCTCGCCGGGCAGGTGCAGCGCGAGCTCGTCGGCCTGCTCAACCAGCACGGCCCGTTCGCGGTCGGCCTGACCGGCGAGGACGCGCACACCATGACCGCCGTCAAGCGGTACGCGGTCGTGGACGGCGAGCAGGTCGACATCGGCCTGGTCGGCGACATCGTCAACATCGAGGCCGGCGCGGTGAAGGGGCTGATCGCCGACGGCCGCATCCCGGTGATCTCCTCGATCGCCCGCAGCACCGACGGCCACGTCTACAACATCAACGCCGACACCGCCGCCGCCGCCCTCGCGGTCGCGCTCGGTGCCGAGATGCTCGTCGTCCTCACCGACGTCGAGGGCCTCTACAAGGACTGGCCGCACTCCGACGACGTGATCAGCCAGCTCGACGCCTCCGAGCTGGAGGAGCTGCTGCCCACCCTGGGCAGCGGCATGCTGCCCAAGATGGAGGGCTGCCTGCGCGCCGTGCGCTCCGGCGTCGGCACCGCCCGCGTGCTGGACGGCCGGGTGCCGCACAGCCTGCTGCTGGAGATCTTCACCGACGAGGGAATCGGCACGATGGTCGTGCCGGACGACGAACCGACCGTGACCGGGGGACTCGCATGACTTCCGACGCCAGCACGACTTCCGACGCCGGCACGACCGCCGACGCCGGCACGACCGCCAACGCCCGGCTCACCGAGCGGTGGCAGCACGCCTTCACCGACAACTACGGCACCCCGCGGATCCCGCTGGTCCGCGGCGAGGGCAGCAAGCTCTGGGACGCCGACGGCAAGGAGTACACCGACCTGCTCGGCGGCATCGCCGTCAACGCCCTCGGCACCGCCCACCCGGCGGTCGTCGAGGCCGTCACCCGGCAGATCGCCACCCTCGGCCACGTCTCCAACCTGTTCATCGCCGAGCCCACCGTCGCCCTCGCCGAGCGGCTGCTGCACCTGGACGGCCGCCCCGGCCGGGTGTTCTTCTGCAACTCCGGCGCCGAGGCCAACGAGGCCGCCTTCAAGATCAGCCGCCGCACCGGCCGCACCCACCTGGTCGCCCTGCAGGGCGGCTTCCACGGCCGCACCATGGGCGCCCTGGCGCTCACCGGCCAGCCCGCCAAGCAGGACCCGTTCCGCCCGCTGCCCGGCGACGTCACGCACGTCCCGTTCGGCGACGTCGAGGCGCTGCGCGCGGCCGTCACCACCGAGACCGCGGCCGTCTTCCTGGAGCCGATCCAGGGCGAGAACGGTGCGATCCCGCTGCCCGACGGCTATCTGGCCGCGGCCCGTGAGATCACCTGCGCCACCGGCACCCTGCTGGTCCTGGACGAGATCCAGACCGGCGTCGGCCGCACCGGACACTGGTTCGCCCACCAGGCGTTCGAGGGCATCGAGCCGGACGTCGTCACGCTGGCCAAGGCGCTCGGCGGCGGCCTGCCGATGGGCGCGGTGCTGGCCTTCGGCGAGGCGGCCGAGCTGCTCACCCCGGGCCAGCACGGCACCACCTTCGGCGGCAACCCGGTGGCCGCGGCGGCCGGTCTCGCGGTGCTGGACACCATCGAGTCGCAGGGCCTGCTGGAGCACGCGCGCAAGATCGGGGACCGGCTGCGGCACGGTGTCGAGGCGCTCGACGACCCGCTGGTCTCGCACGTGCGCGGGGCCGGGCTGCTGCTGGGCATCGTGCTCACCGAGCCGGTGTCGGCGAAGATCCAGGCGGGCCTGCAGGAGGCCGGGTTCCTGGTGAACGCCGCGGTGCCGGACGCGGTGCGGCTGGCGCCGCCGCTGGTGCTGACCGAGCAGGAGGCGGACGCCTTCCTGGCGGCGCTGCCGGCCGTCCTGCGGGCCGTCCGCGAGGACGCCCCGGACGATGCGAACCGAGCGTAGTCCGGGAGAATAATCACATGACCGTACCCAACTCTGAGCAGTCCGCCGCCGGCCCGACGCCGCAGGTCCCGCAGACCCGCACCGCGCGCCACCGGAGGATCGTGGACCTGCTCACCCGCCAGCCCGTGCGCTCGCAGAGCCAGCTCGCCAAGCTGCTCGCCGACGACGGACTCGTGGTCACCCAGGCCACCCTCTCCCGGGACCTGGACGAGCTGGGCGCGGTGAAGATCCGCAACCGGGACGGCGCGCTCATCTACGCCGTCCCGGCCGAGGGCGGCGACCGCACCCCGCGCGCGCCGATGGGGGAGTCCGCCACCGAGGGCCGGATGGCCCGGCTGGCCGGCGAGCTCATGGTCTCCGCCACCGCCTCGGGCAACCTGGTCGTGCTGCGCACGCCGCCCGGCGCGGCGCAGTTCCTGGCCTCGGCGATCGACCAGGCGGAGGTGTTCGAGATCATCGGCACCATCGCCGGCGACGACACCGTCCTGCTGATCAGCCGCGACCCGGCCGGCGGCCAGGCCCTCGCCGACCACCTGATGCAACTCGCCCAGGCGAAGGCGCAGTAGCCCCGTTCCACCCTCCGCTCCACTTCCTGTGCGACCCTCTGTTCCACCCCGGTGGGCCCGGCTCCGGCCGGGCCCACCGGCGTATCCGGATCCCGCCTGGTGGACCGGGTTTTGAGTTTCATACGGAGTAGTGCATACTTATGCCTATCGCCGTAAGCCTGTTCGCACAGTTGTGAAGGAGAAAGCCGTGACCGAGCGCGTCGTACTCGCCTACTCGGGCGGTCTGGACACGTCCGTCTGCATCGGCTGGATCGCCGAGGAGACGGGCGCGGAGGTCATCGCCGTCGCCGTCGACGTCGGCCAGGGCGGCGAGGACCTGGACGTCATCCGCCAGCGGGCGCTGGACTGCGGTGCCGTCGAGGCCGAGGTCGCCGACGCCCGCGAGGAGTTCGCCGACGAGTACTGCCTGCCGGCCCTCAAGGCCAACGCCCTCTACCAGGGCGAGTACCCCCTGGTGTCGGCCCTCTCGCGGCCCGTCATCGTCAAGCACCTGGTCGCCGCCGCGCAGAAGCACGGCGCCACCACCGTCGCCCACGGCTGCACCGGCAAGGGCAACGACCAGGTCCGCTTCGAGGTCGGCATCAACTCCCTCGCCCCGGGCCTCAAGTGCATCGCCCCGGTCCGCGACTACGCGATGACCCGGGACAAGGCCATCGCCTTCGCCGAGGCCAAGGGCCTGCCGATCGCCACCACCAAGAAGTCCCCGTACTCGATCGACCAGAACGTCTTCGGGCGGGCCGTCGAGACCGGCTTCCTGGAGGACATCTGGAACGCCCCGATCGAGGACGTCTACGAGTACACCCAGAACCCGGCCGTCCCGCGCGAGGCCGACGAGGTCGTCATCACCTTCGAGGCCGGCGTCCCGGTCGCGATCGACGGCCGCAAGGTGACCGTCCTGCAGGCCATCGAGGAGCTCAACAAGCGGGCCGGTGCCCAGGGCATCGGCCGCCTCGACATGGTCGAGGACCGGCTGGTCGGCATCAAGTCCCGGGAGATCTACGAGGCCCCCGGCGCGATCGCCCTGATCACCGCCCACCAGGCGCTGGAGAACGTCACCGTCGAGCGCGAGCTCGCCCGCTACAAGCGGCAGGTCGAGCAGCGCTGGGCCGAGCTGGTCTACGACGGCCTGTGGTTCTCCCCGCTCAAGCGCGCCCTCGACGGCTTCGTCAACGAGGCCAACCAGCACGTCTCCGGCGACATCCGGATGGTCCTGCACGGCGGCCGGGCCGTCGTCAACGGCCGGAAGTCCGAGCAGTCGCTGTACGACTTCAACCTCGCCACCTACGACACCGGCGACACCTTCGACCAGTCGATGTCCAAGGGCTTCATCGAGATCTTCGGCCTCTCCTCGAAGATCGCCGCCCGGCGCGACCAGGGCTGATCCCGCCCCGGCCCCGGCCGCGCCCCCTCCCGGCGGCCGGCCGGGGCCACCCCCTCCACCTTCCGCACGTCAGTAAGGAGCCTGCGATGTCCGCCGACCAGCCCGCACCCGGTGGCGACGTCCGCCTCTGGGGCGCCCGCTTCGCCGACGGCCCGTCCGAGGCCCTGGCCAGGCTCTCCGCCTCGGTGCACTTCGACTGGCGCCTCGCCCCCTACGACATCGCCGGATCCAAGGCCCACGCCCGCGTCCTGCACAAGGCCGGCCTGCTCAGCGACGACGAACTCGCCGCCATGCACGACGGACTCGACCGGCTGCTCGCCGACGTCGAGGCCGGCACCTTCACCGGCACCATCGCCGACGAGGACGTCCACACCGCCCTGGAGCGCGGCCTGCTGGAGCGCCTGGGCCCCGACCTCGGCGGCAAGCTGCGGGCCGGCCGCTCCCGCAACGACCAGATCGCCACCCTCTTCCGGATGTACCTGCGGGACCACGCGAAGACCATCGGCGGCCTGCTGCTCGACCTCCAGCACGCCCTGGTCGGCCTCGCCGAGGCCCACCCGGACACCGCGATGCCGGGCCGCACCCACCTCCAGCACGCCCAGCCCGTGCTCTTCGCCCACCACGTCCTCGCGCACGTGCAGGCCCTCGGCCGCGACGCCGAGCGGCTGCGCCAGTGGGACGCCCGCACCGCCGTCTCCCCCTACGGCTCCGGAGCCCTGGCCGGCTCCTCGCTCGGCCTGGACCCGCAGGCCGTCGCCGCCGACCTCGGCTTCGAGGGCGGCTCGGTCGGCAACTCCATCGACGGCACCGCCTCGCGCGACTTCGTCGCCGAATTCGCCTTCGTCACCGCGATGATCGGGATCAACCTCTCCCGCATCGCGGAGGAGGTGATCATCTGGAACACCAAGGAGTTCGGCTTCATCACGCTGCACGACGCCTTCTCCACCGGCTCGTCGATCATGCCGCAGAAGAAGAACCCCGACATCGCCGAACTCGCCCGCGGCAAGTCCGGCCGGCTCATCGGCAACCTCACCGGCCTGCTCGCCACCCTCAAGGCCCTCCCGCTCGCCTACAACCGCGACCTGCAGGAGGACAAGGAGCCGGTCTTCGACTCCTGCGACACCCTCGAGGTCCTGCTGCCCGCCTTCACCGGCATGATGGCCACCCTCACCGTCCACCGCGAGCGGCTGGAGGAACTCGCCCCGGCCGGCTTCTCCCTCGCCACCGACATCGCCGAATGGCTCGTCAAGCAGGGCGTGCCGTTCCGCGTCGCGCACGAGGTCGCCGGCGCCTGCGTCAAGGAGTGCGAGGCCCACGGCATCGAGCTCGCCGACCTGACGGACGCGCAGTTCGCCGCCATCTCCGCGCACCTCACCCCCGAGGTCCGCACCGTGCTCAGCGTCCACGGCGCCATCGCCTCCCGCAACGGCCGCGGCGGCACCGCCCCCGACGCCGTCGCCGTCCAGCTCGCCGAGGTCAAGGCCGACCTCACCGCCCAGCAGGAGTGGGTGACCGGCTGACCACCGGAGGTCCACCCGGGGGAGGGGCGCGGCGGACGAACCGCCGCGCCCCTCCCGCGCGCACGCCACCGGACGCCCGTAACCGGCGGAGCCCCCGCCGGGTCAAGCACGGCATGTGCACCGAGCTCCCGCCCCACCCGTCCGCCGAGGACGAGGTCCTCGCCGGCCTGCGCCGTCGCCTGGTCCGCGAGGCCGTCGCCGCCCTGCCCGGACGCTGCCCGCAACTGGTCGCCGCCCTCGCCGAGGACCCGCCGCCGACCTACCGCGAGCTCGCCGACCGCCTCGGCATGCCGCGCGGCTCCATCGGTCCCACCCGCGCCCGCTGCCTCGCCTGCCTGCGCGCCCTGCTGCGCGCCGAGCGCCACGCCTGACCCGGCCCGCCGTGACCCCGCTCACCCGGGCCCCGCCGCCGTCGCCCCTTCTGCCGTCACCCCCGCGCCGTCACCGCCTCGGACGTGACGCCCGCCCCGTCCGCCCCTCCCGTCACCCGCCCGGCCGGGCGTGACCCTCGCCACGTCCGGCGGCCGTGAGGTTGAGCTGAGCTGACACACGGGTAAGGCGCTGGCGAACGCCGCTCTTGACGGTGACGTGCCCGCCCCGATACTGACCGTGGGCGCGTTGCCGCCGACACGGCCCCACCAGGGCCGTGCGGGCCGGTACGTTCGTGCGCCACCCCGGTCTGGGCGGATCCCCGGCCGGGACAACACCTCCGGCAGGGAAACCGGTGCGACACCCTCACGATCGCGCGCCGGAACAAGGATGGGGAGGCCCCCGCACATGGGCATGAGCGTCATCATTTCGACCGCCGACACGGACGACGCGGAGCAGATCCTCAAGCTCCAGTACCTCGGCTATCAGAGCGAGGCCGAACTCTACGGGGACTGGGCCATCGAGCCGCTGACCCAGACCCTGGACAGCATGCGCACCGAACTGACCGAGCAGCACGTCCTGGTCGCCCGCCTCGGCGACGAGGTCGTCGGCACCGTCCGCGGCCATGTCGGCGCCGACGGCATCGGCCGGATAGGGCGCCTGGTCGTCCACCCCCGCATGCAGCGCCACGGCCTCGGCGGCCGGCTGCTGGAAGCCCTCGAACAGCGGCTCGCCGAGCACGGCGCGGTGACCTCCTACCGGCTCTTCACCGGTCAGCGCAGCCTCGGCAACCTGCGCCTCTACGCCCGTCAGGGCTACCGGCAGACCACCGTCGAACAGGTCAGCGGCCGGCTCACCCTGGTGCACCTGGAGAAGCCCGCCACCGCCGTGCTCGCCGCCACCGCCTGAACCCCGCCCGGACCCCCCGACCGTCGCGGTCCTCGTCGGCGCCGCCACCATTCGGACCACGGTGGCGGCGCCGAGCCGCGTCGCCGCAGGTCAAGTCGATCACTGTCCGTATTGCGGACAGCGATGCCGAATAATTGGGGTTCCCCCGGCCCATCTGTTTTACTGGCTCACATGACTGCGACGACGAAATGGACCCCCACCGGCACACTGCCGGCAGGTGAGCGTGCCATGTGCCGTCGAATGTGTCACCGCTGAGGGCCACCGCCCCCGGCACCCGTTGAGAGTGCCAACCCTCGCGCCCCGAAGCGAGAACCCCGCGCCGCTCCCGTCCGTGTGAGCGCGCCCGCTCCCGCCGCACCCCTCCCCGCACCCGTCACCCCCCCACCCGTCCGCCCGCCCGCGGACACGGTGAACCGCCAGGGCCGCGCCTCCGCGCGGTCCGGACGGCCGACGGCCGCGACCGGGGGACGGCGGATCGCACCCCCCAGGCGTGACGCCGTCGCGCGTCGCCGACCGCACCCCCCGGTGCGGCGGCCGCCCGCCGCCCGCCCCCGACTTACGGAAGCAGTTGTGATCACCACCACGGACCTCACCAAGGTCTACCGATCCCGTGGCCGCGAGGTGACCGCCCTCGCCGGCGTCGACCTCCACGTCCGCCCCGGCGAGGTCTACGGAGTCGTCGGCACCAGCGGCGCCGGCAAGTCCACCCTCATCCGCTGCGTCAACATGCTGGAGCGGCCCACCTCCGGCACCGTCACCGTGGACGGCGTCGAACTCACCGCCCTCTCCGGCGGCGAGAACCGGGCCGGCAAGGAGCTGCGCGAGGCACGCCGCCGGATCGGCATGGTCTTCCAGCACTTCAACCTGCTCTCCTCCCGGACCGTCCAGCAGAACGTCGAACTCCCGCTGGAGATCATCGGCCTGGACCGCACCGAGCGCCGCCGCAAGGCCGCCGAGCTCCTCGATCTCGTCGGCCTCGCCGACAAGGCCCGCAGCTACCCCGGCCAGCTCTCCGGCGGCCAGAAGCAGCGCGTCGGCATCGCCCGCGCCCTCGCCGGCGACCCCAAGGTGCTGCTCTCCGACGAGGCCACCTCGGCGCTCGACCCCGAGACCACCCGCTCCATCCTCAAGCTGCTGCGCGACCTCAACCAGCAGCTCGGCCTCACCGTGCTGCTCATCACCCACGAGATGGACGTCATCAAGTCCGTCTGCGACTCCGCCGCCCTGATGCGCGGCGGCCGGGTCGTCGAGTCCGGCGCCCTCGGCGACCTGCTCGCCCGGCCGGACTCCGAGCTGGCCCGCGAACTCTTCCCGCTCGGCGAGTTCGGCACCGGCCACCCCGGCGCCACCGTGCTGGAGATCACCTTCCAGGGCGACACCTCCGCCCAGCCCTTCGTCTCCCAGCTCGCCCGCACCTACCAGATCGACATCAACATCCTCGGCGCCGCGGTCGAGACCATCGCCGGACGCATGGTCGGCCGGATGCGGGTCGAACTGCCCGGCAGCCACCAGGACAACGTGGTGCCCATCGGCTTCCTGCGCGAGCAGGGCCTGCAGGTCGACGTCCTCGACGCCGCCCGCACCGCGAGCACGAAGGGAGCGGCGGCATGACCTGGGACCAGATGCAGGAACTGATGGGGCCCGCCACCTGGGAGACCCTCCAGATGGTCGGCGCCGCCACCGTCGGCACCGTCCTGTTCGGACTGCCGCTCGGCGTGCTGCTGGTACTCACCGACAAGGGCGGCCTGCTGCAGAACCGGCCCGTCAACAAGGTGCTCGGCGCCGCCGTCAACATCGCCCGCTCGGTGCCGTTCATCATCCTGATGATCGCCCTGATCTCCTTCACCCGCTGGCTGGTCGGCACCTCCATCGGCTGGCAGGCCGCGACCGTGCCGCTCACCATCGGCGCGATCCCCTTCTTCGCCCGCCTCGTCGAGACCTCCGTGCGCGAGGTCGACCGCGGCCTGGTCGAGGCCGTCCAGGCGATGGGCGGCTCCACCTGGACCATCGTCCGCAAGACGCTGATCCCCGAAGCCCTGCCCGGCCTGGTCGCCTCCGTCACCACCACGATCATCACCCTGGTCAGCTACTCCGCCATGGCCGGCGCGGTCGGCGGCGGCGGCCTCGGCACCCTCGCCATCAACTACGGCTACTTCCGCTTCGAGACCGCCTTCATGTGGATCATCGTCGCCGAACTGGTGATCATCGTCACCGTCGTGCAGCTGATCGGCGACCAGGCCGTCCGCTCCCTCGCCCACCGCGGCCGCACCGGCGGACGGACCCGCCTGCTGCGCCCCCGCGTCCCCGCCGCCCGGGCCGCCGCCGACGAGAACGAGCTCGTCGCCCCCTAGACCTCCCGGCGTCCGAACCCGGACCCGGCTCCCCGGTACCACGCAGAAAGGCACTTTTCGTGCGCAACGTTCTGAAGTTCACCAGCGTCCTCGCCACCGCCGGCATCGCCCTCTCCCTCGCGGCCTGCGGCAGCAACGGCGACTCGAAGTCCTCCTCGGACCCGAACGCGCCGCTCACCGTCGCCGCCACCCCCACCCCGCACGGCCAGATCCTCAAGTACGTCAAGGACAACCTGGCGGAGAAGGCCGGCCTCAAGCTCACCATCAAGGAGGTCACCGACTACGTGACCCCCAACACCGCGGTGCAGGACGGCTCGGCCGACGCCAACTACTTCCAGCACGTGCCGTACCTGGAGGACTTCAACAAGAAGCACGGCACCCAGATCGTCTCCGTCGAGACGGTCCACCTGGAGCCGCTCGGCCTCTACTCCAAGAAGGCCAAGGCCATCGGCGACATCAAGGACGGCGCCACCGTCGGCCTGCCCAACGACGCCACCAACGAGGGCCGCGCGCTCAAGCTCCTCGCCGACAACAACCTGATCACCCTCAAGGACGGCGTCGGCACCGCCGCCACCCCCGCCGACGTCACCGGCAACCCGAAGAACCTCAAGTGGAAGGAGCTGGAGGCCGCCCAGCTGCCCCGCTCCATCGACGACCTGGACGCCGCCGTCATCAACGGCAACTTCGCCATCGACGCCGGCCTCAAGCCCACCAGCGACTCGCTCATCCTGGAGAAGGCCGAGGGCAACCCCTACGCCAACATCCTCGCGGTCAAGCAGGGCAAGGAGAACGACCCCCGGGTCAAGAAGCTCGCCGAGCTGCTCCACTCGCCCGAGGTGAAGAAGTACATCGACGACACCTTCAAGGGCGCCGTCATCCCGGCGTTCTGATCCACGCCGACCGCGCCACCGACCCGTCCCGCCGGACACCACCGGGCCCCCGCCGCAAGCAGGCGGGGGCCCGGTCGGGCAGTATGCACCAGTGACGGTCCGACAGACCCACTTCTGACGTACCGTCGTCCGGTCCGTGCACCGCGTGACAACCCGGCACCGGCGAGGCGTACGGTGTGTCCACGACCCGGCGAGGAGAGACGGCATGGCAGCGAGCTTCCCCGAGACCGCCATCAGCACCGAGAGGCTGCTGCTGCGCCCGCTTGCGGAGGACGACGCCCCCGGACTGGCCGCCATGATGGCCGACGAACTCGTCCTGGCCTGGACCGACCAGCCGCACCCCTGTACCGAGGCCCACGCCGTCGAGCTGGCCCGCACCCTCGCCCCCGCCCACCGCGCCGCCGGCCACGGCATCGTCCTCGCCGTCACCGAGCACCTCACCCAGCGCCTGGTCGGCCTCGTCGAACTCCGCAACACCGACTGGCGGCTGCGCTCCACCGAGATCTCCTTCATCACCGCCGCCTGGGCCCGCGGCGAGGGCTACGCCCCCGAGGCCGTCCTCGGCGTCGCCCAGTGGCTCTTCGAGGACCGCGGCTTCCTGCGCCTGGAACTGCGCACCGCCGCCGGCAACACCGCCGCCCAGCAGGTCGCCCAGAAGATCGGCGGCATCAGCGAGGGCGTGCTGCGCAGCGCCTGGATAGTGCGCGGCGAGGTGAGCGAGGTCGGCTCCGGGGCGCCCGCAGGTCAGCGGGCCGGGGGAGAGAGCCGCAGCGACCTCATCCTGTGGAGCCTGCTGCCCGAGGACCTCGAAGCGCCCGAGGCCCCGGCCCCCGCCTGGGCCGGGGGCGACCGCTACGTCCTGCGCGACTGAACCGTCCCCGCCCGGCCTGCGCCCGCCCGGCCTGCGCCCGCCCGGTCCCCACCAGCCCGGTCCCACCCGTGCGGTCCGCCCCGTTCGGTCCGCTCCGTCCGCCGCGCCCGTCGTGCACAGGTGTGCGAGATGTCCGCGCCGAGGGGATCGCACCCGGTAGCCTCTGACCGGCGCCGCACACCGGCGTCGCCTGTCGGCGCACGGATGGCGAGGGAGACGGCCGCAGATGGCTGACCGGATCACGGTCGTCGGGTGGGACGGAACACCGCTGACCGAGGCCGCCGCCGCGGCCCTCGCCGCGGCCACCCTGGTGGCCGGCGCCCCCTACCAGCTCAAGGCCCTCCCGGTACCGCCCGGCGCCGAACGCCTCGCCCTCGGCAGCATCCAGCTCGCCGCCCGCCGGATCGCCGAACACCGCGGCGCCGCCGTCGTCATCGCCGAGGGTGACCCCGGCTTCTTCGGCGTCGTCCGCACCCTGCGCCGCCCCGAGTACGGCCTCGAACTCGAAGTCCTCCCCGCCGTCTCCTCCGTCGCCGCCGCCTTCGCCCGCGCCGGCATGCCCTGGGAGGACGCCCAGGTCGTCAGCGCCCACGGCGGGCGGCTGCGCCGCGCCGCCAACGTCTGCCGCGCCCACCCCAAGGTCGCCGTCCTCAGCGCCCCCGGCGCCGGACCCAGCGAACTCGCCCTGATGCTCCGCGGCGTCCACCGCACCTTCGTCGTCTGCGAGGCCCTCGGCACCCCCGACGAGGACGTCACCGTCCTCACCTCCGACCGCGTCGCCGACCACATCTGGCGCGACCCCAGCGTCGTACTGGTGATCGGCGGCAGCAGCGCCGGCGGCCCCGGCGGCGGACCGCAGAGCGGCGCCGCCGGCGAAGCGGCCGGCTGGATCGCCGGACGCCCCGTCGGCTACCCCGGCCCCGACCGCGGCTGGGCGCTGCCGACCGACACCTACACCGGCACCGGGCGCACGCCCGGCGCCACCGACACGCTCCCGGCGCACGTCCGCGCGCTCGTGCTCGCCCGCCTCGGCGCGCGCCCCGGCGACCTCGTCTGGTCCGTCGGCGCCGGCAGCGGCGCACTCGCCGTCGAGGCCGCCCGCTTCGGCGCCGCCGTCGTCGCCGTCGAAGCCGACGCGGCCGCCTGCGCCCGCCTCGCCGTCAACGCCCGCCGCTACGGCGTCGAGGTCGAGACCGTCCACGGCCACGGCCCCGACGTCCTCGGCGAACTCCCCGAACCCGACGCCGCCGTCGTCGAGACCGGCGGACCGCAAGCCGTGCGCGCCGTCCTCTCCCGCCGCCCCGAACGCATCGTCGCCGTCGCCCGCACCCTCGCCGAGGCCGAGGAGGTCCGCCGCACCATCGCCGAGGCGGGCTACCGCGCCGACGGCGCGCTGCTCCAGTCCGCGCCCCTCCTCGCGCCCTCCGGTACCCCCGGCGCGGCCGGCGACGGCGGCCACGGGCTGCGCCTCGGTGTGGGCGACCCCGGCACCTTCCTGCTCTGGGGTGAGCAGAAAGCGTGAAGGCCCGGTGCCGCCCGCCCCGGCCGGACGGTGATCCAGGTCGCATCCGGACACCGATTCGAGAGGCGGCCCCGCCGGGCCGGTAGTGTGGCGTCCGGGACGGCTGCGGCCTCCGCCGGCCCGCGCGATCCGGCCTGTTCGTCGCCGATCCGACGCGGTACGGACCGGTACGGCTCGAAGTGTGGGCAATTCGACGGGCCGCCCGCCGGACCTGGAGAATGCCGTAGGGTCCGGTGCGGTCGTGCCGGTTGCCCCGGCTTGTCGTTGTTTCAGATGACGCGCCATCCCCCGCGGGTGGTGCGCGGGCCGGGGTGCCGCAGCGCGCCGGAAGGACTTCGGCCGCAGCGCCTCGGCGCGGCGGCCGTGTGTGGTTGAGGGGCGGGCCGGTGCAGGCCCGACCCGTGCGGATGGGCGCTGCGGTCGTTGATCGCGTCGCCGAGGGCGCGGCAGCGGCCTGGAAGGAGCTTTGACATGACCGATGGCGGCCACGTCCCGAACGAGGGACTGCCGGAGCACCTGCTCGCCGGGCCCGACCCGCTCGGCGGCCCCGAGGGCGCCGCGGCCGTCGCACCCGGACAGGGCGTCGCGACGGACGGCACCGGCCTGCCCGGCGCCCACCCGCCGCACGGCGTCCCCGCCCAGGGCACCCCGCTCGGCGCGCCCGGCATCCCTGGCGCCCCTGGCGCCCCTGGCATTCCCGACGGCGTCGGCGTCGGCGTCGGCGACGGCTGGACCGTCGACCCGGGCGCCCAGCGCCCCGCCTTCCACTTCGTCGACCAGCCCGACGGCCTCGACGACGAGGACGACGTCCTGCTGATGCCCGGCCCGCAGGGCTCCTGGGGCGAGCCGGCCGCCGACCAGCAGACCCCGCCCGGCACCCCCGTCGAGCCGTCCTGGCCCCCGCTGGACCCGCCCGTGCTCGGCGCCGCCCACGGCACCGCGCACGCCCAGGCCCCGCAGGTCCCGCCGCACACCCAGCCCGTGCCCGGCGCCCAGACCGTCCCCGTCCAGGGCCACGGCCCCGACGCGATGACGGCCGCTCAGCCGCCGCGCCGCCCGCTGCACGCCGGCCCGCCGATCCCGGACCCCTCCCTGATGACCGGCCAGGTCCCGGTCCGCTCGCTCGCCGACCGCGGCCCGTCGACCGGCGCCACGCCCGCTCACGGCATCCCGGTCGTGCCGGCCGCCGTCCAGCCGGAGCCGCAGGCGGTCCCGGTGGCCGCTGCGCCCGTGGCTCAGCCGGTGCCGGTCGCCCAGCCGGTCGAGACCGCCGCCCAGCCGGCCGCCGCGCCCGTCGAGCCTCCGGTTCCCGTGGCGGAGGCCGTCGCCGAGCCCGCCGTGTCCACCATGTCCGCCGAGCCGGTCGAGAGCGTTGCGGCCGTCGCGGCGCCCGCCGCGCCCACCGAGGCCGTGGTGCCCGTCGAGGCCGTCGCGCAGCCGGTCGCCCCCGCCGGGGTGCCGGAGACCGCCGAGCCGGCCGCCGCCCACGCCATCCCCGTCGCACCGGTCGCGCAGGCGGAGCCCGTGGCCGTGGCCACCGTCGAGGCCCCGGCCGACGCGGTCGTGGAGCAGCCCGCGCAGCCCGTCGAGGTCGCCGCCGAGCCGGTGCCGGGGGAGGCCTCCGCCGCCCCGGCCGGCCCGCCCCGCCGGATCTCCGCCTTCCTCGCCGCGCCGACCCCGCACGGTCTGCCGCAGGTCGAGGCCGTCGCGCAGCCCGCCCCGGCCGCCGCGCCCGTCGCCGTGACGGAGGCGGAGCAGTCCGCCCCCATAGCGGCCGCCGTCGAGGCTCCGGCCGAGCCCGTCGTCGAGGTCCAGGCCGAGCCGGCCGAGCACGCGGTGCCCGCTGTGCCCGCCCAGGCCGAGCAGTCCGTGGCCGAGCCGGCGGAGCCCGTCGCCGAGCCGGCCGAGTCGGTGGCCCCGGCCGCCGAGCAGGCCGTCACCGAGCAGCCCGCCGTCGTGCAGCCCGTCGTCGAGGCCCCGGCCGAGACCATCGCCGAGGCCGTCGCCGAGCCCGTCGCGGAGGCGGTTGCCGAGACCGCCGCCGGAACCGGCGAGATGCCCTCGGGCCGGCCCGTCGCCGTCCCGGTCGCCGAGGCCCCCGCGCAGGAGCAGCCCGTCGTCGAGCCGACCCCTGCGGAGCAGCCCGCCGAGGCCCCGGTCGCCGCCGAGGCCGCGCCGGCGACCGACGCGCCCGCCGAAGCCGGAGCCGACGCCGAAGCCACCGCGCCGACCGCCACCGCCGAAGCGGCCGAGGCCGCCACGCAGCCCGCCGAGCCCGCTGCCGTAGCCGCCGAGGCAACCGAGGCCGAGACCGGAGCCGAGACCGGAGCCGAGTCCGAGTCCGAGCCCGAGGACGCCGAAGCCGCCGTCGAGCCCGCCGAACCGCGCGGCCCGGCCGCCCCCGGCTACGACGACGCCGGCCGCGAGGCCGTCCACCAGGTCATCCGCGAGCGCCGCGACGTCCGCAACGGCTTCCGTCCCGACCCGATCCCGCACGAGGTGCTGATCCGCGTCCTGGAGGCCGCCCACACCGCACCCAGCGTCGGCTACTCACAGCCCTGGGACTTCGTGGTCATCCGCTCCGCCAAGACCCGCCGCAGGATGCACGAACTGGCCGAGCGTCAGCGCGAGGCGTACGCGGACACGCTCCCCAAGGGCCGCGCGAAGCAGTTCAAGGAAATCAAGATCGAGGCGATCCTCGAGACGCCCGTCAACATCGTGGTCACCGCCGACCGCACCCGCGGCGGCCGTCACACCCTGGGCCGCCACACCCAGCCGCAGATGGCCCCGTACTCGTCCGCCCTCGCGGTCGAGAACCTCTGGCTGGCCGCCCGCGCCGAGGGCCTCGGCGTCGGCTGGGTGAGCTTCTTCGACGATGAGGAGCTGGTCCGCGAGCTCGGCCTGCCCGAGCACCTGGAGGTCGTCGCCTACCTGTGCGTCGGCTTCGTCGACGCCTTCCCGGACGAGCCCGAGCTCCAGCAGCAGGGCTGGGCGAAGAAGCGCCCGCTGTCCTGGGTCGTCCACGAGGAGCAGTACGGCAACCGCGCCCTGCCGGGCGAGGAGCCGCACGACGCGCTCTCCGAGACCCTGCGCGGCATCCGCCCGCTGGACGCCAAGGCGCTCGGCGAGGCCTGGGACCGTCAGAAGCGGATGACCAAGCCGGCCGGCTCGCTCGGCATGCTGGAGATCATCTCCGCCCAGCTGAGCGGCCTGTCCCGCAAGTGCCCGCCGCCGATCCCGGAGCCCGCCTGCGTCGCGGTCTTCGCTGCCGACCACGGCGTGCACGCCCAGGGCGTCAGCCCCTGGCCGCAGGAGGTCACCGCCCAGATGGTCGGCAACTTCCTCGCCGGGGGAGCGGTGGTCAACGCCTTCGCCAAGCAGATCGGCACCGAGGTCTGCGTGGTCGACGTCGGCGTGGCGGCCGAGCTGCCGGACGCGATCCAGCAGGGCCGTACCACCGGTCTGCTGCCGCGCAAGGTCAAGCCCGGCACCGACGACATGACGCAGGGTCCGGCTATGACCCGCGAGGAGGCACTCAAGGCCCTGGAGGTCGGCATCGAGACCGCCCGCGATCTCGTCGCGGCCGGTAACAAGGCCCTGATCACCGGTGACATGGGCATCGCCAACACCACCGCCTCCGCGGCCCTGATCTCGGTGTTCACCGGCCAGGACCCGGCCGAGGTCACCGGCCGGGGCACCGGCATCGACGACGAGACGCATGCCCGCAAGGTCGAGGTCGTCCGGGCCGCCCTGGCCCTGCACCAGCCCGACCCGGCCGACCCGATCGGTGTCCTCGCCGCCGTCGGCGGCCTGGAGCACGCGGCCCTCGCCGGCTTCCTGCTCGGCGCGGCCAGCCTGCGCACCCCGGTCATCCTGGACGGCGTGATCGCCGGCTCCGCCGCGCTCGTCGCCAAGGCGATCGCCCCCGAGGTGCTGGCCGCCTGCATCGCCGGCCACCGCTCGGCCGAGCCCGGCCACCAGGCCGCGCTCGCCAAGCTCGGCCTGCGGCCGCTGATCGACCTCGACCTGCGGCTCGGCGAGGGCACCGGCGCCCTGCTGGCCCTCCCGCTGGTGCAGAGTGCGGCCCGTGCGATGCACGATGTCGCCACCTTCGACTCCGCCGGGGTCACCGAGAAGGCCTGACGCTCGTCCGAACCGCTCCGCGCACCGGCCCGAGGGCGCGCCGGTGCGCGGAGCGGCGCCGCACCCCCGCACCCTCACCGATCCAGGAGCACCACCGATGACCGCGCCCACCCCTCACCCCAGCACCGAGGGCCGCACCCCGTACCCCGTCGGCCTGCTGCTGGCCGGCCGCCGCGTCGTGGTGGTCGGCGGCGGGCACGTCGCCCAGCGGCGGCTGCCCGCCCTGCTCGCCACCGGCGCGGACGTGCAGCTGATTTCGCCGGCCACCACCCCGGCGGTCCAGGCGATGGCCGACGCCGGCGAGCTGACCTGGCACCGGCGGTCCTACCAGGAGGGCGACCTCGCCGACACCTGGTACGCGCTGGTGGCCACCGACGACCCGGCGGTGAACGCCACCGTCAGCGCGGAGGCGGAGCGCGAGCGGGTGTTCTGCGCCCGCAGCGACGACGCCTCCGCCGCCACCGCGTGGACGCCGGCCAGCGGGCGGGACGCCGGGGCGACCGTCGCCGTCCTCACCGGCGATCCGCGGCACTCGGCCGCGCTGCGCGACTCGATCGTCGAGGGACTGCGGGACGGCTCGCTCGCTGCCCGCCAGTACCGCGCGCACGGCGCGGGGGTCGCGCTGGTCGGCGGCGGCCCGGGCGACCCGGACCTCATCACGGTGCGCGGCCGGCGGCTGCTCGCGGACGCCGACGTGGTGGTGGCCGACCGGCTGGCGCCGCGCGAGCTGCTGGCGGAGCTGCCGGAGCACGTCGAGGTGATCGACGCGTCGAAGATTCCGTACGGGCGCTTCATGGCGCAGGAGGCGATCAACCGGACGCTGGTCGAGCACGCCAAGGCCGGCAAGTTCGTGGTGCGGCTGAAGGGCGGCGACCCGTACGTGTTCGGGCGCGGCGGTGAGGAGCTGCTGGCCTGCGCCGAGGCCGGGCTGCCGGTCACGGTGGTGCCGGGCATCTCCAGCTCGATCAGCGTGCCGGCGGCGGTCGGGGTGCCGGTCACCCACCGGGGGATGACGCACGAGTTCACGGTGGTCTCGGGGCACGTCGGGCCGGACGACGAGCGGTCGCTGACCGACTGGGGAGCGCTCGCCCGGATGACGGGCACCGTGGTGCTGCTGATGGCCGTGGACAAGATCGGCGCCATCGCGGCCCGGCTGATCGCGGAGGGGCGCGCCGCCGACACCCCGGTCGCCGTCGTCCAGGAGGGCACCACTGCCGCCCAGCGCCGCGTCGACGCCACCCTGGCCACGGTCGCCGCCACCGTCGAGGCGGAGGGCATCAAGCCCCCGGCGGTCATCGTCATCGGCGACGTCGTCAACGTCCTCGCCCCCGCCACGGCCGCCGGCGCCTGACCCCTCGGCTCTGCCGCCGGCCCGCCTGCGTCCGCCGGCCCGCCCGCCCGCGTCCGTCCGCCCGCCCGCGTCCGCCGGTCCGTCAGCACTTTGCAAACAGCTGCTGTTTGCAAAGTGCTGACGCGTGATCCCAGCTCAGCACCCTCGATGCTCGCGTTACGTGCACTTTGCAAAGTGTGGACTTTGCAAAGTGCACGGCCGAGTAGCCAAGCAGCCAAGCAGCCGAGCGGCAGCGGCCGAGCGACCACGCCCGGCTACTCCAGCGGCTGCTCCGTCCAGATCACCTTCCCGGTGGCCGTGTACCGCGTCCCCCACCGGTCCGCGAACTGGGCGACCAGGAACAGCCCGCGCCCGCCCTCGTCCGTGGTGGCCGCGTACCGCAGGTGCGGCGAGGTACTGCTGCCGTCCGACACCTCGCAGATCAGCGACCGGTCGAGCAGCAGCCGCACCTTGATCGGCCCCGTGCCGTACCGGATCGCGTTGGTCACCAGCTCGCTCAGGATCAACTCGGTGACGAACGCCGCGTCCGCCAGCCCCCACTGCTCCAGCCGCTCCGCGACCGCCGCCCGCACCCCGGCGACCGCCGCCGGATCCGACGGCACCTCCCACTGCGCCACCCGGTCCGCCGACAGCCCCCGGGTCCGCGCCACCAGCAGCGCGATGTCGTCCTGCGGCCGCTCCGGCAGCATCGCCCCCAGCACGTCCGCACAGGTCTGCTCCGGCGTCCGCGGCGGCCCCTCCAGCGCCGCCCGCAACAGCTCCAACCCCTCGTCGATGTCCCGCTCGCGGTCCTCCACCAGCCCGTCCGTGTAGAGCACCAGCCGGCTGTCCTCCGCCACCTCCAGCTCCACCGTTTCGAACGGCAGCACCGCCAGCCCCAGCGGAGGCCCCGTCGGCAGCTGGGGGAACACCACCGACCCGTCCGGGCGCACCAGCGCCGGCGGCGGATGCCCCGCACTCGCCACCGTGCACCGTCGCGCCACCGGGTCGTAGATCAGGTACAGGCAGGTCGCCCCGGTCACCGCCGCCGACACCCCGGTCGCCGACTCCTCCAGGTCGATCCGGTTCACCAGCTCGTCGAGGTGCCCCAGCAACTCGTCCGGCGGCAGGTCCAGCGTCGAGAAGTTGTGGATCGCCGTCCGCAGCCGCCCCATCGTCGCCGCCGCGTGCAGCCCGTGCCCCACCACGTCCCCCACCACCAGCGCCACCCGGGCCCCCGGCAGCGGGATCAGGTCGAACCAGTCCCCGCCCACCCCCGCCTGCGCCGGCAGGTACCGGTGTGCCACCTCCAGCGCGTTCTGCTCCGGCAGGCTGCGCGGCAGCAGGCTGTGCTGCAGCGTCACCGCCATCGCGTGCTCCCGGGTGTACCGGCGCGCGTTGTCGATGCACACGGCCGCGTGCGCGACCAGCTCCTCCGCCAGCGCCAGGTCCTCCTCCTCGAACGGCTCCGGCCGCTCCGAGCGCCAGAACCGGACGATCCCCAGCAGCACCCCGCGCGCCTTCAGCGGCACCCGCACCAGCGAGTGCACCCCGTCCGCCAGCACCCGCGCCGCCGCCTCCGGATCCTGCTCCCGCCACCCCGCGGACTCCGCCAACCGCGGCTCCAGCCCCGGCAGCCCGCTGTTCAACGCCCCCGCCAGCGGCGTCGACGGCCCCACCTCCAGCACCGTGCCGACCGGGTGGAACGGCACGTCCTCCCGCACCGCCGACAGCGCCGTCCGCCGCATCCGCAGCAGCGTGGGACCGGACGGCGGCTCGTCGCCCTCCAGCACCTGGTCGGCCAGGTCCACCGTGACGATGTCGGCGAACCGGCCGACCGTCACCTGCGCCAGCTCCTCCGCCGTCCGCGTCACGTCCAGCGTGCTGCCCACCGTGACCCCGGCGTCGTACAGCAGCCGCAGCCGCCGCTGCGCCACCTCGGCCCGCCCGGACAGCGCCAGCAGTTCCGTGGAGTCCCGCAGCGTCGCCACCGACCCCGGCGGCCCGCCGTCGCGGTCCGTCGGCCGTACGTTCACCGCCAGCAGCCGCTCACCGGCCAGCACCACCTCGTCACTGACGGCCCGCCCGTCCGCCAGCAGTTCCAGCGGCGCCGGTTCCAGGCCCAGCTCGGTCAGCGGACGGCCCTCGGCGTCCGGCGGCAGGTCCAGCAGCCGGCGCGCCTCGTCGTTGCAGAGCAGCAGCCGCCCGTCGTCGCCGATGATCAGCACGCCCTCGCGCACGGAGTGCAGCACCGCCGCGTGGTGCTCGTACATGCGGGTCATCTCGGCCGGCCCCAGCCCGCGGGTCTGCCGCTTCAGCCGCCGGCTGATCAGCGCCGTCCCGCCGGTCGCCAGTGCGAGCCCGGCGGCGGCCGTACCGAGCACCACCGGCAGCTGCCGCTCGCTGGCACTGCTCACATTGGCGACCGTGATGCCTGCCGACACCGCCCCGATCACCTGCCCGTCCGGGGCGTGCACCGGCACGATGGCCTGCACCAGCGACCCGAACGTGCCGGTGACCTGCTCGGTCACCACCTGTCCGTTCAGCGCGGGCTGGTAGTTGCCGATGATCTTGTGGCCGATCCGGGCCGGATCGGGGTGGGTGAGGCGGATGCCGTCGGTGTTGATCACGACGATGAAGTCCACGCCCGCGTTGATCCGAGCCGACTGCGCGGAGGGCTGCAGCAGCGCGGTCGGGTCGGGGGAGCGCAGCGCCGCGACGATGCCCGGCGAGTTGGCATAGGTCTGCGCGACCGCCACCGAGCGGTTGGTGGCCTCCTGCCGGGCGTCGTTGCGGGACTGCACCAGCAGGGCGACCACCGCCGCCACCACCAGCATCAGTACCACCACGACCTGCAGCGCGAAGACCTGCCCGGCCACCGACCGGACCCGGGCCGGTGCCGGCCGGGCCGTTCGTGATCGCTGGTGCCGACCGTGTGGGCGCCCACCGGGCGAGCCTGCGCCGGTGCCGGTGGACCGGGAGGCGGAGGTGGAACCGGCCGCACCGGGGTCCGACGGCGCCCAAGATCGACCCGGAAAACGGGCCATACGTCATATTTGCACTCCACGCGGCGGCGGGCCAAGGACGACCACGCCGCCCATTGGGCCGGTTGGCCTTCCCCGGCCCGACTTGGCAAGATCGCAGGGTGTCCGAACCCCGCACCATCACCGACCCCGCCGACCCGCGCCTCGCCGACTACACCGGCCTGACCGACGTCGAACTCCGCCGCCGCCGCGAACCCGCCGAGGGCCTGTTCATCGCGGAGGGCGAGAAGGTCGTCCGCCGCGCCCTGGCGGCCGGCTACCGGATGCGGTCGATGCTGCTGACCCCCAAGTGGCTGGACGTGATGGCGGACGTCATCGCCGAGGCCGACGCGCCCGTGCACGTCGTCGAACCCGCCCTGGCCGAGGCCGTCACCGGCTACCACGTCCACCGCGGCGCCCTCGCCTCGATGGAGCGGCAGCCGCTGCCGGACGCCGCCGAGCTGCTGGCCGGCGCCCGCCGGGTGGCCGTGCTGGAGGGCCTGGTCGACCACACCAACCTGGGCGCGATCTTCCGCAGCGCCGCCGCCCTCGGCATGGACGCCGTGCTGCTCTCGCCCGACTGCGCGGACCCGCTGTACCGGCGTGCGGTGAAGGTCTCGATGGGCGCCGTCTTCGCCGTCCCGTACGCCCGGCTGGACCCCTGGCCGGCCGCCCTGGACACGGTGCGCGCCGCCGGCTTCAGCCTGCTCGCGCTCACCCCGGCCGAGACCGCCGTCGACCTGGCCGACCTCGCCCCGCACCGCCTCCCCAAGGCAGCCCTGATGCTCGGCGCCGAGGGCGACGGCCTCACCCGCCACGCCCTGGCCGCCGCCGACCACGCCGTGCGCATCCCCATGGCCCACGGCGTCGACTCCCTCAACGTGGGCGCCGCCGCAGCCGTCGCCTTCTACGCCGTCACCGCCACCGCCTGACCTCCACCCCCCACAGGAAGTCGGGCCCGCCGACTTCCTGCTCCGGTGTGCCCCACCCCCTTCGGCGAAGCGCCGCGCTGCGGCAGGGCAGGTCGGCCCGGCCCCGGCGTGATTCCCATCGTGGGCGCCTTCGGTGAGGCGCCTGCTGCACGCACAGTCGGTCCGGCCGACTTCCTGCTCGGGAGTGCCCGCCCATCGTCGCCGCCTTTGGCGAGGCGCGTGCTGCTATGCGGAAAGTCGGGCCGGCCGACTTCCTGCTTCGGCGGGCTCGCGTGTTGTGGTCGCGGCTTGCCCTCGCCCGCCGCCGACCGGGTCTGGTGCGGCACCAAAAGTCGGCCCGGCCGACTTCCGGTTCCCTCCCCGGGTCAGCCGGCCGGGGCGGTGGGGGGTGCGGGGGCCGCGGCGGGGGGTGGGGTGGTGATCGGGGGCGTCATGGTGGGGGAGCCGGGCCAGGACTCCTCCAGGGTGCCGTCCGCGCGCAGCGTGTAGCGGGTGGACGTGGCGGCCCCGGTCTGGGCGACCCGCTCCTCCCGCACCAGGGCCCCGGCCTCCAGCCGCCAGGCCGCCGTCGCCTGCGGGTCCGCCGCCGACGAGCGCGAGGTCAGTGCGACCGGGGTGTCCCCGTTGAAGGCGAACAGCTGCACCAGGTCGACCGGCACCGACCCCTCCGAGCGCCGCAGGACGACCAGCGCCGCCGGGGCGCCCTTGTACCGCGCCGGGAGGACCGCGCTGAGCACGACCTGCGGCCCCGCGCCCGCCGAGTGGCCGTCGCGCAGGGCGATGGCCGGGCCGCCCGCCGGATCGGCGTAGGAGCGGTTCAGCCAGTCGACCACCGGACCCGCGCCCTGGGCGGGCGTCAGCGCGCCCTCCGCACCACCGCCCGCCGGGGCCCCGTGGGCCGCGGCCGCCAGCGGAGTGGTCGACGGCGCGATCCCGTCCGCCGAGAGACCCGCCCCGGTCGACGTCTCCGGAGCCGGGGCGGTCGCGGGCCCCGCGCCGGCCGTCGGGCCCGCCGCGGCGGTGGAGCTCGCCGGTGGCCGCAGCCCCTGCTTGTCCCGGTTCTCGCACCCCTGCGCCGCCGCGATGGCCAGCGCCACCCCGACCGTCACGGTCACGAACACCACCAGCCGCTGCCGCATCAGCCGCTGCCGCGCCGTCCCGGGGCGCCCCCCGGGGGCGGGCGTGTGCTGGCGGTCGCCCGCCCGGCCGCGCGGCCCGCCCGGTCGCTGCCGTCCCGGCCGTGCGGGCGGTGGGGTCTGCTGGCGCTCGCGCATCGGCCGGGTGGCCTGGGCCGCGTCGGGACGGGGGAGCGGCGCGGTGGCCGCCTGCCCGTCGCTCGGGGCGGGGGACCGTCGCGGCGCGCCGGCCGGCGCGCCCGCCGCCCGTGCCCGGGCGGAGGCGGCGGCGGCCTGCTCGGGCGCCCGCCCGGGCGCCGGGACCCCGCGCGGTGAGGCGGCGGCCGGTGCGGCCGGCACCGGCCCGGCCGGCCGCACGGGGTGCCCCGGGTGCCCCGGGTGCCCCGGGTGTGCAGGACGTCCCGGGTGCCCCGGTGCCCCGACTCGCTCCGTCCCGGGCCCGGCACCCCGGACGGCGCCCGCCCGGCCCACGCCCGGCACGCCACCGGCCGGACCGACCCCACCGGCCCCGACCCCGCCGCCCCCGGCGGCGGCCTGGCCGCGCGCGGCGGCCCCGCGACCCCGGCCGAAGGGCCCGCCGGAGCCGTGGCCCGCCGCGCCGCCCGGCATCGCGCCCGGGCCGGCCGCCGCACCGCGCGCCGCCAGTTCGCTCAGCCGCTCGTGCAGCGCCGCCGCGCCGGGCCGCTCGGCGGGCTCCTTGGCCAGGCAGGCCCGGATCAGCGGCGCGAGCTGCGCCGGCACCGCCGACAGGTCGGGCTCCTCGTGGACGACGCGGTAGAGCATGACTTCCGAGGAGGCCCCGGAGCCGAACGGGCTGTCCCCGGTGAGCGCGTACGCGAGGGTCGCGCCGAAGGCGAACACGTCGGTCGCGGGCGTGACGGCGGCCCCCCGTACCTGCTCGGGGGCGAGGAAGCCGGGCGAGCCGACGGCGGTGCCGACGTGGGTGAGCGTGCTGGCCCCGCGCGACCAGGCGATGCCGAAGTCGATGATGCGCGGCCCGCGCGGCGACAGCAGGATGTTGGACGGCTTGAGGTCGCGGTGGACGACGCCGGCCTCGTGCACCTTGACCAGCCCATCGGCGAGCGAGGCCCCGATCCGGGCGACCTCGGACCAGCCCAGCGGCCCCTCGTCCCCGACCCGCTTGTACAGCGACGGCCCGGGGACGTACGCGGTGGCCAGCCAGGGCCGGTCGGCCTCGATGTCGGAGCCCATGACGCGGGCGGTGCAGCCGCCGCGGATCCTGGAGGCGGCGGCGATCTCGCGAGCGAAGCGGGTGCGGAACTCGACGTCCTCGGCCAGCTCGGCGCGGATCAGCTTGAGCGCGACGCGCTGCCCCCTGCGGTCGGATCCGAGGTAGACCACGCCCATGCCGCCGGCTCCCAGCCGCCGGTGCAGGCGGTACGGCCCGACGATGCGGGGGTCCTCACGCCTCAGCCGCATCATCGCCATTCTCGTTTCCCCGTCAGACTGTGGGTGAGGCCCCGTCGGATGGGGCGTCGTCAGTTCCTGTCTGGCACAGCTTACGGACTGCCCGCTGCGGTGTGCTGATACGCAACACCTCAAGCCACCGTCCGATTGTCGGATCTTGCACTGACATTCGGGCGGTGTGCCGGCGAATCGTTTCTCGGGGTCGCCTCTCAGGGTTCCCCCTGGGACCGGGTCTCGGACGTCTCCCCCTGCGGTAGTACTACCCAGGTCTGATCGTCATCCTCCGGGAGGCCCGGAGAACAGTACGACGGCATGACGCCCGCCAACCCCCTCCCGCCATACCGTTGTTCTCAGCGGTGGACGGGGAGCTCGTCCCCCGAGGTAAGCCGTCCACCGCGTCCACGTGCACCACCGTCCATCCACCGGCCGAGCTCACGAAAGAGGAGTCAGGGGCATGGCACCGCAGCCCACGGGATCCACCTCCCGCCGACGTCGGCCGGCCTTCACCCAGCCCGGCGCCGCGGAGCCGACCCGGCACCCGGCGGTGGCGGTGGCGATGGCACTGCCCTGCGCGGTGCTGCTGGCCGTCCTGTTCGGCGGCTGGGAGCAGATGGCGAACCAGGCCCAGGCGGTGGCCGAACTGATCGGCCGCTGACCGGGCCGGGCACCTCGGTGCCCACCGAAACGGGCACTGATCCCCTGGGGACGGGGAGCCAGTGCCGCCGGGGAGGCCGCGCCCGCGATGACACGCGGACGGGCGAGGAGCGGCGCGCAGAGCGCCCCGGCAGGCGGAGAGGCCGCGTACGGACGTCGGTGAGGGCGACCGTACGCGGCTCTTCTGCGTCTTCCGTTCCTTCCGGGCAACGCTCCCGGGCAAGGCTCCCGGCCAACGCCTCCGGGAACACCGCGCGAGAACAGCTCGGGGAACGCCGAAACGGCCGGGGCCGCGACCCGTTCGAGTCGCGGCCCCGGCCGTCACTGTGCGCGATACTGGGATTGAACCAGTGACCCCTACCGTGTCAAGGTAGTGCTCTCCCGCTGAGCTAATCGCGCCTGGTAAGGCGGTCCTGCAGCAGGCCCTGAAGGACCCGACGTGCGCGATACTGGGATTGAACCAGTGACCCCTACCGTGTCAAGGTAGTGCTCTCCCGCTGAGCTAATCGCGCTGGTGCGGTGGTGTTCCGCGGCGAACCCCGGGATCCGAAGATCCTGGAGGATCCGACGTGCGCGATACTGGGATTGAACCAGTGACCCCCACCGTGTCAAGGTGGTGCTCTCCCGCTGAGCTAATCGCGCGGGGCAGGTGTCCGGCAGGGCCGGGCATGGTGCGCGATACTGGGATTGAACCAGTGACCCCTACCGTGTCAAGGTAGTGCTCTCCCGCTGAGCTAATCGCGCGGGGAGGCCACCCGGCGGAGCCGGGCGAGCCTCTTGGAGGTGGAGACGGGATTTGAACCCGTGTAGACGGCTTTGCAGGCCGTTGCCTCGCCTCTCGGCCACTCCACCAGGCAACACTCGAAGGACGATCTTACACTGTCCTTCGTCGAGCGGACGACGAGATTCGAACTCGCGACCCTCACCTTGGCAAGGTGATGCTCTACCAACTGAGCCACGTCCGCCTGTCTGCCGGGATCTTCACCGGTTTTCCCGGCTGCGCTCCCTGGCGACGTGTTGAACTCTAGCGGATTCCCGGGCCAGCTAAAAATCCGTTCCCGCAGCATGTCCGGCGGGCGGCCGTCGGACGCCGCGGCGCGGACCGGCCCGGACGGGCGCGGCGGCGGTGGAACGACACCCTGAGTGACACCCGCAGGTCACCCGGCGTACGCCCGCGCGACGGCCGATTCTGCTCGCGCCCCCCGACCTACACTTCAGGCACCGCAACCCCCCAGCAAAGCCCCGCGCAGGAGAACCGTGTCCGGCCACCTCGACCCCCAGCACCCCCTCGCCCGCTTCGGCGGCCGCCTCGCGACCGGGCTGCGCGACGTCACCTCCGACCCGGCCGCCCTGGACTCCGCCGGCTGGTGGGCCGTCGCGCACGACTTCGAGGGCCGGCTCACCTGTGCCCGCTTCGACGACGTCCGCCCGGCCCCCGCCCCGCCCTCCGGCGCCGGCTGGCACGGCCCGGCCGCCGGCTCCTGGCGCAGCTCGCTCGACCGCGCCGCCTACACCGCGGGCGTGCGCCGCATCCGCGAGCACATCGCGGTCGGCGAGGTCTACCAGGCCAACCTCTGCCGGGTGCTCTCCGCGCCGCTGCCCGACCCCGCCCGCTCGGACGTCGACGCCCTCACCGGCCTGCTCGCCCACGGGAACCCGGCCCCCTACGCCGGAACGATCCGGCTGCCCGGGCACGGCGTGGAGATCGCCACCGCCTCGCCCGAGCTCTACCTGCGCCGCACCGGCCGCACGGTCTCCTCGGGCCCGATCAAGGGCACCGGCCGCACCGAGCACGACCTGCTCGACAAGGACCACGCCGAGAACGTGATGATCGTCGACCTGGTCCGCAACGACCTCGGCCGGGTCTGCGCCACCGGCACCGTCACCGTGCCCGACCTGTGCGCGGTCGAGAAGCACCCCGGCCTGGTCCACCTGGTCTCCACCGTCGAGGGCACCCTGCGCCCGGACACCGGCTGGCCCGACCTGTTCGCCGCCACCTTCCCGCCCGGCTCCGTCACCGGAGCCCCCAAGTCCAGCGCCCTGCGGATCATCGAAGCCCTGGAGACCGCCCCGCGCGGCCCCTACTGCGGCGCCGTCGGCTGGGTCGACGCGGATCGCGGCGAGGGCGAACTCGCCGTCGGCATCCGCACCTTCTGGATCGACCGGAGCGACCCGGCGGCGCCCGAACTGCGCTTCGGCACCGGCGCCGGCATCACCTGGGGCTCCGACCCCGAACGCGAGTGGGCGGAAACCGAGCTGAAGGCCGCCCGGTTGGTCGCGATAGCGTCGGGCACCGAGCCCCGCCCCGACACCGACTGAACCCGACCCGACCCCGCCCCGGACCCGACCCGACCCGACCCGACCCGGACCGCGCCCGCCTCCGCCGCCGGCCGGCCCGCACCCCTCCCGCGAGGAGCACCCCGCGATGCAGCACCCGACCACCAGCTGGGTCAACGGCACCCTCGTCGACTCCGCCGACCCGGCCCTGTCCGTCCTCGACCACGGACTCACCACCGGCGACGGCGTCTTCGAGACCATGAAGGCCGTCGACGGCAAGGCCTTCGCCGTCACCCGCCACCTGGAGCGGCTCACCCGCTCCGCCCGCGGCCTCGGCCTGCCCGACCCCGACCACGACCTGGTCCGCGAGGCCTGCGCGGCCGTCCTCGCCGCCAACCCGATGCCGCTCGGCCGCCTGCGCATCACCTACACCGGCGGCACCGCGCCGCTCGGCTCCGAGCGCGGCGACACCGGCCCCACCCTGGTCGCCTCCCTCGGCACCGCCACCCGCCGCCCCGACACCACCGCCGTCACCGTCGTCCCCTGGCGCCGCAACGAGCACAGCGCCGTCGCCGGCCTCAAGACCACCTCCTACGCCGAGAACGTCGTCGCCCTCGCCGCCGCCCACCGCGCGGGCGCCTCCGAGGCACTGCTCGCCAACACCGCCGGCCGGCTCTGCGAGGGCACCGGCTCCAACGTCTTCGTCGTCCTCGACGGCCGCCTGCTCACCCCGCCGCTCGCCTCCGGCTGCCTGGCCGGCATCACCCGCCGACTCGTCGTCGACTGGTGCGGCGCCGAGGAGGCCGACCTCCCGCTCGACGCACTCCGGGAGGCCGAGGAGATCTTCCTGACCTCCTCGCTGCGCGACGTCCAGGCCGTCACCCGCGTCGACGACCGCGAACTGCCCGGCCCCGGCCCGGTCACCGCCAAGGCCATGGCCACCTTCGCCGAGCGCAGCGGCGACGACCTGGACCCCTGAGCACCGCCCCGCGCCGTCCCCGCCGGGAACCCCGCGGCGGGGACGATGCGTCCCGGCCGGTAGAAGAGCCGGACGGCGGGGAAGGGACCCCGACATGACCACCACGCTGCGCCCCGAGAGCCCGGAGACCCCCACCCCCGCCGGCGGCCGCACCCGGCGCTGGCAGATCTGCGTCAACGGCCGCCCGGTCGGTGGCCTGCGCACCACCGCCGTCCCGCGTGGCAGTCAAGTCTGGGGCGAGATAGCCGAGTTGGAGGTCAGCAGCGGGCGCGGCCGGGGGCGCGGAACGATCGGCGCGCTGGCCGCCGAGGAGGTGCTGCGCGGCTGGGGCTGCACCCGGGTGGACGCCGACATCCCCGAGTCCGCGCAGGTCGCCCGCTCGCTCGCGGTCACCCTCGGCTACACCGAGCGGATGCGGAACATGGTCAAGCGGCTGGACGCGCCGCCCGCCCTGCCGCCCGGCGTCACCGCGCGCCCGATCGGCGCCGAGGAGTTCCCGGCCTGGCTGGCCGACTCCAAGGCCGGCTACCTGGAGGACCTGCGCTCCTCCGGCCTCGGTGCGGAGGAGGCCCGCGCCAAGTCCGACGCCGACCACGTGAGACTGCTGCCGCAGGGCGCGGACACCGCGGGCGTCGCGCTGCGCCGCCTGTACGCGGCGGGGGAGGAGCCACTGGGTTCGCTCTGGCTGGCGCTGCGGCTGCGCGACCTGCCCGACGGCGCCCCGCTGGCCTGGGTCATGGTGGTCGAGGTGGCGGACGCCCACCGGGGCCGCGGCCACGGCCGGACGCTGATGCGCCTCGCCGAGCGCGAGTGCCTGGCGGCGGGCGTCCGCGACCTCGGGCTGAACGTCTTCAGCGCCAACGAGGTCGCGATCCGCCTCTACGAGTCGCTCGGCTACCGGGTCACCAACCGGGTGTTCGGCAAGCCGCTGCTGTGACGGGTCAGGACGCCCGCGCGGCCTCGACGGCGGCGATGACGCGCTCCAGCAGGCCGTCCTGGCTCTGCCCGCCGTCGAAGCGCTGCCCGGCGACCACGTACGTCGGCGTGCCCGTCACCCCGATCGCCCGGCCCTCGGCCTGGTCGGCGTCCACGGTCAGCATGTGCCGCCCGTCCACCAGCGCGGTGTCCACCTCCTCGGCGTCCACCCCCACCTGCCCGGCCACCTCCAGCAGCACCTGGGTGCCGCGCGCCTCCAGGTCCTCGACCCGCTCCAGCAGGGCCTCGACGAACGGCCAGCCGAGGCCCTGCGCGAAGGCCTCCTCGGCCGCCTCGGCGGCGGGGTAGGCGTGCTTGTGCTTCTCCAGCGGGAAGTGCCGCAGCTCGATCGGCAGCGCGTCGCCGTAGCGGGCACGCAGCGCGCGGACGTCGCCCAGGGCGGTGCGGCAGTCCGGGCACTGCAGTTCGCACCAGAACTCGAGACGGGGGAGGGAACCTTCGATCATGCCCCCAGTGTTCCATCAGTGGGGCCCGTGACGTTCCGGCGGCCGGGCCCGGCCGATTCGCCAGACCGAGGTAGTGGGAGGTCCGACGAGATGATCAGTCCGATTGGCAGTCCGACATCCGGAGCGACGCCCGGAGCGCCCGGGACGACGGCCGCGGGGAGGCGGCCGTGCTGACGGCGGCGGTCGCCTTCGCGCTCACCGCGGGCGGCGTGGCGGTGGCGGGCCTGCGTGCCTACCGCCGGCGCTTCCTCTCCGCGACCCGCTGGTTCGCCGTCGCGCTGCTGCCCGCCGGCCTCTATCTGACCGGCCTGTTCCCGGTGGCCCGGACGATCGGCGACGAGATCGCCGACTGGGCGGTCAAGCTGGTCTTCGACCCCCGGGTGTGGACCGGCATCGTGCTGCTGGCGGTCTCGGCGGGGCTGCTCGTCACCACCCGCTGGGTGGGCCGGCGCGGCGCCGTGACCGAGGGACGCGAGAGCGCCGCCCCCGCCGCCGGGCCCGCTCCGGTCCGTCCGGCCGTGGCACCCGCCGGCCAGGGCGCCCAGGCGGAGCCGAAGCGCGCCGAGAAGGCCAAGGGCGCCGAGAAGGCCAAGGGCGCCGAGAAGGCCAAGAGCGCGGGAAAGGGCAAGGGCGACGACGGGCTCGGCGAGTTCGCGGACATCGAGGAGATCCTGCGCCGCCGCGGCATCTGAGCCCGGTGCGCGGCGCTCAGGCCGAGGGGACCGTCTCCGCCGAGCGCTGGCGGGCCCGGTAGGCGGCCACGTGCAGCCGGTTCCCGCAGGTCCGGCTGTCGCAGTAGCGGCGCGAGCGGTTGCGCGAGAGGTCCACGAAGACCCGCGCGCAGTCCGGCGCCTCGCAGCGGCGCAGCCGCTCGCGCTCGCCGGCGGTGAGGATGAACGCCAGCGCCATGCCGATCTCGGCGGCCAGGTGGTCGCTGAGGGCGGCGTGCGGTGCGAAGTAGTGGATGTGCCACCCGTGGTGGTCGTGGTTGGTCAGCCGGGGCGTGGTGCCGGCCGCCGCGACCAGGGCGTTGACCAGCTCGGCGGCCTCCTCGGTGGACTCCGTGCCGAAGACCTCGCGCAGCCGGGAGCGCAGCCGGTGCACCTGGTGCAGATCGCCGTCGGTCAGCGAGTCGACCTCGCTGATCTCCTGCCGGACCACGAAGGCGTCGAGCGCGGCCACGTCGGGCAGCAGTTCGGTGCCGCACACCTCGGGTGCGGTGTTGAGCAGCTCGACGAGGATGCTCAGTGCGCACTCGGTGTCATGGGTGATCAGCACGGGCGGCTCCTCGCGCGGAGGGGGCCGTGGGCACCCCGCGACTACGGGTCATTCCCCGACCTTACCGGGGTGGTGCGACGTGCGGCGGTGGCTTCCGTCGAAGATGCGTACGGATCCCGTCACTCTGTGCGGAGATTTCCGCGGAAAACGGCCGCGCCCGGCATCGGAGCCGGCCATCCCGCGGGATGGCCGGCTCCGATGCCGGGCG